>JBAXQU010000109.1:0-9419 GCA_037131555.1 Bacteroidota bacterium
TTTCTTTTTCAGTAGTCAGGTGGCGTTGGTCTCTCACCGAAAGTTTTTTCCAGAAAAACCTTCCTATACATCGGTTGCTGTTTCGCCAGGCTATCTTTGCTCCATGCTCCAATTCAAGAGCGGTGTGAACGTAAGTGCCCGTGCGGGCTATTTCATCTTTTACTTCTGTTAATCTTTTTTCCAAGTTATCCCATTCGTTTTCGGAATAACATTGCTTGAGAAAAGTTTCTGCTTTTGATACTAATAAATTCATAAAATATTTTCTGTTGATTGATTAATTTACTTTTGTTGAAAGGGCTACTAACAGTTGCGTCCCTTCATCTTGTTATCATTTCGAATTGGAAAAATAAGAAATATAACTTGAGCAAACGTACGAAAATAAAGTGTGTAAGAAGGGTGATTTAAATCAGGTTTAGTGTTAGTTCATATCACCCGCTAGTTGCGGAAAGCACTATTGCAGATGTGAGATGATAGAAATTGATTGTTAGTTCAAAAATCCCAACTATTAGGATGTAATTATTCTTTCTGAATAAGCACCACAGCATAAGCACAAACTCCTTCTTCGCGGCCTACATAGCCAAGGGTTTCGTTTGTGGTAGCTTTTATCGAAAGGTCGCTGAGTTCTATACCTAGCAAAGGGCACAAGGCTTGTTTCATGGTATCGATATGAGGATTGATTTTTGGTTGTTCGAGCACCAAGGTGCAATCGATATTACCAATGGAGTAATTTTCTTTTTTCAGCAAGTTCATCACTTCGGCCAATAATAATTTGCTATCAATGTTTTTGAATTTCGAGTCGGAGTTCGGGAAATGAAATCCTATGTCGCGCATGCCAGCAGCACCAAGCAAGGCATCGCAAATGGCATGTATCATCACATCAGCATCCGAATGTCCAACAGCACCTTTTGTATGGTTGAGCAGGATGCCTCCTAGCCAAAAAGGCCTTCCTTCTTGCAACTGATGAACATCGAAACCAAAACCAACTTTTATTTTCATGAATTATTTTTATGAAATCTTGTTCGCATCAATTGTTCTAACACCCAATACTCAGGACTCCCAACAACCAACAACTAGATGAATTATTCCCCTGTAGCTTCGTTCTGTGCTTTGAAAGCATCGAAATCGAAAGTAAGTGTAAATCGCAAGGTGTTTTCCAATGGATTTCGTTGTTGAGTAGGAATTAAATAAGCAAAGTCGAGACCGAATACATTGTACTTAACACCAGCACCCAGTGTGAAAAACTTACGATTGCCTTTGTAAGGACTTTCGTAGAAATAACCAGCACGCACTGCGAATAGTTTGTTGTACCAATATTCCAATCCTGCACCATAATTAATTTCGCGAAGCTCTTCCTTAGTTCCACCCGGAGCATCGTTAAACGAACCGAATATACCTTCAGTAACACCACGGTTAGGGTCTTTGCCAAGCAATACCACAGGCGAACCACTAGCATCGTAAAGAACACCTTTATCAACCTGAACACCATTGGTGTCGGTAACAATATTATGTTTATAAACAGGAGGAGTAGGTACCAACAGTTTATTGGCATCCACTTCAATGGATATAGAATTGTAATCATCCATCTCGAAAGTAAGCGAAGCGCCCAAACGCATATTAATAGGAAGGAAATTGGAAGAAGCTATTCCGTTCGACACACGGTCGGAATAAGAAACTTTAGAACCAATGTTCGAAATGTTTAAACCAATGGCAGCAATTGCTTTTTGTTTTCCGCTAAATCTTATTTTATCATTTCTCCACAGCGCAGATATATCAACTGCCACAGCACGTCCCGGTTTAGTAGCAGCACCGTCTACAAATGTTCCGCCAGTTAAATTTGAGTTGATAAACCTCACAGCACCACCCACCGAGAATTGTTTCGCAAGTTTCACTCCGTAAGCTACATCAATGGCGTATTCATTAGGTCGAAACTGACCAATGGTGTTTCCATTTATATCGGTAAATGTAATGTCGCCAAGAGAAAAATAACGAAGCGAAGCAGCCACAGTACCTCTTTTCTTAGTTTTGTAATACCACGAAAGGTAAGCCAAATTGATATCAGGCACCAAGGCACGCAACCAAGGAGTGTACGAAACTCCAATCCCCATTTTTTTATCTTCAAATGCAAGTTTCGAAGCATTCCAATGAATAGCGTTTACGTCTGGTGAAGAAGCCACACCTGCATCGCCCATTCCTCCAGCCCGCGAATCGGGCGTGATGATTAAAAAAGGAACAGCAGTAGTGATGGTGTTTAGGTTATTATTCACCTGCTGACCAGCAAGGGAATTGTAATTTCCCGACTGAGCTAATCCTGAATTTATAATAGCGAAAACAACCGAAGTTGTAATAATTGTTTTCTTGAAAATTGTTGACAATGTCATTCGTTTTTATTTTAAGGGATGCAAATTTAATAATTTAAGTATACAGTTATTAATTTAAAATTACCAGTTTCTCGAACTTCTCAGCCGTTGAACCTACACTTGTTTTAACCTTTAACCTGTAAATATATACTCCTCGTCCAATCTTGTCACCAAAGTCGTCTCTTCCATCCCAATCAATAGGTTCGGAACGGAAACCTTCGGCAGTCACAAATTTATCAATGGTTTTAACAATTTTACCGGATATGGTAAAAATCTGAATCTGCACATCAAGCACTTGGCAGCATTGGTTTTCTTCGAAATAAAACTGAGTGTGCGTGGTAAACGGATTAGGATAATTCAATACATGGTTCAAGGCAAGTTCGGCTGATTTCGATACAATAAATTCGGTATACGTTTCTGACGAATTGTTATACACATCCCAGACTTTTAATTTTAATGTATGATTGCCCTCAGCTAAACTAGAAAAAGGATAGCGCACCGAACCGCTTTTGTAGCTATTCAAATCCGATTGATAATAATCATTAAGGATAATTGAGTTGGCGGTATTTCCATCGAGTATAGCAGTAAGATCGTGCCCAATACCATTACCCACAGTATTTATACCACTTTCATCTTTCAGGATAGTATATAAATCAGGGCTCTCGTTGGTCATCCCACCGAAAACAAACTTTGTATCATTTAGGTAAAGTTTTGCATCAGGTCCCGTCACATCGTTAGCATGATTGTTCGTGATACAACATATACCCGCTTTATCATAATAACCATTTGCATCTTCATTTCCATTTTCGGCATAATAGCTGATGCGCCCCATTCCATAATTATAAGCAATATCTTTAGGGACAATAAACGTAAATCTAAAATGACCATTGGTAACACTCACTTTCCCTTTGAATAATACACTCTTTTGAAGTTGAAACGTTCGAGGAGGACTCTGATTAGCAGCTGTTCCATCATTCGATAGTGTAGTAATGTTTTGGGCTTTGTCGTATACTGTTGGGTAAATTACTCCGTTATAATTAGATAAAATTGCATTACTCTTGTTTCGTACATAACCACTAATAGTAACTGTTGACAATGCTTTTAACGTGTCGGATATACTAGAAGAAACAGGGTGAGAAAAAATAGAATCGGTAGATACATCATATTTAGGGTAATTTAAAGTCAAGGCAGGGTCGCCAAGTAAAGTGAAATTTCGTCCATTTAGAGAGCATCCATCAGGTAGGTCTTTTATGATTTGATACAAATCTCCCAATCGAGGCATCTTTCCATTAATAGGATTGAAGGCAGCATGGTAAAAAGAAGAATTTAATCCAAAGTTAGGGCCAGCATACGATTCGCGAACAGTTGTAAATAAAGCTATACCCGCACCAGTTGGGTTCAAAAACATATATTCTCCAGCCGAGATTCGTTCGGGATCATCATATCTACTAAGTTCGCAAGTGGCAGTAAAAAATAATGGCATGTTATTAATGTTTTTCCACGAGTTGATTTGTGAAACTTCAACCACTCGCTCATGTGCAATGCCCACTTCGCCACCATGTCCAGTGTAATTCATAATTAAGCAGCCTTTCTCTACTCGTTTTGTAATAGCATCAGATGCGCCAGGATACCTATCCCCACCTGGAGTAGCTTCTTGTACATAGGCATCGAAATATATTTTATCGATATTGTATTCGCTTACTGAATCATGAACATAAGTAGCCATCGAATTGGCTTGGTCCAAATGCAAATCACCATCTTCATCATCAGCTATAAAGCAGACAACATTTCGCCAATCGCCAAACGGAGAGCCTGCTGATAGGCTAGAGCAGGAGTTAACGGTAGAAGTGGTAGGGGCTACACCAACTTTTTTATAACTAAAAATTTTATTTATCGCATTCTGTGCATCCGTTTTCGACTGAATAGGAAAACGTCCAATGCCAATGTCTACCGCGTCTACTCCATCCACCATAGCTCCTTCGCTATCGTCCAAACAACCATAGAAGTCATCCGAAACATAAGAACCTGTGAGCAAAGTAGAGTTGGTTGATTCATAAGTAGGAATAAAATTGGTATTGTTACTAAAGCGTTGTTTGTTATCGTAAGAGCCATCACCAAAAAGCAAAAGGTATTTCGGAATTTGATTGACATTAGAACCAGCCCTATCATAAAACATTTTTAGAAAATCGCGAATAGCAGTAACGTCTTGTGCCCCTGACGAGAATTCATTATATATTTGTTGTGGTGTCACTATATTCGAATATATCGAATCTCTAGTTTCATGAAAAGAAGCTAATTGAACAGCCGCATCATAAAAATTTGGATGAGTAATAATGATAAAATCTTTATTTGATAGCGAGTGTAAATCCTGATTAACAACCTCTCCAACTTTTGACGGGGTAAAGTAACTTCCACCAGTGAACGCAATGAATTGTTTTAAATTATCGGTAGGTAATACAAATTGTGTTTGATTTCCAGTAATTGTTGTTGATTGGAGGGCAACATTAGAAGGGTCGGTGATATCCCATATTTGAATGGGTTGAGAGGAAGTCACATTAAACTGTGCAACATTACCTGTACCCATGCTTTTCGAATCTCTGAATATCATTTGATCGCCACTCCCAACCATTGTTAATTGCCTTCTAGCGTTCACTTCAATATAATCCAACCATCCTACTGCATCGGGAGTCTGTTTTGTAACATTTACGGTTAATATAGGAGATGAACTTGGCATGAAGGTAATAGTATCTGTGCCAACATAAACATAGGGGTCACCTGAAGTAGAAGGTATGGTATGACCACTAGTAGCAGATTGACACGTCAATGTAAATAGGGAACTTCCACTCATGTTTCGAGAAGCAATATTTGCTTTTACAGTCGCAGTTGAAGTAGCATCAATATTTGGAAAAGCAAATGAGAAATTATATGCAGCTATATTGTCAAAATACTCACCAAACCATTGACGTCCAGATTTAATAAAGTTGGTTGCATCTAATTCATGAAAACCATAATCGTCAAAAGACCAAACCGAGTTGTTAAGAGGGTTTAAGGCTTGCGATGAAGAAGGTTGCGATTGAATTCGTTTCCCTGATCCTAAATCAGTTGTAATAAAATAATAAGCCGAATCGGAATACAAATTAAGTGTATGTTGAAATTTCGGTACCTTAGCATTGTTATAACTCCATGTATTAGGTCCTTTTCCGTAAAACAAAACATAATCATTCGACCCAAAAACACCAGTAATCGCATTATGAACAGTAATAGCGTTTTCAAGTAAGTCGTCTGGTCGAGCTACTGAATTTAACTCCGATAACATACCACCTCCATTTCCATAAATTCTAATGTTGTCAGGATTTAAAGTTGTCATATCGATTCCTAAATTATGTAAAAAAGAATAGTCTATTTTATAAATACCATCATTAGCAATTGCAATCTTATACCATTTCCCTGTTTGAAGTACAGAATGAGAAGCGTAGGTGTGAACTGACCGCCCTCCAGATTTTTCAGAAACGTAAGGTTTGATTGAAAGATTGAAAGAAACTAATTTTTCAATTTTTCCGGTAAGTGGATTTTTGCGTAAAGGAATAAATGAAACCGTTCCTATACTCTGTTTCCGAATGACACTAACTGTTGACTTTATAGTGATGGAATTGCCGATAAATTTTGAATCGTTAATTAATGCGGCCTCTGCATCCGTTAAATTTTGATAGTTTGCATTTTCAAGATCAACATTAAAATTTTGTCCATTTGCTAGTTTCACTCTCTTACTGTATCTTGGTAAAATTCCGTCACTTTCGCTATAACTTGCGTCAGTAAAAAACAAATAGTGATTTGTTTTAGTTTCAGAAACTTTAATACTTGCTGGTGTTTGCCAGTTAATGTGGTACATAGAAGAAGTTCTATTGTCCGAAATCTTCGATTGTCCAAAAGCAACTATATTTATAGTTACCAAAAGTAAGAATGCAATACGTGTTTTCATTTCAAAAATTATAGTTTCAAATTTACAGATTAAAGTCAATTACTCGATAATCAATATTAGTTTTAACATTAGTTAGATGTAAAAATAAATGCAGATAGGCCTTAATTTGCTTAAGCAAAAAAGTTAATGAGACAATAGCTGTTCATCACAATTCTACGTAGGAATTGATATTGCATTTTTTATACAGTAATTAAAAGAACAAGAACTTAAGGGTAAAACCGAATAATAGTAACTTTTACGGGTAGGTGTGTTTCAAATAATATTCTTTATAAATGAGGAATTCTTAATATTTAATTTTGTAAAAGTTTTCGTTGGGCTAAAGTAATAAAGTTTTTCTTAATAACGTGAAGTTTTTTATATTATTGTGTAAATTCTAATTTTTTTAACACAAATCAGAAAAAACTCAAATATAAGATCAAAAACTTTGGCTAAATTGAATTATTAATTGTAATATAAAGAGTAAATTTGTAAGAATCAGAGTAAAGACAGACATTATGGATGAGGAATACACATGTGTACTAGTTTAAGAGGAAGAAATGCGAGTTACGTTTTTATGAGTGATAACACAAAAATTTTGATTAGTTTTGTGGATTATTAAATAAGAAATGAAAAGATTCATCACATTATTTATTCTGTCAATATACTTATTCTTTAATAGTAAATCTTTGGCTCAACCCTATTTTAAACGTTCGGATAGTATTCCTGTTAATATCAATGGGAATAATTTATTAAATCCTTGGGCTGGAGGTCTAAATTTTATTCAAGCTTCCACCATTGATTTGAACATGGATGGAATAAAAGACCTTTTTTTATTTGATAGAACTGGTAATAAAATCAGAACATTTATAAATAGAGGAACTGCAAATACTGTGGATTACAAATACGCTCCAGAATTCGAATCCATTTTTCCAAAACTTCACGATTGGGCCTTGCTCATAGATTTTAATTGTGATAACAAAGAAGATATTTTTTCATATTCCGATTTGGGTGGTGGAATTGATATTTACAAAAACACTTCAACGATAGTGGGAGGTTTGTCTTTTCTTAAAATTGTTACACAACAAAAGTCAGTATACAATCCTAATTCAGGGCCGCCTTTCAATTCACCTTATAATCTTTACGTTAGTGCTGTTGATATTCCTGCCATTTCAGATGTGGACAGCGATGGAGATTTGGATGTTCTCACTTTCGCAAATAATGGAGTTGGTGTAGAATTTCATCAAAATCAAAGTCAAGAAAATGGTTTTGGATGTGATAGTTTGATTTTTCAGGTAAGAAATCGTTGCTGGGGTTTTGCTCAAGAGAGCCCATTGAGTAATGTATTTCAATTGCATGATACATGCCTGAATAATGTTATTAACCCAGAAATGACTGTAATTAACGATGGAAGTAAATCTGCCGACCGCCATTCTGGCAATTGCGAACTGTGTATCGATTTAAATGGAGATGGGGCAAGAGAATTGATTGTCGGAGGTGTGTTGTTCAATAATCTTACAATGATGACAAATGGTGGTAGTTCAAATATGAGTAATTTTATAGCTAATGACCCAGCCTTCCCTTCGAATAATTTGTCAACTTCAGCAGTGAATTTAAATCTTTTTCCATGTGCTTTTTATCAGGATGTAGACAATGATGGTGTAAAGGATTTACTTGTGAGTCCAAATTCTCCCAGTGCTTCCGAGGACTTCAATTCATTACTGTATTATAAAAACATAGGTAGTAATGCAATTCCCAACTTCCAATTTCAGCAATATAATTTTCTTCAGGACAATATGATTGAAGTTGGAGAGGGCGCTTATCCAGTTTTTTTTGATTATGACAACGATGGTCTTTTGGATCTGTTTATTGGAAATTCAGGATATTTCGATCCTCTTGGCCCGAAAAGCAAAATTGCTCAATTTCATAATATAGGGAGTCCTTCTCATCCACATTTCCAGTTAGTATCAAGAGATTATGACGGATTTGATAATACTGGAATACCAATAAGTAAATTAGTGATTGACATTAATTACGCAATTAACCCTCCAGATACTATATATATGCATTCTATGATTCCAACTTTTGGTGATATGGATGGTGATGGAGATGCGGATATGATAATTGGCCATTCTGATGGGAAATTAGCTTATTTCGAAAATGTTGCTAGTTCAACTACTTTTGGTGTATTATCTCACTTTGTAATGACTCAAATAAATTTAAAAAACGTGAGTAATAATATTATTGATATTGGAGATTTTGCCACACCGCAAATTTTTGATGTCGATAATGATGGAAAAAATGATTTGATTGTTGGGGGGCGAAACGGAAAATTAAGTCATTTTCATAATGTCGGAAATGGAGTAACTCCGATTCCATTGCTCGATTCTGCGAGTAATTTTTTTGGAGGGGTCAATGTTAGAGGGACAAACGTAACTGGCTATAGTTATCCTTGTCTTTTTAAAATTAATGGCATCACTAAAATGTTTGTTGGTGAAGAATCAGGATTTTTAAGATTATATGACAGCATTGATAATAATACTAATGGTCAGTTTAGAATGGTGGATTCTCTTTTTCAAAACATTTGGGAAGGAACTCGTACTGCTCCAAATATTGCTGATCTAAATAATGACGGATACTCCGATTTAATTATTGGTAACTACCAGGGTGGAGTAATTTTTTTTAACGGGGTTGCAAGTTTAATTTCTGTTAACGAATTAAACACGAATCCTCATTGGAATTTTTCTCTGCAACCAAATCCTGCAAATAGTATTCTGAATATTATTATTAGAAGTGATTATAGTTCGATTTATTTAGTAGAGATTTATAATGTTTATGGGCAGAAAATCGTAACCGAAAAAATTAATTCTAATGTTTTTTCACTTGATACAGAAAATATCTCATCCGGTGTTTATATTTGTAAAGTCTCTGATTTGTCTCGCCAGTTGAATGATAGATGCCAGTTACAACTGAGAAAGTTGATTATAACTCATTAGAAGAGCTCTTGATTTTTATTTGTTAATACTTCAAGCATAGCTTTTGCTTTGAGTAAGCATTCTGCATATTCTCTATCAGGGTCAGATTTTTCAGTTATAGCACTACCAACC
>JBAXQU010000110.1:0-9162 GCA_037131555.1 Bacteroidota bacterium
GATACCCTACCACTCAGTTTAGTATGCTGGAAGCCGAAGATATTGGCTTGGCCAAGTTCGACATTCTTAGTCAGCGCGGATTGGGCAAAATAAAAGATGCAGTTGACATTATTAAAGAGAATAAAAATACAGAGATAGATATACACGATATCAAGAAATTTACATCAGACGATAATGTGAAAGTCCTGCTACGAAAAGGAAAAACAATAGGTTGTTTTTATGTAGAATCTCCTGCCATGCGAATGTTGCTGGCTAAATTAAATGCTGATGATTACTTACGGCTGGTAGCAGCTAGCTCCATCATTCGCCCAGGAGTAGCCAAAAGCGGAATGATGCGGGAATATATTCTTCGTTATCGCGATGAGAACAGACGTAAAACGGCAAGAGAGGAGTTGCCCGAATTATATGATTTGCTCGAAGAAACTTACGGAGTAATGGTTTATCAGGAAGATGTAATTAAGGTGGCGCATTTATTTGCCGGATTAACATTAACCGAAGCCGATTATTTACGAAGGGGAATGTCGTGGAAATTCAAACAACGAAACGAGTTTAATTTAGTTCGTCAAAAGTTCTTTGAAAATTGCCGGAAGAAGAATCATAACGAAAAAACCATTCTTGAAATCTGGACACAGATAGAAAGCTTTGCCAACTTCGCCTTTTCCAAGGGGCACTCGGCAAGTTACGCAGTAGAGAGTTATCAGGCTTTATATTTAAAAACATATTTCCCTTTGGAGTATATGGTTGCTACGCTCAACAATGGCGGAGGGTTTTACCGAAAGGAATTGTATCTGCACGAAGCCCGTATGCATAACGGCACAATTAAACCTCCTTGTGTGAACAACAGCGATGTAATATGCATTATTAAAGATACAACCATTTATTTAGGTTTAAACCTGATTGCTGAACTGGAAGAACATCATGTTGTAACTATTATAAAGGAACGTAAGCAGAACGGCCTTTTCACCGACCTTCACAATTTCATAAAACGTGTTCCCATTTCGCTCGAACAAATTCGTTTGTTGATTCGGGTGGGTGCGTTTAGTTTTACAACTAAAAACAAAAAAGAACTCTTGTGGGAGATATACATGCTAATTAATCATTTAAAAAAACCGGAAAAAGTTGCCGAATTATTTGAAGTGAAACCTCCAAGTTGGAAATTGCCAAAGCTTGAAGACAATAAACTGGATGATGCTTTTGATGAATTGGAGCTATTGGGTTTCCCGCTCTGTTCTCCTTTCGAAATGCTGAAAGACAAACTACCCACAACAACTACCGCAAAGGTGTTGAGTAACTCTATCGGCAAAACAGTAAGCATAGTGGGATATCTGGTAACATATAAAAACACGGCTACATCCAAAGGAGATCGAATGTGTTTCGGTACATTTACTGACACAGAAGGAATGTGGATTGACACCGTTCATTTTCCTCCTTCCCTCAAACAATATCCGTTTATTGGTCCGGGATGTTATCTGCTAACAGGAAGAGTAACGGATGAGTTTAGTTTTGTAAGTATAGAAGTAAGCGAGATGCAAAGATTGGATACCGCGAATATAGGAATTTAACGAAGGGTTCGTCAATTTCGCTAGGATGGGAAAGGACGTAAAATGATAATTAACGTCAGTTGAATTGTTTTTCGAGACGGATTATACCTTTTGACTTTCACCGCACTGAAACCTTTTTCATACATTTGCCGCATGCTCACACAACGTCAACTATTCTTTAACCATCTAGCACAAACAACAGATATGCCTTTGGCTCTTGAGATAGTTAAAGCTGAAGGAATTTACCTTACCGATGTTAATGGGAAACAGTACATCGATTTAATCGCTGGTATCTCTGTAAGTAATGTAGGGCACCGTCATCCGAAAGTTGTATCTGCAATCATCAATCAGGTCAATAAGTACATGCACCTCATGGTTTATGGCGAGTATATTCAGAGTCCTCAAGTTCAGTTAGCATCCCTCTTAAGCTCACTATTACCCAAATCTTTGAACTCTGTCTACTTTGTTAATTCGGGTAGTGAGGCTATTGAAGGGGCTATGAAACTTGCGAAAAGATTTACTGGAAGAAGTGAAATTATCTCATTTGAGAATGCATACCACGGAAGCACACAAGGTAGTCTGAGTATAATGGGCAACGAAGAATTTAAAAATGCTTTTCGCCCTTTACTTCCAGGAACCAAGCTAATGCGATTTAATAAAATCGAAGATTTGCATCACATCACCGAACGGACGGCTTGTGTGGTTGTAGAAACAATCCAAGGCGAAGCAGGTTCTATCGTTCCTGTGAACAATTTCCTTAAAGCTTTGAGTGAACGTTGCAAACAAACAGGAACTTTATTAATAGCGGACGAAATTCAATGTGGTTTCGGTCGAACTGGTAAATTGTTTTCATTCGAACATTTTGATATAATTCCCGACATCCTGTGTATGGCAAAAGGAATGGGAGGAGGAATGCCAATTGGTGCCTTTGTCTCCTCAAAAGAAATCATGAATTCATTCACTAACAACCCTATTCTTGGTCATATCACCACCTTTGGAGGGCATCCTGTTTGCTGTGCAGCCAGTCTTGCTGTGCTTTCTGTTCTTTTGGAAGAGAATTTGATGGGTGAAGTCGCCAAAAAGGAGCACATAATCAGGAGAGAATTAAATCACCCTAGAATTAAGTCGATTAAAGGCAAGGGCCTTTTACTTTCAGTAGAATTTGAGAGTTTTGAACAGAATAAAGCCATAATCGATAAATGCATAGCCAAAGGTGTGATTACAGATTGGTTTTTGTTCAATGCGAACTCTATGCGGATAGCTCCCCCGCTGACCATTTCGGAAGAAGAACTGATGTTCGCCTGTAAGATAATTCAGGAAAGTATTGGCGAAGTGTGTTGTCCTTAATAGTCTGAATAAAGTGCCTACAGAAATTTATTTTGCATTATTCTGAATACAATACTATCTTTGTGAAATTCAAAAAAGCAACTAATTAAGGAATGGATGATTTAACTTTAAGTATTACTGATTTAAAGGCAAAGGTTGAAAAGTTAGTAAATTTACATCAACAATTAAAAAAAGATAACGAACGCTTAACTTTAGACAACATAAAATTGTTAAATGTTATTGATGAGCAAAAGTTACAGATTGAGGCGGTTGAAAAAAGGAATCTAGAATTAACAATTAACACAAAAGAAGAACAACAACAAGTAATAACAGAAACAAAAGAAAAGATTAATGAGCTGGTGCAGGAAATTGAAAATTGTATTGCTCTTTTAAATTAGAAGTTAGGTAAACAAGAGATTGATTAAAGTTGGCAAATATTTAACAATCCCTTTTTACTTTTGTAAACAATAAATTATGGCTGAAGTATCATTAAAAGTATTAATCGCTGGACGCACCTACCCACTTACTATTAAACAGGAAGAGGAGCGTATCGTTCTTGAGGCGGCTAATCTTATTAATGAAAAGGTGAAAGATTTTGAGAATAACTACGCAGTGCGCGAGAAGCAAGATTTACTTGCTATGGCAGCACTCAACTTATTGGCAACTCAACTAAATAACCCTCGCAAATCACCAGAGTTGGAAAAAGAAATTGACCAACTCGACTTATTTGTTTCAAACTATCTTCAGAAAGAGAGCATTCCTATATAGTTTACTTTTTTACAAAAAATCGTAAGCAACAATATTCCGCATCAATTTTAGAGTGCCCCGGTATCAGTCTGTTTTGACTAATGGGATTTGGTAATATCAATTATTAATTTAAAAAATTTATGGACATCAATTTAATACTTATTGTAGCTGCTGCCTTGGTTGGAATCGGCTTAGGCGCACTAATTACCTTCATGGTAATTAAAAAAGCAAATGTTACTAAAGCCGATGGTATACTTAAGGTTGCCGAAGCTGAAGCAGATGTGATTAAAAAAACTAAAATGTTGCAAGCAAAGGAAAAGTTTGACCAACTGAAACTGGAACATGACAAGTTTATCAACGAAAAAAACATGGCGGTGCAACAGTCGGAAAACAGAATTAAGCAAAAAGAACAATCATTGGCTCAGAAGCTCGAGGGTGCGCAACGTAAAGATGTGGAACTTGATGCATTGCGTCAGAATTTGATGCATCAATTGGAATTGGTTAATGCAAAACAAACGGAAGTAGATAAGTTTCATAAACGCCAAGTGGAGCAATTGGAGACATTAAGTGGGTTGAAAGCTGAGGAAGCCAAAGCCCAATTAGTAGAATCGTTGAAGGCAGAGGCTAGAACTGATGCTATGTCTCATATTAAGGATATCGTTGAAGAGGCGAAAATCAATGCCAACAAAGAAGCAAAGAAAGTGGTTATTCAAACCATTCAAAGAGTAGCTACTGAACATGCCATAGAAAACTCTGTGTCCGTCTTCCATATTGAAAGTGATGAGGTGAAAGGACGAATTATTGGTCGTGAAGGACGAAACATACGAGCTCTTGAAGCTGCAACCGGAATTGAGATTATTGTTGATGATACTCCTGAGGCAATTATCTTATCTGGATTCGACCCTGTGCGAAGAGAGATTGCTCGTTTGGCACTTCACCAATTGGTTACCGATGGACGTATTCACCCTGCGCGTATTGAAGAAGTTGTAGAAAAAGTAAAGAAACAAATAGAAGACGAAATTGTAGAAATTGGTAAACGTACAACCATTGATTTAGGAATTCATGGATTGCATCCAGAATTGATTAGGATGGTTGGTCGTATGAAATATCGCTCTTCTTACGGTCAGAATTTATTACAACACTCGCGCGAGGTTGCTAATTTATGTGCTACCATGGCAGCTGAATTGGGCCTAAACGTAAAAGTTGCGAAACGTGCTGGTCTATTACACGATATCGGTAAAGTGCCTGATGATCAACCAGAAGTACCACACGCTATCTTAGGTATGCAACTTGCTGAGAAGTATAAGGAAAAACCGGAGGTGTGTAATGCGATTGGTGCTCACCATGATGAAATAGAAATGACAACATTAATCTCTCCGATTGTTCAGGTATGTGACGCCATTAGTGGTGCTCGTCCTGGTGCAAGACGCGAGGTGGTTGAGCAATACATCAAACGATTGAAGGATCTCGAAGCACTTGCGCTTTCGTACCCAGGTGTCGATAAAACGTATGCTATTCAAGCTGGTCGTGAATTACGTGTTCTTGTATCAAGTGATAAGGTAACCGACAAAGACGCAGAAGCATTGTCATTTGATATTTCTCAACGAATACAAACTGAAATGACTTATCCAGGTCAAGTGAAGGTCACGGTTATTCGTGAGACGCGTGCAGTGAATTATGCTAAATAAAGATTTATTAATCTAAATAAATTTGAGTAAGCACCGTATCGTAATAGGACCAGGTACTGAAAACAGTAACTATTGGAAAGACCTCTGGAATTACCGGGGGCTTTTCTATTTTTTGGCTTGGCGTGATATTTTAGTTAGGTACAAGCAAACCGTCATTGGGGTACTTTGGAGTGTTCTCCGTCCTTTAATCACCATCGTAATTTTTACTGTGGTGTTCAACAAACTAGGTAACTTTTCTTCCGAAGCAGGTGCGCCTTATGCCATCATGGTTTGTGCTGGAATGCTTCCTTGGCAATTTTTTTCCAATGCATTTAGCGAATCTGCTGGGTCATTAGTTGCAAATTCGAACTTGCTTACTAAGGTCTATTTCCCCCGATTGATTGTTCCTGCTTCATCCATTATTGTTAGTTTTATTGATTTTCTAATTTCTTTTGTCATACTTATTGCCCTTTTCTTTTGGTATCATTTTGTACCCGATTACCGAATTCTTATTCTTCCGCTATTTTTAATCTTAGCTACCGTTACAGCTATGGGAACAGGTCTTTTCATAGCAGCCCTCAATGTGAAGTATCGCGATTTTAGATATGTGGTTCCCTTCATCATTCAATTTGGCTTATACATATCTCCCATTGGTTTTAGTAGTAGTGTTATTTACAACAAAGATATTCCTCAGTTTTTGAAATACCTTTATGCACTCAATCCTATGGTGGGTGTTATCGATGGATTTCGTTGGTGTATTTTAGGCGGAAGCACTCCTCTTCATCTTAACGAATTTATCGCATCCATCGTGGTAAGTGTATTGTCCTTATTCCTTGGAATATGGTACTTCCGAAAGATGGAGAAGTCGTTTGCTGATGTTATTTAAACATTCAAACAATCGACATTCTTAAATCACTATCCTAATAGATAAATTAATCACCCTTCCTTCTACAGGCCCCCAAACGGGCATAAAAACAGGCTTTTTAGTGGTACCTTCTATTAAAGGTGAGTATTGCGACTGTCGGGTGTCGAGTACATTTTCGCAATTCAAAACGATTCCTACTCGATTAAACTTCCGTTCCACCATCAAGGCCATAAACCAAATATCGCTTACTTTTTTATTGTTATAAATATATTGGTTGGCCGTATTTGACGACTCAATACCCATCCTCCATTTCTCTTCTATTTTATAAGCCAATGTAGCCGAAAACTTATCCTTCGGATTGAAAGGCATATTATAAGTAGCTGCATCATAGTTTTGTGTTGCTTCTGTGTGGTTAAATCCCAGATACAATTCCAACTCATCATACGCAAAGCGGATATAGGTATCCGTACCGTAACTATTCACCACAAAGTTTCCGTTTCGTGCCGTTACCAATGTTCCCGAAGTATCAATCACCACAGGGTGGGTGATGTTAGAATAATAAAAAGCTTGATTGATTTGAATACTCAGCTTTTCAAAAATAACCGTGTGATAATTTATATCGGCATTAACTCCATAGGAGTTTTCCGACTGAATGGTATTCGGCAATGAACTCAAATTTGGCGAAGGATCGGCAATATCAAAAAGGTTGGGAGTTTTGTAACCGCTTCCTACCGCCAGCCTTATACTAAACTTATTGGTGGGTTTATAAAACATCGAAACTCTAGGTAGGAAAAAATTACCGAATGTATTATGAACATCATAACGAACACCCAGCTGAAACGACAGCTTCTTAAACGCCTGCCAGTCGTCTTGCACAAAACTTCCCACGGTGTAATAATTGTAATTAGAAAAGAGAGGAGCATTGCTATTGCTCAACATAAAGTATTCGGAAATGAGATTAAGACCTACAATGATGTTATGGTTTTTAATCTTAAGCGCATCATTCAACTCGCTGTAACTCGAATATTGAGTACCGTTAAACATGAAACCTGAGTAGTTAATATCTCTCTGAAACGAACTACCAGCTGTTTTAAATGTCAAATTATTCTTTTCCGAAAACTGATGAGTAAACACCAAATCAGCAGTGTTTCTTAATGTTTTTTCCTTTTGCAAAAAAGGATGTGTCGTATCTGCTCCATGCTGCACCGCTGCGATGTCGCCACCTGTGCTATTATTGTAATTTGACGAAAGTCCCACAACAAGGTCAGTTTGTTTGTTGATATAAAAAAACAATCTAGGATTAACCATGTAGTTTTCGTTGGCAGGTACTTCTGTAAACCCATCTCCGTTTATATCCACCGCTTGTTTTACATTGACTCCGGCAAACAAAGTGGCACCCACTTTTCCCTTTTTGCCCGAAGCAAATGCATTAAAATTGGCTTCTTTCAATGTTGTTTCATTAAGCGAAAGTGTAGCATTGGGAGTATCCACGGGTGTTTTCGAAATAAAATTAATCAATCCTCCAATTGCTCCTCCACCATATAAAGTAGAAGCCGAACCTTTTATTATTTCTACTTGTTTCAGGTTAAGAGGAGGAATAGACAACACTCCGAGACTACCCGAAAACCCACCATACAGCGGCAATCCATCCCGCATGATTTGTGTGTATTTCGAATCCAGCCCTTGCATACGTATGGCATCATTCCCATTTATCTGATTGGTGCGTTGTATGGTAATGATAGATAAATCGCCTAGAATACTGGATACATTGCCGGGCACCAGCGTGCTTTCTTCGTCCATTTCTTCTTGTCCGAGTACTTCGACTTTGGTAGGAAGGTCGTCAATGCGCGAATTGGTGCGCGTGGTACTCACTATTATTTCTTCTAACTCATTTTCGGCATTTACAAGGTTAATTACCAATGGTGCAGAGGAAGCAATAGGGAAATCGAAACTGCGAATGGTTTTTGTATACCCCATCAAGCTAAATACCAGGCGTTGTTTTCCATTCGGAATATTGCTTAATACCACGTTTCCGTCGGCATCAGAGCTTGCGCCTATGGTTGTGTTTTCGATGCTCACTACCACACCAACCAAAGCTTCGTGTGTGAGGCTATCTTGTAGTTTGGCTTTAAATGTGTTTTGTGCCGAGGCCAAGAGGGAGGTGAACACAAAACAAAATGAAAGAAGGGTAGTGCGTTTCAAAATGGGTGATTGACATTGATTAGTCTTTCGATTCTTTTAAAAACTTTCCATTCGCATCAAACAGAACATCCATTTTTTCGATTTCCGCTTCGTAAGTTACCTCTCCGGCAGCACCCACAATTCTAGATGCTTCTTTGATTTTTTTTCCTACATATTTGCTTGCGCAATAATCCAAAACTGTTTTTGGTAATTCGCTTACTTTTATTTCCGTTTCGGTTTCCAGCACCTTGCCTTTAGGGTCTATTACCAGCGTCATTTCAGCTTTTTTAAAGTCAAACTCCACTTCATAATTACCATTTTCTTTTACCCAACCTCCTGCTTTTGTGCCAGGATATTGTTTTGCAAATGCAGCTTTTACTTCTGTTGGCACTTCCGCTTCTTTTACTTTTTGTGCCTGAGCAAAGCTAATACTTGCCACCGCTAAAACCATAACCATTAATTTCTTCATATTTTTTTCTATTAGTTTCGGCAAAGCTACCATATATATTAATACGTTTTCCAAAAAGAGACGAATACTGAGTAAGAATGGTTGGGATGGATGTGTACGTGATTTGATAGACGAATATTTGATGTAAAAGCGCTTAGGCTTTTATGCTTAAAAAACTCCTTGTATTTGGTTATAAGGAGTTTTTTTGTTTCAAAACGAGAAAAAAAAGGGGTACATGTAACAAGAAATCGGTACGTGTGACGAGAAATCGACACGTGTGACGAGAAATCGACACGTGTGATGAGAAATCGCCACGTGCGATAGGAAACTGACCACGTGCGATAGGAAACTGACCACGTGCGATAGGAAACTGACCACGTGCGATAG
>JBAXQU010000111.1:0-9091 GCA_037131555.1 Bacteroidota bacterium
CAGTAGCAGTAGCAGTAGGTGGTGGTGCAGGAGCAGCAGCAGTTGCTGAAAAAACAGCTTTTGATGTAATGCTTGTTGAAGCAGGTGCAGCAAAATTAGGTGTTGTTAAAATCGTAAAAGATTTAACAGGATTAGGATTGAAAGAAGCTAAAGATTTAGTGGATGGCGCTCCAAAACCAGTTAAAGAAGGAGTTTCTAAAGAAGAAGCTGAGTCAATTAAAAAACAATTAGAAGAGGCAGGAGCAAAGATTGAGATTAAATAAGCTGCCGGCAAATACACAATAATAAAGGTCTGGACCTCATCCCCGAAATATAGGGATGGGGTCTAAGCCCTTTTGTTGTTTATAGTTGTTTTATCTTATTAACCAGGCATATGTTTATCTCCGAAAAGATAAAATCATGCTAAAATCTTTAAAATCGTGGCTCAACCAAAAAAAAACCAAAGAATAAGTTTCGCGTCTATAAAAAGTCAAATTGATTACCCTGACTTTTTGGACATCCAACTTAAATCGTTTCAAGACTTTTTTCAGTTAGAAACTACATCTGAAAATCGTCAAAACGAAGGATTGTACAAAGTTTTCGCAGAGAACTTTCCAATCTCCGATGCACGTAATAACTTCGTGCTCGAATTTTTAGATTATTTTATTGATCCTCCCCGCTATTCACTCGAAGAGTGTATTGAGCGTGGTTTGACATACAGCGTTCCGCTAAAAGCGAAAGTGCGTTTGTACTGTACAGACCCGGAACATGAGGATTTTGAAACAATTGTTCAGGATGTGTATTTGGGAACTATTCCTTATATGACACCTAAAGGCACATTTGTTATCAATGGTGCTGAACGCGTTATTGTTTCTCAGTTGCACCGTTCACCTGGTGTATTCTTTGGTCAAAGCCGTCACGCAAACGGAACAAAACTTTATTCGGCACGTGTAATTCCTTTCAAAGGTTCGTGGATAGAGTTTTCGACCGATATCAACAGTGTGATGTATGCTTACATTGACCGTAAGAAAAAATTACCGGTTACCACATTATTAAGAGCTATCGGCTTTGAAAGCGATAAACAAATTCTCGAAATATTTGGATTAGCTGATGAAATAAAAGTTAGTAAACCAGGCTTAAAAGCCGTGCTTGGCCGTAAACTGGCAGCAAGGGTATTGAAAACCTGGATTGAAGACTTTGTGGACGAAGATACCGGTGAGGTGGTTTCGATAGAACGTAACGAGGTTATTATTGACCGCGAAACTATTCTTGAGGAAAAACACATTGATTTGATTATTGATGCAAACGTTAAATCTGTAATTCTTCATAAAGAAGATATCAATGCAGGTGACTATGCAATTATATATAACACATTACAGAAAGATACTTCCAACTCTGAAAAAGAAGCTGTGGAGCATATCTATCGTCAGTTGCGTAACGCTGAACCACCAGATGAAGAAACAGCTCGTGGTATCATCGACAAATTATTTTTCTCTGACAAACGTTACGATTTAGGTGAAGTAGGTCGTTACAGAATCAACAAAAAGTTGAATCTGACAACACCAATGGATCATAAAACATTGACCAAAGAAGACATTATCTGTATCATCAAGTATCTGATTGAGCTAATCAATTCGAAAGCTGATGTGGATGATATTGACCACTTAAGTAACAGACGTGTTCGTACAGTTGGAGAGCAATTGTATTCTCAGTTTGGAGTAGGTTTAGCTCGTATGGCTCGTACCATTCGTGAGCGTATGAACGTTCGTGATAACGAGGTGTTCACTCCAACCGATTTGATTAATGCTAAAACATTATCATCAGTTATCAACTCTTTCTTTGGAACCAATCAGTTGTCACAATTTATGGATCAAACCAACCCACTGGCAGAACTTACGCACAAGCGCAGGCTCTCCGCCCTAGGGCCAGGTGGTTTATCCAGAGAGCGTGCCGGATTTGAGGTGCGTGACGTTCACTATACTCACTACGGACGTTTGTGTACGATAGAAACTCCCGAAGGACCAAACATTGGTTTGATTTCTTCGTTGTGTGTATTTGCGAAAATAAACAAACTAGGATTTATTGAAACTCCATACATGACTGTTACAGACGGTAAGGTGGATGTAGATAAAGGTGTAATTTATTTAAGCGCTGAAGAAGAAGATTCGAAAACAATTGCGCAGGCAAATGCTCCGATAGATGCAAAAGGTAACTTTGTTGATGCAAAAGTAAAGGCTCGTTACGAAGGGGATTTCCCGGTTGTAGATCCTGAAAAATTGCATTTAATGGACGTTGCTCCAAATCAAATTGCATCGATAGCAGCATCGCTTATTCCTTTCCTTGAACATGATGATGCTAACCGTGCCCTAATGGGATCGAACATGCAACGTCAGGCCGTTCCATTGCTTCGTCCGGAGGCTCCTATTGTAGGAACCGGATTAGAGCCATTGGTAGCTCGCGATTCGAGAGTTCTTATCAACTCAGAAGGAGAAGGAGTAGTAGAGTACGTTGATTCAAACGAAATAGTAATACGTTACAGCCGTTCGGAAGATGAGAAATTAATCTCGTTTGAAGAGGATGTAAAGCGTTATAAACTTACCAAGTTCCGCAAAACCAACCAGAGTACATGTATCAACCTTAAACCGATTGTGAAAAAAGGTGAACGTGTTACTAAAGGACAGGTATTGTGCGATGGTTATGCAACTCAAAACGGTGAATTAGCTTTGGGTCGTAACATGAAAGTGGCGTTCATGCCATGGAAAGGTTACAATTTTGAGGATGCGATTGTAATTTCGGAACGTGTAGCACGTGAAGATATCTTTACATCGGTTCACATTGATGAGTATTCATTGGAGGTACGTGATACAAAACGCGGACTGGAAGAATTAACTTCGGATATTCCAAACGTTTCGGAAGAGGCTACAAAAGACCTTGACGAAAACGGATTGATACGTATTGGTGCGGAAGTAAAAGAAGGAGATATATTAATCGGAAAAATTACTCCGAAAGGAGAAACCGACCCTTCTCCGGAAGAAAAACTATTACGTGCTATCTTTGGTGATAAAGCAGGTGATGTGAAAGATGCTTCGTTAAAAGCGCCTCCATCATTACGTGGTATCGTAATCGATAAAAAATTATTCTCCAGAATAATTAAAGATAAAAAGACTAAATCGGAAGAAAAACCTTTGTTGGAAAAAATCGACAAAGAACATGCAGTTGAAATGGCAGCGTTGAAAGAAAAGTTGGTTGACAAACTTACTAGTCTGGTAAACGGAAAAACATCTCAAGGTGTGTACAATCTGATGAAGGAAGAAGTAGTAGGCAAGAGTATCAAGTTTACACAAAAAATACTTGAGAAAATTGACTTTACTGGTGTAAATCCTGGTAAATGGACAACTGATAAAGAGATAAACGAGAAGATTAAAATTTTGCTTCACAATTATCTTATCAGATATAACGATTTATTAGGTTCGTACAAACGCAAGAAATTTGCAGTAACCATTGGTGATGAGTTACCATCAGGTATTATGCAGCTTGCTAAAATTTACATTGCTAAAAAACGTAAATTAAAAGTAGGGGATAAAATGGCGGGTCGTCACGGTAACAAGGGTATTGTTGCTCGTATTGTTCGCGATGAGGATATGCCTTTCTTAGATGACGGAACACCGGTTGATATTGTGTTGAATCCATTAGGGGTGCCTTCGCGTATGAACCTTGGTCAGATATATGAAACTGTTTTGGCTTGGGCCGGAAAAACATTGGGAGAGAAATTCTTTACCCCGATATTTGACGGAGCCACCACCGATCAGCTGAATGAGTGGACAGACAAAGCAGGCTTGCCTCGCTATGGCCGTACATTCTTAACAGATGGCGGAACAGGAGAGAAATTTGATCAGCCGGCTACAGTAGGTATTATCTACATGCTTAAACTGGGCCACATGGTGGATGATAAGATGCACAGTCGTTCTATCGGACCATACTCATTGATTACACAACAACCTTTGGGCGGTAAAGCACAATTCGGAGGTCAGCGTTTTGGTGAGATGGAGGTTTGGGCACTCGAAGCATTTGGAGCAGCCAATATACTACAGGAAATTCTGACTATTAAATCGGATGATGTGGTAGGACGTGCTAAAGCTTACGAAGCTATAGTAAAAGGCGAAAACATGCCAACTCCGGGAATTCCTGAATCGTTCAACGTATTGTTGCACGAGTTAAGAGGATTGGGATTGAACATATCACTCGACTAAAATTAGTTTCAGGTTTAAAGTTTGAAAGCTACGATTGCAGTAGATTTCAAACTTTAAACCACACAACTTTGAACTTAAAACTATTTAACTTTTAAATAAATTATAAATGGCTTTCAAAAGAGATCATAAATTAAAAAGTAACTTCTCAAAAATAACGATTAGTCTTGCTTCTCCTGAGGCAATACTTGAGCGTTCGAGCGGTGAAGTGGTGAAGCCCGAAACCATCAATTACAGAACCTACAAACCAGAGATGGGTGGTTTGTTCTGTGAGCGAATATTTGGACCAGTAAAAGATTGGGAATGTGCTTGTGGTAAATATAAACGTATTCGATACAAAGGTATTGTTTGCGACCGTTGTGGTGTTGAAGTAACCGAAAAGAAAGTTCGTAGAGAGCGTATGGGTCATATCGGACTTGTTGTTCCTGTTGCTCATATCTGGTACTTCAAATCATTGCCAAACAAAATTGGATACCTTTTGGGGCTTCCAACAAAAAAATTAGACATGATTATTTACTACGAACGTTATGTGGTAGTAAATCCTGGTATCAAAGCAGGAGATGGTGTAAACTATCTTGACTTTTTATCGGAAGAAGAATATTTAAATATCCTTGAATCGTTACCAAAAGAAAATCAATTTTTGGAAGACGAAGACCCAAATAAGTTTATCGCTAAAATGGGTGCTGAGGCGTTACAATCATTGTTGAGCCGTGTTGATTTAGATGCCTTGTCGTTCGACTTGCGTCACAAAGCAAACACTGAAACTTCTCAACAACGTAAAAACGAAGCGTTGAAACGTTTGCAAGTAGTGGAAAGTTTCCGTCATGCAAATGAGCATGTGGAAAATCGCCCGGAGTGGATGATTGTGAAAATTGTGCCAGTTATTCCACCTGAGTTACGTCCATTAGTTCCATTGGATGGAGGTCGTTTTGCTACTTCTGACTTAAATGATTTATACAGACGTGTTATTATCCGTAACAACCGTTTGAAACGATTAATCGAAATTAAAGCACCGGAAGTAATCTTACGTAACGAAAAACGTATGCTTCAGGAGTCGGTAGATTCGTTGTTCGACAACTCTCGTAAATCGAATGCTGTTAAAACAGAATCGAACCGTGCGTTGAAATCGTTATCCGATTCATTGAAAGGTAAACAAGGTCGTTTCCGTCAGAACTTATTGGGTAAACGTGTGGATTATTCGGCTCGTTCGGTAATTGTCGTTGGGCCTGAATTGAAATTGCACGAATGCGGATTGCCAAAAGATATGGCAGCGGAGTTATTCAAACCATTTATCATTCGTAAAATGATTGAGCGTGGTGTGGTAAAAACTGTAAAATCTGCAAAGAAAATAGTTGATAAAAAAGAACCAATTGTTTGGGATATTTTGGAAAATGTGTTGAAAGGACATCCAGTTCTTTTGAATCGTGCTCCGACATTGCACAGATTGGGTATTCAGGCTTTCCAACCAAAATTAATTGAAGGAAAAGCGATACAATTGCACCCGTTAACTTGTACTGCGTTTAACGCGGATTTTGACGGTGACCAGATGGCGGTTCACGTTCCGTTGGGACATGCTGCTATATTGGAAGCACAATTATTGATGCTTGCTTCGCACAACATTTTGAACCCTGCTAATGGTGCTCCGGTGGCTGTACCTTCTCAGGACATGGTGCTTGGTTTGTATTACATGACCAAAGGAAAGAAAAACACAAAAGACGAAGTTGTAAAAGGCGAAGGTTTGGTGTTCTATTCTCCGGAAGAAACTGTAATAGCTTACAACGAAAAGAAAGTAGATTTACATGCATGGGTAAAAGTACGTTTGCAAGTAAAAGAAGGTGATAAAATGGTTACCAAATTAATTGAAACCACTGTAGGGCGTATTTTATTTAATAAAGTAGTTCCTGAAGAAGTAGGTTATATCAATGAATTGTTAACTAAAAAATCGTTGCGCGACATTATCGGAAACATTGTTAAAGAAACCGGAATGGCGAAAACAGCGAAATTTTTGGACGAAATAAAAACATTAGGTTATATGCATGCGTTCCGCGGAGGCTTGTCGTTTAACTTAGGCGATGTGGTTATTCCGGAAGACAAAGGAAAAATGATTGCTGATGCAAATGCTCAGGTGGAAGAGGTGGTAGGAAACTACAATGCCGGTTTCATCACTAATAACGAGCGTTACAATCAGATTATCGATATCTGGACACATACCAACTCACGTATCACAGCTAAGGTGTTGAATACATTGACCAACGACCGTCAGGGATTCAATCCGGTGTTTATGATGCTTGACTCAGGGGCGAGGGGTTCGAAAGAGCAAATTCGTCAGTTAGGTGGTATGCGTGGATTGATGGCTAAACCTCAAAAAGGTGCAGGAGGAGGAGAGATTATCGAAAATCCGATTCTTTCGAACTTTAAAGAAGGACTATCCATCTTGGAGTACTTTATCTCTACCCACGGTGCGCGTAAAGGACTTGCGGATACGGCTCTTAAGACAGCTGATGCGGGTTACTTAACACGTAGGTTGGTTGACGTGGCTCAGGACGTAATTATCACTATCGAAGACTGTGGTACATTGCGTGGACTTGTGGCTACTCCGTTGAAGAAAAATGATGAGGTTGTAGAATCGTTATACGACAGAATTTTGGGTAGAACCACTGTTCATGATGTGTACAACCCGCTTACAGGAAAATTAATTATTGCTTCGGGTGAAGAAATTACTGAAGATTTTGCAAAAGAAATAACTACTTCACCTATCGAATCAGTAGAAATACGTTCGGTGTTGACATGCGAAAGTAAAAACGGAGTATGTGGTAAATGTTACGGACGTAACCTTGCTACCGGCCGAATGGTACAACGCGGAGAGGCTGTAGGTGTTATTGCTGCTCAATCTATCGGTGAGCCGGGAACACAGCTTACATTACGTACGTTCCACGTTGGAGGTGTTGCGGGTGGATCTGTGGCTTCGTCTAAACTAGAAGCTAAATATGATGGTTTACTGGAAATAGACGAATTAAAAACTGTAAAACGTAAATCGGGTAAAGAAATTGTTGATGTGGTTATCGGTCGTTCGGCTGAGGTGCGCATTATAGATGCTACTACCAAGATTGTATTAACTACAGGAAATATTCCTTACGGTTCGCAAGTATATGTAGCTGGTGAAACCAAAATTAAAAAAGGTACATTAATATGCGACTGGGATCCGTATAACGCGGTGATTGTTTCGGAATTTGCAGGTAAACTGGAATTCGAAAATATTGAAGAAGGTATTACTTTCCGTGAAGAATCGGATGAGCAAACCGGATTTAAGGAAAAAGTGATTGTTGAAAGCCGTGATAAATCGAAGAACCCTGCGATTAAAATTATGGTGAACAAGGAAGTGGTGCGTACGTACAACATTCCGGTAGGCGCTCACGTTATTGTAAACGATAAAGACAAAATCGAAACCGGTCAGATATTGGTTAAAATTCCTCGTTCTTCTGGTAAAACTGGAGATATCACGGGAGGTTTACCACGTGTTACCGAGTTGTTCGAGGCTCGTAACCCAAGTAACCCGGCTGTAGTTTCCGAAATTGATGGTATTGTTACATTTGGTAAGATTAAACGTGGTAACCGCGAGGTGTTCGTTGAATCGAGAACAGGTGAAAAGAAAACATACCTTGTTCAGTTGAGTAAACACATCCTGGTACAGGAAAACGATTTCATTAAAGCCGGAGAAGCATTGTGCGATGGAGCTATTACTCCTGCCGACATACTTGCTATCAAAGGGCCTACTGCAGTGCAGGAATATCTGGTAAACGAGGTACAAGAGGTATACCGTTTGCAAGGGGTGAAAATTAATGATAAACACTTTGAGGTAATTGTTCGTCAGATGATGCGTAAAGTTGACATCAGCGAAGCAGGAGATTCTACTTTCCTTGAAAAACAGCTTATCAATAAAGCTAATTTCATGGAAGAAAATGATAACTTGTACGGAAAAGTGGTAATTACTGATGCAGGAGAATCTACATTGTTTAAAGCAGGACAGATTATCAGTGCACGTAAACTAAGAGACGAAAACTCTTCTATGAAACGTAGAGATTTGAAACCTATAGAAGCACGTGAAGCAGTTCCGGCCACATCTAACCAGGTGTTGCAAGGAATTACCAGAGCATCGTTACAAACACAAAGCTTTATGAGTGCTGCATCGTTCCAGGAAACGACAAAAGTATTGAACGAAGCTGCTGTGGCAGGTAAAGAAGATCATTTGTTAGGATTGAAAGAAAACGTTATTGTTGGACATTTAATCCCGGCAGGTACCGGATTAAGAATTTACGACAAATTAATTGTTGGTTCTCAGGAAGAGTACGACAGATTAATGGCTTCTAAAAAAGAAGCAATGGAAGAACAAGCGTAAAATAGATTCCAAATTTCAAATTTCAAATTAAAGAGGAGTAACGAAAGTTGCTCCTCTTTTTTTGTGGTTGGGTGTTTAGTTGTGGTGGGAAATGGAGGGAGCGAGTAGGCAAAAGAGATTTTCCTTTTTAGTTTTACTCCTTCCTTCTTGTTAATTCCAAATTATTCTAACACCGGCTCCATTTCTATTACCAAATTATAAACGGTAACACCTGCGGTAAATTCGAGCGGAGTTTGATTGGTAACAAAGGTATCGAGCACAGTTTCGAAGGTAACGCCAAAGGCAATATTGGTAACGAAAGTTTCGGCACCTGCTGCATCGGTAGTCATTTCGGTGCCGCTTTCCATCAGTACGGTTACTGCACCTGCAAGCAATGCACCGTTCACTTTGTTTTTCACTACTATATTGATTGTAACTTTTTCGGTGCTTTCGAACACTTCGCCCCACTCGCGGCATTTGGCTCTGCGAG
>JBAXQU010000112.1:0-9021 GCA_037131555.1 Bacteroidota bacterium
TATCACAAATTTGATTATTTATTTTTATATAAATAAAATTAATTGTCTTGAAGGTAATGGAAACAGAAGTATATTATTTGATTCATTTGCTTTAAATGAAGGCAGACAAATATATCTTTGTTGTTCAATTGAGTTCGGCTCTATTTAAATTCCTTGTATGACAAAAAAAGTTATATTTTGTTTTCTTTCTATTGCAATTTAGTATGTTGTATGAATATACAATTTCTGATCAACCTGCAAGTATTAATTTTTCTCTTACTTCGTAATTCGAAGGAGAGCCTTGCTAGCAATCAATTTTACTAACCCAATAACACACTAATTGCATGGATGGCTGATGATGCAAGCAAGAGTTTACTCTTTCCCCTAACCCAAGAAGTGGGCTCCTTTTTATTTGGAGCAACAAGAATCAGAAAGGTGTTACCTTAGCCCTCTATGATGTGTTTGGAAAAACCATTTTGAATAAAAAACTTGAAATAGGAATCGAGCCTATACCGATTGATTTTGGAAGACTAAATGATGGAGTTTTTTTTATCGAGATAAGCAATCGAGAGAATGTTTTGCTTAAGAAAAAACTAATTGTTCAAAAATAAAATTAAAAGGAATATCCTAGATTTATTCCAAATGTGAGATTTAAATTGGTAGTATAAAATGCTCCATAATCACTTGTGTCCAATTGGTCGATTCGAACAGAATTAGCATGGTAAAAGGCCTTGTTTGACTTATACCCGATAGCTCCATACAAATCAAAAGCAATTCTCTTTTTTTTTGCAGCTTGAAGTCCAATCATTAAATTAGCATTAAAATTTCTAAAATCGTAATAGGTTTTATTATAATATCGCTTTAGTCCTAACGAAATGTGGATATCCGAATAGGAGAGGAGGGGTCCAAAATAAAATCCAGAAG
Organism: Bacteroidota bacterium; assembly: GCA_037131555.1. GTDB lineage: Bacteria > Bacteroidota > Bacteroidia > 2-12-FULL-35-15 > 2-12-FULL-35-15 > 2-12-FULL-35-15. Next base: position 904 of record JBAXQU010000112.1, read on the forward strand.
GTGCAAATTTCTTTCTTTTTATCAAATAGAATTTATGGGCATATTGTACGCGCCAACCATTAACCTTTAGAACCTCGGAACCTGTATAATTTTGGCTCTTTTCAATCATCTTTAAAAGAACTCCTTTTCCGATAAATGAAAAACTTACTTGTTCTGATTGTGTTCTTCCGGTTGTTATTTCAGACATTAATCGGTATTCGGATGTATACGGAAACAATCCTCCCCAAAGGAACGCTGTAGGACTTGTCTTTAGCACTATGGGAGCATCAATTATTTTCGATTTAAAATTTTCAATGGGAGCCTTCTTGTAAATGATTGTATCCGTAGGTTCAAAGGCAAATAAATTAAACCCTTGAGCTACAAACAAGATTAGAAAAAGGTGTTTAAGTCGAATCATTAATAACTAAATTGATTTTTGTTGTTCTGTATTTCTGATTATTTCATTGCATACCTTGCTAATGGTATGGTTGATTGTGTTGTGAAGTCTTTTTTAAGAAATTTGTAGTATCCTGTTATTGCTATCATAGCTGCATTGTCTGTACAATAAGAAAAGTCAGGAATATAAACCCTCCATCCCAATTCACTTTTTTTGTTCATTAAGGTTTCTCTCAATTGACTATTGGCCGATACTCCGCCAGCAATTGCAATTTCTTTGATACCTGTTTGTTCTGCAGCTTTTGTTAATTTAGTGATTAAAATATCAATGATGGTTTGCTGAATTGAAGCACAGATATTTGCTAAATTTTCGGAAACAAAACCGTTATTTTTACTAGTTTCGTTATTTATAAAATTCATAAACCCGGTTTTTAACCCACTAAAACTGAAATCTAATTTATCGATTTGAGGTTTGGTAAATTTATAAGCTTTCGGATTTCCAAGTCTTGCATACTTATCAATGAGTGGGCCTCCTGGATAAGGGAGGTTTAAAATTTTTGCGGCTTTGTCAAAAGCTTCTCCTGCGGCATCATCTATAGTTTCTCCAATCACTGTCATATCAAAAAAGTCTTTCACTAAAACAATTTGGGTATGCCCTCCAGAAACGGTTAAACAAAGAAATGGAAAGGAAGGAGAATGTTGTTTTGTTTCATCACTTATAAAGTGAGCAAGAATATGACCTTGCATGTGATTCACTTCTATCAATGGGATATTCAAACCAAGAGAAAAGCCTTTGGCAAAAGAAGTTCCAACTAATAAAGAACCAATTAGACCTGGACCTCTGGTAAATGCTATTGCTGAAATGTCTTTTTTATCTATACCTGATTTTTTTAAAGCAGAATCAACTACTGGAATAATATTTTGTTGGTGTGCACGAGAGGCTAATTCGGGTACTACACCACCCCATTGTTTGTGCACAAGCTGGTTGGCAACCACATTGGCAAGTAATTTGCCATCTATAATGACAGCAGCAGCTGTATCATCGCAAGATGATTCGATTCCAAGAATAATTATTGGTTTGCTCATATTTAGTAACTTCGTGCTTTTAAAAACAACTTGGTTAGTTTAAACACAACTCAAAGGTATTAAAAAACTTGGTAAAATATTTATCCGAATAGTTTCATCGTTACTTTTAACGGTATTAATACTATTTATCCTCATACAGATTCATTCGGTACAAACCTTTGTTGCCCAAAAAGCAGCAAAGTACTTATCAGAAAAATTACATACCCGTGTTGAAATAGGAAGTATGGATATTCAGTTTTTTAAGAAGCTTGTGATGGATGATGTATTTATTCAAGACTTAAATCACGATACGTTGTTTTATTCGAAAAGGTTGAAAATTGGAATCGATAAGATTGATTTCACTAAACAGATTTTGCATTTTGGGAGTATTACTTTTCTGAATGCAAATGCCAAGTTGGTTAAATACAAAGCCGATAAGGACTTTAATTATCAGTTTTTGATTGATGCGTTTCAGTCAACTGATACTACAAAGAAAACTACTCCGTGGGACATTAAATTTGGAGGACTCACTTTCGTCAATACAGCCTTCGTTTATCGAAACGAACACGACACACTAATTACTTCTGGAGTTAATTATTTTGATTTAAATGCTCGAAGTATTAATGGTTTGATTGAAGATGTCAGCTTCGATAAGGATACAATACATGCCACCATCGATTATCTTTCAACTAAAGAAAAAAGTGGATTTATTTTACTTAATTTAAGTAGTTATGTAAAACTTAGTTCTGCAGGAATTCAGATGGATGAACTAAAAATCAGAACGCCTGAAAGTACTATATCCACTGATTTGTCATTTATCTACAGTCGTTATCAAGACTTTTTAGATTTCAACAACAAGGTTGTTTTGAAAGGCAATTTCGACCATTCTTATGTCGAGATGAGTGATATTGCTTATTTCGCTCCAGCCCTTAAAGGAATACATAGAAAACTTATCATAACAGGAAAAGTAAAAGGCACAGTCAGCGATTTACGCGGAAGAGAAATGGATATTATTGTCGGGGGTATTACTCGTTTTCAAGGGGATGTAAGTTTGACTGGCTTGCCAAATATGGATGAAACGGTATTTTATTTCAAAGTAAAAAGTTTTACAACGGATTATTTTGATTTGAAACATATCCCAATCCCGCCCTTTACTTCTACTCATATGCTCGATGTTCCTAGGAGTATTTCGAAATTAGGAACAATGAATTTTAGCGGAACATTTACTGGATTGTACAACGATTTTTATGCATACGGAAATTTCTCATCAGCATTAGGGAAATTATCAACCGACCTAGCTGTGCGACATGACCCAATTAAAAAGAAAGAATTTTATAAAGGAAACTTGAAATCAATCGATTTTGATTTCGGTAAATTTTTCGAAATAAGTAAACTAGGAAAAGTGACCCTTGACGTAGATGTCGCTGGCTCTGGACTTACACTTGATGATGTTTCGGCTAGTTTAAGTGGCGCTGTTAATTCAATAGTGATAAATAACTATAACTATCAAAATATGGCGGTGCAAGGGAATATGGCCAATAAGATATTTAAAGGGAAATTGAAAATAGCGGACGAGAATATAGATTTAGATTTTAATGGAAAGGTCGATTTTACTAATAAACTGCCTCGTCTTGATTTTGTTGCTGCTCTCAAAAATACCGATTTAGCAGCTTTGCATTTTATCAATCTAAACAAGAAGACATCTTTATCAACTCAAATAAAGGTGGATATTACGGGCAACAATATCGACAACCTGAATGGGTTGATAAACATTGAAAAAACAAATTATACCCAAGGAAACGAAAAATATAAATTGAATGAGTTTAGTCTTACCTCTACTGAGGAGCGAGGCATAAAAGTGATAGAACTTCATTCCGATTTCCTAAACGGTAAGTTAGATGGTGAATTCAAAGTGCTTGACCTGCCTTTATCTGTTCAAAAACTTCTGAGTGTTTATTTGCCATCGTATTTCAAGAATACAGCAACTGAAAGACAGTTGACTCCGCAGAATTTTAATTACAATTTAGAATTTGATAATTCAGATGATGTTACTCGGTTGTTTTTTCCTGATATAAAGATAGCGCCAAAAACCACTTTACATGGCAAATTTAATTCATTGAAAAATGAGTTGGAAATAACAGGGAAGTCGGACAAACTTATGTTGAAAGGATTTGAAATCCACAAGTGGTATGTGAATTCGAAAACGAATGGGAATATGGATTTTTCTATGGGTTGCGGTCGGTTGTATACTACGGATAGTACATGGCTAACCGATGTTAAATTGAGCACTCAAACTCATACTGACAGTGTCAATCTTGCCCTGTCATGGGACAATAAAACATCCAATCAATACAAAGGTGATTTGAAGGCGTTTCTTACAATTAATCCGAAACGTATGATTGAATTTAAAATACTTCCTTCCAACTTTGTTGTTGCCGATTCGGTGTGGATGATCAATAAAGAAAATCAAGTGTTGATTGATTCTAATTTTATCACCGTTCACAATGTTACATTCGAACACGAAAATCAATCGATAGCGCTTGATGGTTTAATTTCGAATAATAAAACAGATCAAATAAAATTATTATTGGCCAATTTTAATCTTGCCAATCTCAACTTGTTTACCAAGAGTTCGGACCTTTCGCTTCGAGGCATAGTTAATGGCGAATCTACAATTACCGACTTTTATCATTCGCTAATTTTCACTAGTAACAATACTTTTAAATCGGTGTTTGTAAATAATAATGAACTTGGAGATGGCACGGTGTCGAGCAGTTGGAATGCTACTAAAGAAGCCTTGTACCTCAATGGATCATTTACCTTAGGTATTATTCCCAACTTAATGTTTTCGGGGAATTACTACCCCAAAAAGGAGGGCGATAATATTGATATGAAATTTAATTTCGAATCGCTTAATATGCAGCTGTTCGAACCATACGTAAAAAAATATTGTAGCAATTTCAGAGGGTTTTTTGCTGGCAATGTCAATTTGAAAGGTTCGTTGAAACAGCCTTTGGTAAGTGGTTATGTAAATGTAAATGCAAAAAAAATTACCGTAGATTATCTCAATACAACCTATAGTTGCTCTCATAGAGTGAATATCGATAACAATTCGTTTGGTGTTACCGACATGATTGTGAATGATGCTTACGGTAATAAAGCCATTGTTAATGGAAAATTATATCACGAAAATTTCAAAAACTTTCAACTCGACTTCGATATAAAGGCAAATAAATTCATGTGCCTCAACACGACCGAGAATGAAAATAACCTATACTACGGCAAAGCCTTTGTTACAGGCATGGTGAATATTTTTGGATATGTTGATAACATTAGCATTGATGCAAATGTAAAAACCGAAAAAATCACACCTTCCGAAAACGGTGAACGATTGAATGTACTCACCAAAACAGAATTGACCAAAGTGTTTATACCTCTTTCCAAAACTTCGGAGGTGAGCGAAAATAGTTTCATAACCTACATCAAAAAAGATAGCAGTGCAAAAATCAAAGAAGATTATAAAATTACTTTGGGTGGACTAACCCTCAATTTCGATTTAGAGGTAACTCCTGATGCTGAGATACAATTGATTTTTGATCAGAAGGTAGGCGACATCATCAAAGCGCGAGGCAGTGGCGACATCAGTTTAAGAATAAATTCGAAGGGTGATTTTAAAATGTATGGTGAGTATGTTGTAGAAACAGGTGATTATCTGTTCACTTTACAAAACATCATCAACAAACGTTTTGATTTGCAAAATGGCGGAACCATACGATGGAGCGGAGTGCCTTACAAAGCCGACATGAATCTTTCGGCCGTTTACAAAACTCGCGCATCACTTTCTCCATTTTTCGATTCCACTGCTCATGTTGATACCAAGAAAAGGTATCCAGTTGATTTAAAACTTTTGATGAACGGAGATTTGCTTTCTCCCGAAATCAATTTCGATATTGGTTTGCCAACGGTAGACCCTACCACACAACAAACTGTTTTGAGCTACATTAACACCGATGCCGAACGCAATAGGCAGGTGTTTTCGTTGCTTATCCTCAATAGTTTTGTCACCCCATATCAACTTGCTGGAAATGGTACCAATCTGAAAGACCAAACAACGGCTGGAGCAGGAGCAAGCACGAGCGAGTTATTGTCTAATCAGCTCAGCAATATGTTGAGCAAGGTCAGTCGCGATTTCGACATCGGTGTAAACTATCGACCCGGAGATGCCATCAGTAGCAAGGAGCTTGGGCTCGCACTTTCAACTCAACTCTTCGATGATAAATTGACCATAGACGGAAACGTAAGTAATAGTCAAAATGCCAACAGTCAATCAACCAACAACATTATTGGTGATGTGAATATGGAATACAAAATTACTAAAGATGGAAAGGTGAGGGTGAAAGCTTTTAACAAAGCAAACGATATTAGTAACAATCAGACTTATGCTAGCGGACCATATACACAAGGAGTAGGTATTTTTTATCGAGAAGAGTTCGACTACATTGGCGACCTTTTTATGCGTTACCTTCATGCCATCACTCCAAACAGAAAAAAGGCTGTTCAACCTGCTCCGGTGAAGGCTTCTCCAACACAATAAGAAACTGAAATCTTAGAAGTGGACACTTTTGTCCCAACACAGGACACTTTTACTCCAACAGAGGATACTTTTACTCCAACAGAGGATACTTTTGCTCCAACACAGGATACTTTTACTCCAACAGAGGACACTTTTGTCCCAACAGAGGACACTTTTGCTCCATCAGAGGATACTTTTGTTCCAACACAGGACACTTTTACTCCATCACAGGATACTTTTGTTCCAACATTAAATACTTTTGTTCCAATGGTGAATACTTTTGCTCCAAAAGCGGACACTTTTATAAAATCAATGAACTCTGTTCAACGAAAAGTAGCAGTTAAAGTTGTTTTTAGGGCAAAATGTAAAAACAAACTATTCCACTACTATTTTTTTATTCACTCTGTTATTGTTTTCATCAATAATTTGAACAAAATAAATCCCTTTCGCTTCTTTGCTCAGGTCTATCATCGCCTCACGATTATTAATAGTTTCATCCCAAATTTCTTCACCCACCAAATTGAACACCCTCAAACTTCTCAACTTTATACCCGCATTAGTAACCATAAATATTCCCGAAGAAGGATTGGGTGAAATGCTAATCAAATCATTTGCATGCATTGTTGGTTCGTTAATGCCTGCATAAAGATCCAAACACGATGGAAAACTATCCACCGCAAACCATTGCTGCACCCGTCTTACATCATCTCTGTTTTTCTCGTACAGGTTTCCAAGATCATATGCAGAAATAGTGTCTCTTGTAAACACTTGCGCCATATCAAACTCTACACTTGCTCCTGCATTTAAATTAAACGGGCCGCAACCCATTACAAAGCGCCTATCACCAGGAGTGTTATTTGCCGATATTTCTGTCCAGCCTGTTGTATCGTTCAGTGGTCCGTCAAACATAAAATTATAGTGAATAGCACCAGCTGTTGTACCGTTCCCACCGTAGGTAACGTGAGTAGAATCTCCCCAATACGCATGCATATAATTATAGTACATGGGAGCCGAAGTTGGATTGCCATTTACAGGACTGAATGTATTATTAAAATAAATAAAGCTAGTCATCATATTTTTTTCTCCAGCTTCATCCACTATTCCATTATTATTATTATCGATGCTATCATTGGGTTCAGCCAAAGGTCCATTCAGTATTACAGAACTATTCATGGGTGGTTTAATCCCGTAAGCGCCTGGTTGCCCAGTACCATCCACAGAGTTTCCATTTAAAATCATTCCGTAATTTTTAGAAGGATTACATGCAGTAAAATCGTCTCCATAAAACCCCAAATCTGCATCATCCCAATAACCTATATACACCTGATGATAACTATCAGTACTTCGGTTAAATATTTTATAATTATAAAAAGTGGTATAGTTAAGCACATCCAAACTATCTGTTATATGAGGGCATGCAAAGGCATAAGCTGAAGCATGAATTTCTACTTTCAATGGCAATCCTCCAGATTCGGTATGAGTATAAAGATTATCATTAAATATCCAATACACCATTTGATCTCCTTTTATTAATGGATAATCTCCATCAATGAGAGGGCGATACAGTCCATCATGGTTCACATCTACAAATGGTGCCAATTTCCTTGTTTAATTTCCAGTGCCAATTGCTGGCCAAGTGATGATATTGCTGTCAACAGCGTACGTCCCATTCTGCACATTTCCCAACGAGAATTGATGCCGAAATTGATTAATGGTTATTTTATCTATTTTCCACAACCTATCAAATTGATTTGAAACTATCGAATCCGTTGTTCCAGTAATGGTATCAAGTGGTCCAGTAAAATAGTCGCTTCCTGTTTGTCTATAGGTTTGAGCCCCTTCATGCAGCAAGCCTCCATTGTCCAATCCTCCTATCCACAAAGCCGAGGCAAATTGTGCATTTCTTCCTGTTCCTTTTGGTACTTCATACTTTGCATTTGAAGTTCCGAAAATATCCCAAAACATATCCCCTCTATTCATTAGTTGTGCTTTTACCTTATTCACATCCAAAAATGCATCTTGATGAGCTAGAGATGAAGTTGGTTGTATTGGATTAGTTAAAGAGTAATTCAAATAATTAAAGGAAGAAATAGTGGTTCCAGAAT
>JBAXQU010000113.1:0-8961 GCA_037131555.1 Bacteroidota bacterium
TAATCAATAATGCTTAATTGATTTCCTGGAAAATGTACAGCCAAAAAGTAATTGTACTCTTCCGTTCCATTATGATTTGGATTTTTTAATTTCTTTTCGTTTCCTACCAAAGCTGCTGCTGCGGTACGGTGATGCCCGTCAGCAACGTAAGTATACGGCACTTTAGCAAACAAATCAATCAATTGTTTGATGACAGCATCGTCATTCACCACCCAAAAATGGTGTCCAAATCCATCATCAGCCGTGAAATCGTAATCTGCTTTGTTTGATTTTACAATATTCTCAACAATATCGTCAATGGCTTTCACAGCAGGATAGGTAAAGAATACAGGCTCAATATTAGCATCGGTGGCACGCACATGTTTCATGCGGTCTTCTTCCTTATCCGGACGAGTAAGTTCGTGTTTTTTGATGATGCCATTCATGTAATCGCTTACACCTGCTGCACCCACCAAACCGTACTGTGTGCGACCATTCATGGTTTGAGCGTAGATATAAAGACATTCTTTATCTTCTTCTATCAGCCAATCGTTTTTCTGAAATTTATCAAAATTTTCTTTTGCTTTTACATACACTTGCTCATCATGTTCGTCCATTGTTTCAGGCAAATCGATTTCGGGTTTGGTGATGTGAAGCAACGAAACCTCATTACCTTTTGCCTCTTCGCGAGCTTCTTTCGAATTTAATACATCGTAAGGGCGAGATGCCAATGCTTTTACAATTTCCTTTGGAGGACGGATACCTTTGAATGCTTTTAGAATTGCCATTTTTTGAAATAATTATGAATTATGAATTAACTTGAAATGTTTTGTCACCAGTGGTGATGAATTTTACAATTTGTGATGCTGCTGCCAAACCTGCATTGATATTTGCTTCCGATGTTTCTGCTCCTTGTTTTTTAGGGGTGGAAAAATATCTATTTTCGAACTGCATCAATTCAGCATGATTGTCGGGAAGTATATCCGATACATATTTAAAGTCGGGACGAGCTTCGAAAAATTGTTTTAGCCCAGCTTCGTCAATCACCTCTTTTCTGGCAGTATTGATAACGGTTGCACCTTTCGGCATTTTAGAAAGTAAATCGAAATTGATTGATTTTTTTGTTTTCTCTGTTGCCGGAATATTTAATGAAATGTATTGACAAGTGGAGTAAAGATGCTCGATACTATCGGCAGCAATGATGCCATCCTTTTCGATGGTTTCTTTTGTAACAAAAGGGTCGAAAGCATATACCTCCATTCCAAATCCACGAGCTATGCGGGCCACATTTCTGCCAACATTACCATAGGCATGAATGCCTAGTTTTTTACCTTTCAGTTCGGTGCCCGAGCCTCCTTTGAAATTGGCTCTTGCCATGAACACCAATAGACCAAATGTAAGTTCGGCAACAGCATTTGAGTTTTGGCCTGGTGTATTCATTGCCACAATTCCTTTTTCGGTGCAGGCTACTAAATCGATATTATCAAAACCTGCTCCAGCACGAACAATGATTTTAAGTTTAGGTGCGGCTTCAATTACTGCTCGCGTAGCTTTGTCGCTGCGAATAATCATTGCATCAGCATCAGCCACTGCTTTTAAAAGTTCATTAGGGTCGGTATAGTTTTCGAGGAATACAGATTCGAAGCCTGCTTCAGCAATTATTTTCCTTATTCCATCGGTAGCGGCAGCTGCAAATGGTTTTTCGGTAGCAATCAAAACTTTTGTCATGGTATATGTTGTTAGAATAAATTTTGGGAGTGCAATTTTAGTTATTATTTAAATACAAATGAGGTTTTACTTCTCATTCTTTTCAACAACAACATGGTAGTTGAGATTGAAACCCAGGCGCATTTCTTTGTTGGTAAAATGATTGGTGTCGCTTTCTATTTCCGATGAATAAAGCATCCCGCGAGGCGGCAAAGGTTCCAACTTTATCACCGTATCGCGATGAATGGTTTTGTTGAGTTCAATCAAATGGAGGTTGCGGCTATCGATTGCGGCTGCATATCGCGAAGTGACGATGGATTGATTGACCAAATGAAAAACCGTGAATCCTAAAGCACAGACAATGCTTACCCATTGAAGATAAACCAATCGCTTTTTGTTGAGCACACGCATGTGACCAACGTAAAAAGCAAGCATACAAAGGTAAACAGCTACCATGAACGATGCGAAGAGCCATACTCGAGCGGGGCCTGTTTCGACCATAAGGTAAGCCACAATAAAAAAGAAAACGAACAAAAAGCCAATCAACCACGCGGTGATTTTGATGAAATACGACTTGAACGATTGAGAGAAAATGGCAAGGTCGTACGCCTTTGAAACTTGACCAACCAATACAAAGGGAACAGAGAATGCAAGAATATAGGGCAACTGAAGTGGAAGAAAAACAATAAACAATTTAACGAACGACTTGGCAACAATAAAAAAGGAATAGAAAAATCGGCTTGGTGGCAACAAGGTGGCTCTGGCATAGTTTCCGGGAGCCATCACCACAATGGCAAACGAAATACCCAAGACAATAAGAAATACAAACATCTTGCGGTTGAAGAACTGAGGAAGCAACAAGCGTGTATTGTTCGATTGACGATAATGATTGATGATGAACAATACCATAGCAAGGCCAATAACCGAGGTATATACTTCCGAACCTCCACCTACATATATGGTACATACAATAAGGCCAAGGTAATTGAGTATGGTTTCATCGTCTTGCAACAAGAACGAAACACCCCAAAGCAGGGCGACAATACTGAGCAAATAATCGTTGAGGGCATTGTACCAAAACCAAGATTCGCCTTTGTCGGTGCTGAGGAAAAACAACAAAGCAACGAATGAGGTGCTTGCTATTCTTCGTTCGAAACGAGGAAGATAAAATTGGAGGTAATGGGATATTTCATCCAATGCACGATTGGCACCACTTATTAAAAGCACCAAGGTGAGCAAAGGGAAAAAGAAATACAATCGTTGGTTGTACTGGAAATACCAATAGATGACATCGCGCGAGAATTCGGAAACGTAACGACCGCACCACTCCATGTATTGATTCTTCACCCCGGTAAGTATTCCGAAGTTATTTACGTTCCAGATGTACCAATAATCATCGGTAGCTAGTCGGCTATTCCAACATAGCATTACCATCAAGGCAATGAAAATGATAAGGGCGATGGAAATAAAAATGGGATACCTTTTCGTCATGACGCATCAAAAGTAAGAATTGTTTTTAGTTGATTTAGTTTTTTTGCCACTAAGACACGAAGGCACAAAGAAGAAATTCTAATTACTAATTACTAAATTCTAAACGCTGATTCGTAAATTCGTATGATTCGTATTTCGTAAAGATAATTTTACCAATAAGACATGAAGGCACGAAGAGACAGCCCCCTAGTCGCTAGTCGCTCTAGTGCTATTTCACCTAATACAATATATATAGGTATCCTTTTGGCTTGAGGACGAAAAAAAGCTGTTGTGGGGTTAAAATTGGGTGTTTTACCAAAAAATTGCTTTTGCAATTTGACAAAAGCATAGTTTGGGGGTTTTGGATGACCATATTAACGAACTACGGATTTCCGGACATGACCTATATGACCATATGAGCTACCTGCGAAGTTCCGGACATCATCCATATGATCATATGAACGAACTACGGATTTCCGTACATCACCCATATGACCATATGAACGAGCTACGGATTTCCGGACATGACCTATATGACCATATGAACGAGCTACGGATTTCCGGACATGACCTATATGACCATATGAGCGAACTCCGACATTTCGCAGGTAGCTTATATGGTCATATGACCCAATTTCGATTTTTCGCAATTTTTCAAAATTTATCATCCATACAAGCTATTTTTACATATTTGGACTCATAGGGACTTTTTACAAATTGTTAAAATGGGAAGTGGGAATTTGAATGAGATTCCTCGCTGCGCTCGGAATGAACTGTGTTAATTTCGAACGAAGTGAGAAATCCCTGACCTAGTTGCAGCATCTTTATGAATTGCACCACTTCGAAATTCTATTGTTCGAATGTTCAGATGTTCGTTTGTTCGAACAATTGAATAATTGCCTACTGCTCAATTGCCAAATTGACCAATTGCCTACTGCCAAATTGCCAAATTGAAGAATAGTCGCTTGCTAGGGTATTGTTAAAAACGATAATTCGCCATTCATCCAAATACTTGTGGTGATATGGGGTGGAATGTTACTTTTGTCGCCACTAAAAATTAAAAACAAAAATCTCAATAAATAAAAATGAAAAAAATTGTACTTACCCTGTTCACTATTGGCATCCTTGCTAGCCCATTTGCCAAAGCTGACGAAGGCATGTGGTTGCCTATGCTCCTTAAAAACAATTATGCCGAGATGCAACGCTTGGGGCTAAAACTCACTGCCGAACAGCTGTATGATATCAATACGGCTAGTTTGAAAGATGCCATTGTATGGTTCAATGGAGGTTGTACGGCCGAAATAGTGTCGGACAAAGGATTGTTGTTTACCAATCATCACTGCGGATATGGTGCCATTGCTAACCATAGCACCCCGTCCGATAATATTTTGGACAATGGTTTTTGGGCAAAATCGTTTTCGGAAGAAAAAGAAAATGCCAACATGTGGGCATCGGTTTTGGTGCGCATGGAAGATGTATCGGACCGTGTGAACAAAGCCATAGCAGGTGTAGAAGCCAAGAAAGTGGATTCGGTGCGCGGAGTGGTGTTTAAAGCCATTCAAAAGGAAGCTACCGAAAAAACAACCTATGAGGCTACTGTAAAATCGTTTTTTAAAGACAATGCCTATTATTTATTTGTGTTCGAAAAATTCACCGACATTCGTTTGGTGGCTACTCCTCCTCAGTCGATTGGTAAGTTTGGTGGCGACACCGACAACTGGATGTGGCCACGCCATACAGGCGATTTCTCCATTTTCCGTATTTATGCCAACAAAGACAATAAGCCAGCAACTTACTCCAAAGACAATGTGCCTTATACTCCAAAGAAATTTTTGAATGTATCCATCAAAGGCTTGCAAGAAGGCGATTATACCATGGTGTATGGTTTTCCAGGACGAACCAACCGCTACGAAACTTCAATGGGAATACAAACCGCCATCGAAAAAACAAACCCTGCCACTGTCGATTTGCGCGACATCCGACTAAAAGCTTGGAAAGAGGAAATGACCAAAAGCGATAGCGTGAGACTTTTGTTATCGTCTCGCTATGCTAGCATTGCTAATTATTGGAAATACTATATTGGTCAAACCGAACAGCTAAAACGCTTGAAAGTGTTGGAAGAGAAACAAGAAATGGAAAAACGTTTCAACCAATGGGCAAAAAACAAACCGGAGTATGCCAATATTCTTCAACACATACAAGATGCATACATTGATTATAACAAATATGCTTTGCACCGTACCTACATCAACGAAGGAGTATTTGGAAGTGCCGTAGCGGGTTATGCCTTGCGTTTTGGCGACCTCGAAAAAGCACTAAAAGCCGAAAAGCCTGATACAGCAGCGGTGAACAAAGCCGTAAGAAGTTTGAAAAAAGGAGTAGATGATTTTTACAAAACCTTTAATGCCGTGTCGGAACAAAAAATACTGGCTTCGTTGGCCGAAATGTTCTACAAAAACATCCCTGCCGACCAACATCCAGCTTATATGGCAGAGCTATTGAAAAAGAACAAAGCTAAAACTACCAAAGAAACGTTTGAGAAATTTGCCGAAACGGTATTCAAAAAAAGTATGTTCATTCACAAAGCCGATGTGGAGAAATTCCTTGCCAACCCTACCTTGAAAGCTTTGCAAAAAGACCCTGCCTATGCTTATGCCTTGGCATTTTACACCAATTACACCACCAACATTTTGCCGCATTTAGATGCTTTTGCTACCATCAACACAGCCGAAGGAACTAAGTATGTAAAAGCATTGATGGAAATGAATCCTGAAAAGAAATTTTATCCAGATGCCAATAGCACCCTTCGCTTGACGTATGGTAATGTAAAAGGGTATTCGCCAAAAGATGCGGTGGAATATAAATACTTCACCACCCTATCGGGAGTAATGGCAAAGGAAAACCCAGATGAATTTGAATTCAGGGTACCAGCTCGCTTGAAAGAACTGTATAACAAAAAAGATTTCGGAATGTATGCCAGCAAAGATGGTGATATCAATGTTGGGTTTATAACCAACAACGACATCACAGGAGGAAACTCAGGTAGCCCGGTGATTAATGGCAATGGCGAACTAGTAGGTTTGGCATTCGATGGCAACTGGGAAGCCATGAGTGGCGACATTTATTTCGATAGCAAATACAAACGCACCATTTGTGTTGATGTTCGATATGTATTATTTATGATTGATAAGTTTGGCGGAGCATCTAACCTCATCAACGAAATGAACATTATAAAAGACTAGCGCTTTAGTCCATCTCTACTCCTTTTTTGGGCAAGAGATAAGGTGGCAGGCATAATCAAGAAAGTCTCTGAGCAATCAGGGACTTTTTTGTTTGTGGATTTTTTGTTAATAAATTCTGATTTGTTAATATTCAAGTAAAACAATTTCCTGAATTCTTTTCTTATTTTTGTCCGCACAAAATTTATTTTTGAATACAAACTAAACGATGATTGAAAACAAATTACTCAAACTAACACTCCTTATTATAGGTATATTTATCCAATCAAAAGTTGGGTTTTGCCAGCCCAAAGGGCAGGCCCCAAAAGCTACTGAGCACAATACGAGCGAAGCAGGTTTTGATAGAACCTTAAAAAAAGGTGAAGAAGGCCATAGCTGGTCCTGGGGCACATTGGGTCATGGTAGTTTTGACGAAGCCATTGAACTATTCAAAAATGATGAGTTCTTTAAACCTGAAAAAGAGGTGATGGTTTATAAAGAAGGGGTGGTGAAATACAAAGTATTTACTTATGCTAAGATAAACTACGTAGAAGTTGACTACGGTTGGCGCTCATTTACCTACATCACTAAGTAATCCGAACATTTTTCTTGTACAACTTTTCGCTCATTCATCCTAATGATGGTGAAAGTTTGCATCTTTTCTGTGAACGAATTTCGGAGTATCTTCAATAAAATTCTAGTTTTATTACCTCTTTTATTTATCTTTGAAACCTATTTAATATCAAAATCCATACTTAAATGAAATCGATTAGTATATCTTTTTTGGCATTTTTACTGTTACTTTCTCCAGTGATAATGCAGGCACAATGTTCGTGCAACGAATTAAAAAATGCCTTCTACTCCGAAACCAAATTTACCAATTCAGGCGATTATGTAAAAGATGTTCGTTCCTTTTTTGGAACAAAAGCCTTTAGCGATTTCATTAAAACCAAGGAAAGTACTAAAGGAGTGTATAAAGTAGCCATTCCGGTAGAAGGTATAGCTGCTGAAAGTAGACCAAATGAAAATTCCAACTTCACCGACTATGATGTGGTGAAAGAAAACATCATCAACGGAAGTACCAATTACTATAATATTGGATGGACAAATTACATGGTTTCTGCCGTTGTAAGTGATGCGGCAGTGGATGCTTATTTTAAATGCGCTAACAAATGTGTAAAAACAGGACTTTCCATCACTCTCGTTTCCGACAACGGAAATAAATTGGGTCTTTTACTTCGATACGAAGCCAATGGAGCCATCAAAGATTCGAGAATAAAGAAAGTGATTGTATATGGTGCCGAGGTGGTAAATCCAATCAATTTAAAAGAAAACACCTTAATTGACGCTGCAGGTAAAGTGGTTGTATTAAATAGGAAACCTGGCGAAGATTTGGTTATTTCGGTAAATATGCAAGATAACCAAGGAACGACTTATATCAATTACCCATCGAAGAATGCGATGGCCAAAAAAACAACCGAACCATGCAAAGGTGAATGGTTGAATGTGAACAATAATTACGATTCGTTGATGATTAATACTTGGAACATTTGTTTGGAAGCAAGTAAGAAAGAAATAACCGCAGCAGGAAAAGATGCTACGCTAAATCCGAAATACAATAACCTCAAAAACATGATTTATGCCTTAACTGCCATAAAAGACCTAAAAAATCTTTTTGCCTCACTTCTCACCGATCCAAACAAAAACGCACCCGAACTATTTCTTCAACAAGCTAAGTTAGAATCGTTGGAAACCCAATACAATACTGAGCGAACAGCGTTTCTTGGCAACAGCAATCTCATTAATCCTTGCAATACCTGCTACGATAAATACTAAGGCGAGGCGAAAAAGAAAGAATTGTTTTTCAAAGAATTATTAATCTTTTTTTGTCAGTTAGAGAAATAATACGATATTTGCACTCCCAAATTTTAAAAAACGAATAAATAAATAAGAAAACAACATGTCAAGAGTTTGTGAAATAACAGGAAAAAAGGCTATTGTAGGAAACAAAGTTTCTCACTCTAACACTAAAACCAAACGTAAGTTCAATGTAAACCTTAAAGTAAAAAAGTTCTTTTTACCTGAAGAAAACAAATGGATTACACTTCGTTTATCTACATCAGCACTTCGTACTATCAACAAAAATGGTATTACAGCGGTGATGAAAGAAGCTAGAGAACAAGGTTTTTTAAAAAAATAAGAAAGAATTTGAAATACGTTAGCTCATAACTTATTTCACTTTAAATACATAATAAAATAAAATAAAATGGCAAAAAAAGGCAATAGAATCCAGGTAATAATGGAGTGTACAGAGCACAAAGACAGTGGGAAACCAGGAACGTCACGTTACATTACAACTAAAAACAAGAAAAACACAACAGAAAGATTGGAGTTGAAAAAATACAACCCAATTTTGAAAAAAGTAACTGTTCATAAAGAAATTAAATAATCTATTTGAACCTTGGTTCGTTCGAAACATCCATAGAGATGTTATTAAACAGTAAGATTTTCAAATTATCAAAATAAAACAAAATGGCAAAGAAAGTAGTTGCAACATTAAAATCAGGTAAAGGAAAAGACTTTACAA
>JBAXQU010000114.1:0-8808 GCA_037131555.1 Bacteroidota bacterium
CAATTATTTATACTAATAATTATTTTACATAAGGCATCACCGTTTATTATAGCTTCATACATAATATCATTGATACTAATACAGTTTTTAAAAGCATTGTTTTTATTCTACGACAAACTAAGAAATATTTTAAAGTAAATAAAATGAACCTATCATTACTTCATAAACAATTAGGCACACAAGATAAGTGTATAGCCTACCTTGAAAAATTACGTTGGAACAAAAAGCCTAAATGCGTTTTTTGCAGTTCGGATAACGTAACCAAACGTAAAAATTCAATGCGGTGGCATTGCAATAGTTGTAGCAAGGATTACAGCGTATTAGTTGGTACTATATTCGAGGGAACGAGGTTAGAATTGCCTAAATTCTTTGAGATAATGTTCTTAATGATAAATGCGAAAATGGGTATTAGTGCATCCGAAATAGCACGAAATACAGGCGTAAAATATCAAACGGCATGGTTTGCTTGCCACAAGATACGTTGCGCCATGATAGGAAACGAATTAAGGCTTGAAGGACTTGTAGAGTTTGACGAAGCATATATAGGAGGTAACAAGAAAGTTAAAATTAAAGGACATGAGGACGAAGCAAACCTTTCTCAAATAACGAATAAAAGAGGACGAGGAACAAACAAAACACCTATTGTCGGTGCGGTTGAAAAGAAAGGCAAGGTTTACGTTAAGATAATTGAGAAACTAACAAGCAGAAACTTGTTAGCCATGCTTAAAACTTCTGTAAATACGGACGAAAGTGTAGTGTTTACTGATGGTTTTAAGGGATATAACCAATTTGATAATGTAGTTGAGCATATTACAATAAAACATAGTGAAGGTTACGGAAAAGGGATAAAAACGGTAAATACAATAGAAGGCTTCTGGTCTATCCTTAAAAACGGAATCAAAGGTAGTTACAGGGCTATAAGCAAAAAATACCTTCCTTTTTACCTTGCAGAATTTAGTTATAAGTACAATAATCGTCATTTACAGAAAAATGCACTTGAGCAAATGCTTAAAAACGCTGTAAAAGACGAAAGTTGCCTTATAAATTATAAGCCAAAGGGAAATCCGAAGGAAATAGTTGATAATAAAAGGAAACCAAAGACAGTAATGTCATAATATGGATAGGTACGAAAATCTAATAATCTTTTCCTACTGTATTTTTAGATTTCCGACCTGAACAAATTTTTCCAAAGAATTTCGCGAAATCTATAATTCTTTAATTAATATAAGTGGCACCCTCATAAAAAATAGAAATGGGTATTCATTTTCTTAATATGAATACCCTATTCCAAGCCATGTTATGACTTTTGAGTCGCCCCAATTATCTTATCACTAATTGTTTGAATGAAGCGCCACTCTGTTTCCTTCTGTATCAATAAAGAAAGCCATGTGACCAACTTCAGGGCTAATATGCGTTTTAGGCATCACAATTTTTCCCCCTGCAGCTTCAACTTTACCTAAAACAACCGCCAAATCAGGGTTTCCGTTCAGATAAATCACCGCGCCTTCCATGCTCGGCTTGTGCATTGATCCTTCCACTAAGGCGCCCGACACTTTCCCATTCATATCTGCTGAAGGAAACATGGTCATTTTCATTCCCATCATTTCCTGTGTTTCCATTTTAATAGAAAAGATAGTTTCATAGAATTTTTTTGCTCTGGCTGTATCGGTTACCGATATTTCAAACCAATTTAAAATGTTTACTGTTGCATCCATTTGATTTTTGTTTTAATTGTTAATATTAATTGTTTTACTAAAGACAAACTGCGAGTAGACATTTGGACATACTTCCAAAATTATTTTCAAATAACACTCATTGTCCCTATTTCCCTTATTTCTACAGTACCACTTTCCATTTCTAGAATAGGGCAATCTTCTGAAATTTTTACTGCTTCATCAAAACTTTTCACTTTCACAAGCACATAACCGCCCAAAACTTCCTTTCCTTCCATATAAGGTCCGTCAGTAAGTTTTTTTGCTCTTCCTCTTATAACTTTTCCTTCGCTTTCCAGCGGCTGAGCTCCAGAAAGCTGTTCTTTCTGAGCTATTCCACTAATCCATTGCTGCCATTGTTTCATGTTCTCCTCCATTTGTTCTGGAGACATTTGTTCGCGTTCCGAATTGTTTGAGCGAAACAATAATAGAAATTCCTTCATATTTATATAAATTACAATTGTTTATTTAAGTAATGACAATTTGTTTTGTACTTTTTGGACAGATTTCTAAAATTTATTTATAAGATTATTTTTAAGCAACTACACATTCAATTTAAGTTTATTTATTTTCTTTAGCGGCCCAGGACAAGAAACCTGATGACAATTGGCACACTTCTGAACTAAAGAATTATAGTTTTTACTTAAATCTTCTTTAGGAGAATGGTACAACGATTTAAGTGTGTTTAAATAATCGTCAGCAAAGGCATCAAAAGAATCAGGTTTGGTGTTCACATCTGTAGGTTTAGCAGTGTGTAGTTTCAAAAATGATTCAGGAAACTTAGTGGGGACACCTCCTTTCTTGATTAAGGTGTTCACAGCAGCCAATGAATCGTACATGTTTCGCATCAAGACCGCGAGTTCACTGTCTCCATTTGGGTTAAGTGGTTTAGTCTTTACACAAGAGGAAGCATCTTTTTCTGTTTTGGTTTCTTGTTTGCATTGGGTTAAAAACAAACAAAAGATTCCCAACGAAGCGTAAACAAATAGTTTATTTTTTGATGATAACCCCATGAGCTTCAAAGCTAATATTTATTTCAGGTTCGGTTATTTTAGCAATCTCTTCTTTTGATTTGCCTGCATCTTCGGCATAGTGTTGCAACTCTGCTACCTTGGTGGTGTCATGAAAGGCTACTCCTTCAATTACAACTTCTTTTCCAGCTGCATCTTTAGGAACAAAAAAACCATAATCTTTGAATCGAACCATCATTTCCTGATCGGTTCCAATATTCATTTTCATCCAACAACCTTTTTTCTGACAAACTGATTCTATTTTTCCGGCAAGTTTAATCTTCAATGAATCTTTTCCTTTAATAGAATTATTCAATTGATCTGCTGCAACTGCACCATCCAATGTGATGGTATCACCAAAGTATTTTAGAGTCGTGTCTTTTAATGCTGTTTTATTTTCATTGCCATCACTGTTATTTCCACAAGAGGTTAGTAAGGCTGTTCCTATTAAAGAAACAAAAATTAGTTTTTTCATACAATAAAGTTTAAAGATTATTCTACAAAGTAAATGAATTTTTGCGAATCGAAATTGAAATCACTGAATATTATTTACTCGTTTGCAAGAGATACAATATCCTGAACCTCCAAAATAGAACGATCGTTTCCTTTGCTCACTGATTTAATCATCGCAATACCTACCTCACTAAGTGTACAGACAAATTTAGGAAACATTACCTTTAACATCGGATACATCCAATTGATGGCTTTGTAGAACTTTAATGTGTTTTTCAAACCTTTTGTAGGCCTCATTAATCCTGGACGAAACATGTATGCCTTTTTGAAATGCATGCGCATTAAATGGTTCTCTGTTTTACCTTTAACCCTCGCCCACATTATTTTTCCACTTTCGGTGCCATCGGTACCCGATCCTGAAACATAACAGAAAACCATTGCCTTGTTATGTTTCACCAATGTTTCTGCAACATGCATGGTAAGGTCGAATGTCATTTTGGTGTAATCACTCTCCGACATACCCACAGAAGACACACCCAAACAAAAGAAACAACCATCATAACCTGTTAGTTGAGTTTCAATTGCCGATAAATCGAAAAAATTGGAGTGAATAATCTCTTTTAATTTAGGATGTGTGATACCACATTCTTTTCGATTGACAACAAGAACTTCACTCACTTCAATGCTTACGAGACACTCGTGAAGAACACCCTCACCAACCATGCCTGTAGCACCAGTAATTATTACTTTCATTATTTATATTGACTGAATAAAAAAGGTGAACATTTGTTCACCTTTTCTTTTTTATTTAAAACTTTTTCTAGGGCGTTTTTCTCTTTTGAAGTTTTCCTTTCTATCGCTTCCTGTAGATGTTGACTCACTTGAAGAAGAGGCTCTAGAAGAGCTTCTTTCGGCACGATCGCTATATGATTTACGATCAGAATTTCCAGAATCGCCATACGATTTCTTTTCTCCATAGCTTTTCTCTCCACCACCATAAGATTTTGAGTAACCTCCTCTATCTCCTCCTCTGTCAGAACGACCGCCATAGCTTCTTTTTTCGCTATAACCACTTCCTCCTCCACTTCCGTAAGAACGTCTTCTATCTGATCCTCCTCCGTAGCTACCTTCACCCCTGCGTTCGCCACCACCTGATGCTGTTGCTCCACGAGATTCAATACGAACAGAACGATTGTTGTAACGAGCATTTTTGAATGTTCCTTGAATGATTTCAGCAACTTCCGTCTTCACTTCGATAAACGAGAAACTACTTTTTACTTCCACAAACACAATGGATGCCATGTCAACACCCGATACTTCGGAGATATACTCCTTCATGCTTGTTGAATCAAGACTATCTAATTCGCCAAGGTTGACAAATAGTTTGGTTATACCTGGAGCCGATACAAAACGATCTCCTTTTGAAGAAGAAGCATTAAGGTCAGGGGCATTTTTGTAATAATCTAAAAAGCGATTAAACTCAGAAGAAACAAAACGTTTAATAATGTCTTCTCTGCTTAAATCTTTCAATTCGTCATATATCTTTGGCATATATGCTTCAATGGCTTCCTCGTTTACTTCTACTTCATGTACCTTTTTCACAAGGCTGAATAATTGTTTCTCGCATGCTTCGAATCCTGTTGGAACTTTACCTTCAGTAAATTTCTTTTTGATGATGCGTTCGATGATTCTAATCTTTCCAATCTCTTTCATGTTGATGATAGCGATTGAAACACCTGTTTTACCAGCACGTGCAGTACGTCCACTACGGTGAGTATAATTTTCTATTTCATCAGGTAATGTGTAATTAATAACGTGAGTTACATCTTGAACATCTATCCCTCTTGCTGCCACATCAGTAGCTACAAGCATTTGTAACGAACGACTACGGTAACGTTTCATCACATGGTCGCGTTGCGATTGTGATAAATCTCCATGCAATGCATCTGCATTGTATCCGTCTTTAATTAATTTATCAGCTATTTCTTGTGTTTCTATTTTTGTACGACAGAAAACAATTGCAAAAATATCTGGATTTGAATCGGCAATACGTTTCAATGCAGGATACTTATCGCGAGCATGAACAATATAATAAACGTGATCGATATTTACGTTTCCTGCGTTCTTAGTGCCGGCAGTAATCTCAACCGGATTTGACATGTAGTTTTTCGAAATACGTAATACCTCATCAGGCATTGTTGCTGAAAATAACCATGTATTCTTTTCTTCAGGAGTTTGCGAAAGGATGGTATCCAAATCTTCTTTGAAACCCATGTTAAGCATTTCATCCGCTTCGTCAAGCACAGCAAAACGAACACTAGATAAGTTCACTCGTCTACGGTCAATCATATCGTTCATACGACCAGGAGTAGCTACAACTATTTGTGCTCCTCTTTTAATTTCACGAGTTTGAGTGTCAATACTTGCTCCACCATAGATAGCAACAATGTTGGCATCTTTGATGTACTTGGTATAACTCTGCAAATCTCTTGTTATTTGCATACACAACTCGCGAGTTGGACACATAATCAATGCTTGTGTATCGCGAGAATTGAAATCAATCATCGAGATAAGTGGCAAACCAAAGGCTGCTGTTTTTCCTGTACCTGTTTGGGCTAAAGCCACAAGGTCGGTATTACCTTTTAATAGTTCAGGAATTACTTTATCCTGAATAGGTGTTGGGGTTTCAAAACCCATTTCTGTTATAGCTTTAACGATAGCATCGTTAAGCCCTAACGCTTCAAATTTGTTCATTAATTTTTTATTTTGTTTATATTACAGTTGTCAACTTACAAGGAAGTATATGTGAGTAGAATCAGACAACTGTGTTTTAAGAAACCCACCATCATTGGTATTGGGGTTATTTCGGCAAAAGGTTAATCAGTTGTAAATTCGTCTCATCAAAAATCCTTTTTTGACTAAAACCGAGGCAAAAGTACACTTATTATTTGATTTGACAAGTTTTATTTTCTTTACATTTGATATAATGGCTCAATATGGATTATGAAATAAAGCTTTTGAGGCGATCAAAAATTGGAATGATTTGGTCTATATCCTAATCATAGAACACAATTTGATCAAAAAAATGGTTTGACGATATTTTTTTTTAAGTCATTTCGGATATTCAATTATTCTTCTAGCTTTGTCCAATCAAACTAAACTCATAACTCCAACACTTGCATTTCAAATGACAATGTAATTTGTGAAGAAGATTAGAAACTATGAACGAACTCGAAACCTATAAAGCTGCATTTGACTCGGCTCAAGATGGAATCATTATTTGCAATCATCATGGAAAGATATTATTAGTAAATAGAAGAGTTGAAAAACTTTTTGGATATTCGGAAAAGGAATTGATAGCTCAACCGATCGAGATTCTTATTCCTCGAAGGTTTCATCATCATCATGTTGATGTGCGCGATCAGTATTTGAAACAACCTTCATTGAAAGAAATGGAAACGCGAAAAGAATTGAACGCGTGTAGGAAAGATGGTTCTGAGTTTTTTGTGGAAATAAGTTTGAGTCCTATTCAACTTAAAGACCGAATGATAGTAACTGCCGTGGTGCGTGATATTACTCAAAAAAAAGAGGCTGAACGGAAAATAGAGGTGCAAAACAAATTATTGCTAGACCAGAATCAAGAGCTGGAACGCTTTGCCTATATCGCCTCTCATGATTTGCAAGAACCTTTGCGCACGGTGTCGAACTATGTAACCTTGTTCAGTAAAAAATACGAAGGCCAATTGGATAAAAATGCTGATTTATATTTGGAATATATTTCGTCAGCTACTTTGCAAATGCAACTCCTCATTAGAGATTTGCTTACATATTCGAAACTAGGATTTGATAAAAGCAGAACAGATGTTGATTGCAATATACTAGTGAAAGCGATATTGGCTGATTTGAACAAGGCTATTGCCGAAAGTGGTGCTGAATTTATGATTGCTCCTTTGCCTGTGGTGATTGGCAATATGGTTGAACTCAAATCGTTGTTTCAAAATTTAATTAGCAATGCCATTAAGTATCGAAATAAAATTGGCAATCCATTGATTTCGATTGCTGCTGTGGAACACAAAAACGAGTACCTGTTTTCGGTAACCGATAATGGCATTGGAATTGAATCGAAGTACTACGAACGCATCTTTATTATATTTCAGAAATTACATGGACAGAAAGAATATGATGGGACAGGTATTGGGCTTTCTCAATCGAAAAAAATAGTGGAACATCATGGAGGGAAAATTTGGGTAGAATCGGAAGTTGGAAAGGGAAGTACCTTCTACTTCACCATTGCTAAAGAGCTTAACAAACAAATAAAAGAAATCAATAATAATTAATTTAATAAATGCCTACTCCAAAAATCAAATCAATATTAATAGTAGATGACAACCCTGCTGATAATTTATTTCATCAGCTTTTGATTGATGAGATGAAGGTAACGGAAACACTCAGTGTGGTGGACGATGGAGAAGAAGCGCTCGACTATTTAAGAACTCATTTGGATAACCTTCCTAGTTTGATTTTACTGGATATAAATATGCCTCGGATGAATGGTTGGGAGTTTTTGGATGAGTACCAGTCATTTCCTCTTTCTGTGAAATCAAAAATCATTATCATCATGCTTTCTACTTCGGCCAACACAAAAGATATAAGCCGTTCGAAAGAATATTTAACTGTTTCGAATTTCGAAACAAAACCATTGACCAAGGAATCGTTAGAAAATATTCTCGATCATTATTTTTAAAAATATCGTTTTTTGTTCGTTTCATTTCAAAAAAAAATCCCACACCATGATGGAGTGGGATTTTTATTCATTTCAAATTACTGTTTAATTACTTCTTCTCGGCTGCTGAGTTACCATCTGGGAATTTTACTCTAAAAAGAGGTTTCATTCCTAATATTTCTCCTGATTGAGATTTTGCATATTGAAGAAAAAGTGCTGATGTTACCTTTTTAGTTAATGTATTAGTGAGTGTATCGAATACTATTTTTTCTTGGAAACGAATTTGTGAAATGTCGTCAGGATTAGTATCGTATTTAAGTGGAGCGCTAATCATTGTTCCTGGATTATTTACATCATCAACCTGATGAGTAGAATCCCAATGGCTTAAGATGGCATCAAATTCTGGGATGGTATAATCGATGTCGAGATTTAAAAAACTACATGCTTTGAGTTTACCACTCCTTACGGCTTTGGTAATTGAATTAAAAATCTGGGGCTTGTCGAGCTTATAGGTTTTGTCCCAGTCTTCTTGACTCCAAAGGCTATCTTTGGTCATTGGCATGGTGGTTTCGGCTGTTTCGGCCCATACCACAGCATTTGCTTTTTGCTCTTCCTTTCCGTTTTTGTTGCATGCTACGAAAGCTGTGCAAGCAAGTAAAATGATTGTTTTTCTCATTGTTTAAAGTAGTATTAGTTAATAATTATTTTGACGCACCAAATATATTAGATTATGGATAGGTTTGAAATGATTTTACATCGAAACGATTTATTTTTACCGCTCCCGAAGGGTCGGGACTGGGAAATAGGCACGAACGGGAAATTGGTTTCTTGGTGAAACAACACCAACAAAGGCGGAAATGATGGAACGGGATGGGAAAATGATGGAACAGGATGCGAAAATGATGGAACG
>JBAXQU010000115.1:0-8795 GCA_037131555.1 Bacteroidota bacterium
TCAACCAGCGAATACATAAAATGAACTCTTCGAGCCTATTTGTTGATCAGCAAATGCACAAAATGAACTCATTTTGCCCATTCGTCAACCAGCGAATACATAAAATGAACTCTTCGAGCCTATTTGTTGATCAGCAAATACCCTTTTTGAACTCCAAAAGCCTATTTGTCAAAATCCAAATACTCAAAATCACTTTTTTTTGACTTTAGGGGAACTGACGAACTTAGTTTTAAGTGTTAAAATGTTTTCCGACTGCCAGATTTTTGCAAAAAATGCAAAAAATGGACTAAAACTGCGAGCGAGTAAAACGAAACAAAAAAGGTTATTCAATTCCTCCTTCCTAGGTTATATATAATAATAGTATATTTGGGGGATGAAAAAATTGGCGGATATAAAGTGTCGTTGGTTTGCAGGTGAAAAAACACCAGCAAAGGCATCTTTTCTGCTTACTTTAAAGGAATGCCAAGGAGGATGGAAAAAGTATTTTATTGTATTAGTAATGTTGTTTTGTGCTACTTTGGTAAAAGGACAAGAAAAAACCGTTAGTATGGACGGACCACCAATAAAAAATCCCGATAGTGTTTGGGCTTATCAGCAAAAATTAATTCTAAATATTCCTTTTGAAAATAAGGATACCATCAATTATCAACGGTTAAGAAAGAAATGTCATTGTGGAATAAATCCTGAAAATGCTGCCTATGCTGAGTCTTATTATCTCTCCCCAAACCCAAATGATGCAATCATTACTTTTAACTATAAATTAGCACCTTACGAACATGCTATATTTGGCATCTACAATCTGCAAGGCAAATCAATAAAAAAGTACACGCTTGATGTTAATAACAAAAGAATAAGCGTAGACCAAAACCAATTGGCTGCTGGAGAATATTATTGGGGAGTGAAGGTGAATGGGAAATTAGTGAAAATGGATAAGTTGACAATAATAAAATAAGACCCTCCTAACCTTCCAGTAGAGGAGGGATGCAGGGCGTAAAAAATGAAGAGCAAAATAATTCTAATGATTTGGTTTCTTTGCACCCTCCCCTTCGGGGAGGGCTGGGGAGGGGCTATTTTTGCCCAAAACCTTGTTCCCAATCCAAGTTTTGAGGATACTCTTAATTGTCCTATTCGTCCGAATGGTACTTTTGCTTCTAATATATTTTCTTGCCAAAATTGGTACAGCCCTACATCATCAATTCCTTATTATTTTAACGCTTGTGCACCACATATCGCTGGTGGCAACCGTAATGTTCCTAATAATTATCCAAGTTTTGGGTGGCAATATGCTCGCACAGGTAATGCATATGCCGAAATTCAGCTTATCGGAAGTGCTTCAACTAATTGTTTTATTCAGGTGGAATTAACCGATACATTAATAAACAACCATAAGTATTGTGTTGAATTTTATGTTAATCGTTTGAATAATGTAAATGCCGCAAGTAATAATATTGGAATGTATTTTTCTGATTTAGCTTTACAATTTCCAAATCCATCCGATTATATTGGACTGATCCCTCAAATAAATGAAACAAATGTAATATCAGATACTGTAAATTGGGTAAGCATTTCAGGAGAATACATGGCTAATGGAGGAGAGCAATACATTACTATCGGTAATTTTTATTCTCTTGCCAATACAGATACAATTAACATTAATAATACAGGGTATATTGGTGCAGCATATTACATAGACGATGTTAGTGTATGGGATTGTACAGGAAGTGGGATAGGAATAAATGAAATGGAAGATGAGAATGGGATGGTGGTTTCGCCCAACCCAAATGAAGGGGTGTTTGAAGTGAAGAGTGCAAAGTATAAAATGAAAAGAGTGGAGGTGTATAATGTGATGGGGGAGATAATTAGGATTTACGAATTAGGAATTAGGAATGAAAGTACCATAAAGATAGATATAAGCAATGAATCAAGTGGGATATATTTTGTGGAGGTGGAAACGGAGAAGGGTGTGGTGAGGAAAAAAGTTATTAAGAGTACAATGTATTAAGTACAAAGTATTATGATGAAGTACTAAGTACAATGTATTGTGAAAACAGGCTTTATGAATACGGGTTTAGAATTTAGTTCTTAGAATTTAGAATTTCTTCTTTGTGCCTTTGTGGCAATTAATACTTATTTACAAATCTCGCTTTAGTCCCGAAACTTCGGGATAGAATTTCTCCATTGTGCCTTAGCAGTGAAAAAAGCTACATCTTCTATTTCTACATCCATTATAGTGTACAACTTGTTACCTTTGCCAAAAAAGAAATAGTATGAAACCTAAAACTCCGAAAGATTCGCTGTCGATTCAAACACAAATAGTATTACCAAATGATACCAATACCTTGGGCAATTTGTTTGGTGGACAATTATTACAATGGATGGACATGGTGTCGAGCATTGCCGCACATCGCCATTGCAAACGTGTAGTGGTTACCGCCTCGGTGAACAATGTGTCGTTCAACAATCCTATAAAACATGCAAGTTTAGTAACCCTCGAAGCCAAAGTGTCGAGAGCGTTTACTACTTCCATGGAAGTGTTTATAGATGTATGGGTGGAGGATGCAGTGAGTGGAGAAAAAGTAAAATGCAACGAAGCCATTTATACTTTTGTAGCTGTCGACCAAAATGGTTCGCCATTGCCTGTGCCTGCATTGGTGCCCGAAACAGAAGAAGAAAAGAAAAGATACGAAGCAGCCTTGCGAAGAAAACAACTGAGTTTGATACTTGCTGGCAAACTTAAACCTAGCGAAGCAACCGAATTAAAAGCCTTGTTTTTAGGAGATAAATAGGTGATTAGTTCACCACTTCGGCCTCGTCAATTAACATCATGCATTTAAAATGTCCTTTGGGGCATTTCTCATAACCAATCTTTGAGCAAGGTCGGCACGATAAATTTTTAACTTCTACCATTCGCGATGAACTGGCTGGGAGGTAAGGAGTAAAACCAAATGCAGGTACCGTGTTTCCCCAAATGGAGATGATTTCTTTTTTGAAAGCGGCTGCAATGTGCATCAATCCTGTGTCGTGACTTATTATTTTGGTTGCTTGTTTTACTAACGATGCCGACTGATTGAGATTGTTTTTTCCACAAGCATTGTAAATGCTAGTACCAAGGGCTTTTTCTATTTCTAATGCATTTTTGATGTCTTCTTTACCACCAAGCAATACAATGGGTTGATTTAGTTTTTTACAAATGGAAATAATTTTCGCGATGGGTAGTTGTTTGGTATAATGTCGAGCTCCAATTACAAATCCAATGTATCCGTTTTGGTGCGATACAGGGATTGAACTTAATGCTACTTCGTCTTTCTCGGGGATAAAAAAATCAATGCCTTTGTTGTCGTTCACTATTCCTAGTTGCGCTACCGTTTGTAAATACCTATCCACAATGTGCATAGCAGGCATCCTGTTTATCTTGAAATTTACGAGCATCCATTTCTTAAAGTTGAGCTTACGAAACGAAGTAGAAGGTTTTCCTAAAGCAGTTTTGGTTTGCATGGAACGTATGTTGTTATGCAAGTCGACCACAAAATCGAAATTTTCTTTTTTCAATTCCTTCACTATTTCTTTTACATCTTTTTCTATGCAATGAACTTTGGTAAGGTAAGGGTTGTTCTCAACAATTCCCTTAAATGATTTTTTGGTAAGAAAATGAATTTCCATTTCAGGCTTCTGCATTTTCAAACAGCGGATAACAGGTGTGGTTAATACAATATCGCCAATGGAACTAAACCGTATGATTAAGATTTTTTTCAAGCAGGATCAATTACTTTTCAGTAAATAATACTTCCAATAATAGTTGCCCTACCATTTTAAGTGTGTTTTTATCTATCACCTCCATATTGTCGGAATGCGCATGATGGAAATAAGGATAGTTGTGCTTTTCTACTTCGTAATGCACAATGTCGATGCATTTAATGTTTGCCAAAGTGTTTACATAAAGATGGTCGTCAGTAGTTTCTCCCGAATTTCTATCAATAAAATAATTTCCATAACCCATTTGATTGGCAATGCCCCATATTTTGTCCACTATACCAGAAGCATACACCACCGAAGTACCTTCTTTAGGGAACACCGGATTTTTACCTCCTACCATGTCTAGTAATATACCATAGTTAGCAAAGTAACCCGGTTTGTGAAGGTGTTTGGCCCAATATTGCGAACCCAAACACCAAGTATCTTCTTGCTGTGCTTCGCTGCTTGACGATTGTTGTCCGTAATCTTCAATATCGAACAGAATGATGTCAACACCTTTGTCCAATTTCGAAGCTCCAAGTTGTCGTGCAAGTTCTACTAACACAGCCACTCCACTACCTCCATCATCAGCACCATCAAAAGGTTGATCTTTTTTCACAGTATCCAAGTCGGCCCAAGGACGGGTGTCCCAATGTGCAGTAAGTAATGTTCGGTTGGCTAAATCGGGTTTGTATTCGGCAATAATGTTTTTAAGCGTGAACTGTTTTCCATCGTATGTTTTCACGGTGCCATTTTGCACTTGCACTTGCCATCCGTACAATTTCAATTTATTCACCAAATAGTCGGCACACAACGCATGCGCTTTAGTTCCCGGAATACGAGGACCAAAATCTACTTGCGCTTTGATGCAAGCATAAGCCGAATCGGTATTAAAATCAGGAGTTGGAAGGCGATTTACATTCACCACCTTGGTAGGCGGTGTATCGTTATTCTGATTGCTATTGGTACACGAAGCAATAAGAAGTAATATTGAAAAGGCGAAAGCCGATACTATGTTATTCCGAAATTGACCAGACAGGACCATCTTTTGTATCTTTTATTTGTATGTGGTGTTTATTCAAATCGTCTCTTAATTTATCCGAAGCAGGATAATCTTTTTTCGCTTTTATGTCTTTGCGTATTTCTAAAATCACTTCCATAGCCCCTTGCAAAGCTTTGTCGGCAGAGGAGTTGGATGTTTCGGCTTTTAGGCCCAATATATCCACCACAAAAGTTTGCATCAATGTTTTTAGTACTTGCAAATCGTCAGCGGTGATGGTTTCTTTGTTGTCGTTCACCGAATTGATGATGCGTGCTCCTTCGAACAAACTAGCAACTAATATTGGAGTGTTGAAATCATCGTTCATGGCATCGTAACAAGCTTTCTTCCAATTCTGAATATTCGAAGTAGAAGTGGCAGATGTTTTTAATGTTTCAACTGTTTTTAAAGATGCCATCAATCGTGCGTATCCTTTCTCCGAAGCTTGCAGTGCCTCGTTCGAAAAGTCGAGTGTGCTGCGATAATGTGTTTGCATCATAAAAAAGCGCACCGCCATTGGGCTATATCCTTTCTCGAGCAAAGGATGATTACCGGTGAACAATTGGTCTGGTAAAAAACCATTGCCTGCCGACTTCGACATTCTCACCCCGTTAACCGTAAGCATATTGGTATGCATCCAATATTTCACTGGCGATTTGTGATTACATGCTTGCGATTGTGCTATCTCATTGGTATGATGAGTAGCTTGCAAATCCATACCACCACCATGTATGTCGAAAGTTTCGCCTAGGTATTTACTACTCATGGCCGAACATTCTATGTGCCATCCCGGAAAACCCCATCCCCATGGCGAAGGCCATTTCATTAAGGTTTCGGGCTTAGCGGCTATCCAAAGTGCAAAGTCAAGTCGCCCGCGCTTTTCATCTTGTCCGCTTAGTTCACGTGTGCCTTCCAGCAAATCTTCGAGCTTACGATTGGTAAGTTGTCCGTAAGGAAATTCTTTGTTGTATTTTTCTACATCGAAATAAATGGTTCCATTTATTTCGTAAGCATATTTTTTCGAAATGATTTCTTTTATCATTTCAATTTGTTCGCAGATATGTCCTGTAGCTGTAGGTTCAATACTTGGCGATAAGGTGTTGAACTCGCGCATCACATCATGAAATCCTAGGGTGTATTTATGTACAATCTCCATAGGTTCGAGTTGCTCGAGTTTTGCTTTTTTCGCAAACTTATCATCCCCTTCGTCACGGTCGCCTTCGAGGTGACCAGCATCGGTAATGTTGCGCACGTATCGTACTTTAAAACCAAGATGAAGAAGGTAACGATAGATTAAGTCGAACGAAATAAAAGTACGGCAGTTGCCCAAGTGTACATCGCTATACACGGTAGGGCCACATACGTATAGACCAACCATACCAGGATGAATGGGCTCAAACTTTTCTTTGGTTCGGCTAAGTGTATTGAATACGGTGAGTTGGTTTTGCATATAATAAAATGGACTTATGAGCTATTCATAAGTCCAATGATTGTTTTGTTAATTAGTTTATCGTTCGTTTACTTTTCATCTTCTATCACAGCATCACCCACGTATCGTCCGTCACGATAGATGGCAATGCGTTGAAGAATTCCATCGGTATTATAAATATAATTTTTACCATCTACCAATTTATACTTGCTGAATGTTCCTTCTTTCGATACTTGTTTGTTCATGTTGTAAAGTTTCCAGTAACCTTCGCCAGTAAATGGTTTTCCCAAATTATCTTTTTCCGATTTATGTGGTATCACCGGTGGAGCTTCTACTTTTGCTTCAGGTGGTTTTACAGCAATTGGTTTTTTAGGTTCATACGATTTTGATGTTGCTGCATCAAAGTTTCCGTCATTGAAATTTTTCTCTTCGCGTATATCACCGTTCTCATAGTATTCCTTTACCATTCCCGATTCCTTACCATTGGCCCAATTGCCTTCAATCATTACTTGTCCGTTTTCGAAATAGTATTTTTGTCCTCCTTCGCGGTTACCACTTTGATTGAATTTAAATTCTTGTTGCACCTGACCGTTGTCGTAATACAATTTATAATCGCCTACCCAACGCGAGTTTTGCCACAGTCCTTCTTCTTTTATTTTTCCATTATCGTGATACATCATGGCATATCCATTCGGGCGGCCTTTGTCGTAAGTAATTTTGCTTTTCAGATTTCCATTCGGATAATATTCTTTCCAAATACCAATGCGTTTTCCGTCCATGTAAATTCCTTCTTCCACTTTTTGGTCGTCAGTGTAATTGGGGCGGTGTGCAGTGGCATTGTAGATTATCCATTTGCCCTGACGCTTGTCGTTGGCATCGGTAAAATTAATCGAATCCTTCTTTTGCAAAAAAGTAGCGTATGCCGAATTCATCTTTAGAAGAAGTACGACTGCTATAAAAATTATT
Organism: Bacteroidota bacterium; assembly: GCA_037131555.1. Taxonomy (GTDB): domain Bacteria; phylum Bacteroidota; class Bacteroidia; order 2-12-FULL-35-15; family 2-12-FULL-35-15; genus 2-12-FULL-35-15. The sequence continues at coordinate 7,167 of JBAXQU010000115.1, forward strand.
TTTTTCATTATTGGTGTGCTAAAATGCGTTCTATATAATTGGCGATAAAGTTAGAACAATTTTCATTTTGTTTGTTCGTTTTATCCTAAGAATATTACAATTATCTTGTTTTACTTGTTTTTTAAATGAAGCATCATGTCATTGGTCATTTCTGTCAAATCGTAATTTGGTTTCCATCCCCAATGCAAACGTGCTTCGTTATCGTTGATGCTTTGTGGCCAACTATCGGCTATTTGCTGACGCGAGTCGGGCGAATAGCTTATGCTGAACTGAGGAATATGTTTACGAATTTCATTTGCTATTTCGGTTGGCGAAAAACTAAATCCCGCAAGGTTATAACTCGAACGAATTTTTACCTTATCGGCATTCACCTGCATAATGTCGATGGTTGCTTTTATAGCATCGGGCATATACATCATCGGAAGGGTAGTGTTTTCGGATAAAAAACAATTGTAGCTTCCGTTTTTTATGGCTTCGTGAAAGATGTGTACTGCATAATCAGTTGTTCCTCCACCCGGAGCCGATTGCCAACCAATGAGCCCTGGATAACGCAAACTACGCACATCTACTTGGTATTTGTTGAAATAATATTCGCACCATCGTTCGCCTGCTTGTTTGCTGATGCCATACACCGTGCTGGGTTCCATTACAGTGAATTGTGGGGTGTTTTGTTTTGGTGTGTTAGGGCCAAAAACAGCTATCGAACTTGGCCAATACACTTGTTCAACGAGTTTTTCTTTGGCCAAATCTAAAATATTGAACAAGCCTTGCATGTTTAAATCCCAACCAAACTTCGGCATTTTTTCGGCTGTTGCCGAAAGCAATGCGGCTAGCAGATATACTTGGGTAATCTTGTGTTTTTTTACCACATCGTTGAGCACCGTGGTATTCATCACATCTATCACTTCGAATGGACCTTCGCTGGCTTGTGTGGTAGCTTTTAGGTCGGAAGCTATTACATTATCTACTCCGTATTGTTGGCGCAAAGTATGAACCAACTCAGTTCCTATTTGCCCCGAAGAGCCTATTACCAATATCTTTTCCGTTGTGTACATAAAACTGTAAATAAACTAAATTTTGAAAAAGCTAAAAGTAAAATTTTATTGGCAATTACCAAATGATTTACTTCAAAAAGATGGTAAATCCTTTTATTTCCTGTTTCGAATTGTCGCCTTGCTGAGTAAAACTTACTTTACTAAAATCTATATGGCTTGGTTTTTCGCGAGCCTGCATGATGGCATCCACCGCTTTCTTTCCTAGTTTACTTCCATTGCTTTCTATTGTTTTTTCTTTTCCATCAATGTTTACAATGATAGAATAACTAAGCACGGTGATGGGTTGACCCGGAGCACGCAACTCTAAATCTTCGTTGAGGTCGGTAAGGTGAAGAGAAGCGTTTTTGGTTTTGTCGAATTTAAAATGCGGCTCTTCGTATTTTATTTGTGCACTTGCTTTGGTGAAACCAATAAGCAAGAAAATGGCAGTGATAAATAGACTTATTTTTTTCATTATTTTTTTAGTTGTTTTTTAGGCCACAAAGATAGAAGTTTAAAGTTCAAAGTTGGAAAGTTGCGGCAATAGTGTTTTACTTATATTTGTCCTCATGAGTAATAAAGCAATGTTGAGGTA
>JBAXQU010000116.1:0-8601 GCA_037131555.1 Bacteroidota bacterium
TCAACATACAAAGGTAAATAATTTTAACCTGACACAGTTTATTGAACAGACCCAAACTATAAACCCCCACGCGAAATCTTATACTCACCCTCCAATTTAAAACTTTCCAACTTTAAACTTTCCAACTTTAAACTAAAACCCTACCGGAATCACCAACTTGAAACTAATGTTTCTACCTATATTATAGATGCCACTTCGTCCACTTCCGTTGATGGGGTAATTATCGAAATACTTCAACCTACTCATGTTCGATTGGTAAGCCACATCGGCTAGGTTGGTGCCCAGTATGCTCACACTGAAAAGCGTTTTGCCTTTTTTGTTGAGCACATCGGTGCCCATACCTGCTTCCACGAGGGTGTAAGCAGGGGTTTTGGTTTCGGTGCCCGAGGCAAGATAAGCCCTGTTTTGCGCAGCATAATATTGTACCCCTATTTTGAGGTAAGCGTTGGCAACGCGTGCGAATTTGGTTTTCAAGTTGGCTCGTAGTTCCGAATTGGTATGCAGCGGTGGAATAAACGGCAGGTACTTGGTACTATCGGTGATGTGTGCTCCATTGCCACCTCGGTTGGTAGCATATATAAGGGAGATGGAGTTTTCGAAATGCAACCAATCGAGTGGGTGAGGATGTATCTCGAAACTCAACTCGCCACCTACCAAAGCAGCACTTGTTTGGCGAAACTTGAACACAGGATACGTGTTTCCGGCTTGATGGAAAAGTGAATCGGTGCCCTGCGAAGTTTGTAGTTTTTCGTTGTATATATAATTGCTGATATGGTTTTCGAACACTTCGATGCTAGCCGAAATATGTTTGCTTTCGAGAAAAAGGCCGATGTCTTCTTGCAAACTGAATTCGGGCTTGAAATTGTCGTCACCCAACTGTTGAATGCCCGTGCCCGGGTGCACTCCTTTGGCAGCTATTTCGAACACATTAGGAGCACGATAACCACGAGCCACATTGGCCTTTATGCTCAACTTATCATTCAAGTTATACGTAGCACCTATGCTGCCGCTTAGTCCAGCAAAAATATGTTTATAGTACGAAAACTGTTTGGTGGAGGTGCTGTCGCCAGTATACGCAGTGGTAGCTTCGAAACCGGTTGAAGGGTTGATATGCGTATACATCGAATCGTTCTGAAACCATCTTACATCATAGCGTATACCAGCCGCCACATCCAATTTGCCAAATGTTTTTTTGAAATGAATAAAAGGTCCTAAGTCGAACGAATGATAGTTGGGCACCACAAATTCGCTGCCTTTGCTAGCATCATTATGTTGCAGCATTCCATTCACCCCAATGGTCGATTCGAGACCGTTCACATCGGGCAGATGCAATTTAAAATCGTAAGAATATACATTGAGCAAAAGCGATAAACCAGCCACATCGGGAGCAGTAGGGTGACTGTATTCTCTGCGCACACTTTGCTGCACCCCAAGGTTTATGTTGAGTTTGCTCCTCCCGAAAATAAAATTGCTAGCCGAATACAATCGATAATGTTGCACATGCTGATGCAGCACAGCAATAGAATAGGAGGTAAGTTGTTGGTTGGAAACAATGGGCCGAACGGTATCTTGCTCACTGATTTGTTGCGTAAACTTTCGCGTCAGCGAATCACGACTACCATCTGGTATTTCCTGTAGGTTGTCGTATACACTAAAGTTGAGGTGAGTATATCCCCACGAACGTTGCAAGCCAATGTAGGCATTCAAATCGTTTTCCTGATACTTAGTGCCGTACACAGGTCCATCCACTTTGTTTCGGTAATTGCTCGCTTGCTTGCGCGATGCTCTAAATCCCCAAATAAACCCTTTGTTATTGCCATCCAAAGCTATCGAACCAGCTATTTGTTTGTTGTTCGTCTGATAATTGCTAAGCACACTTCCCTTGATAGTGCCTTCGGGCAATGGGTTTGCAGGCAATAGGTTCACCACACCCGCCAATGCATCCGAGCCATACATAAGACTAGCAGGACCTTTCAGCACCTCAATATGGTCGATTAAAAACTGGTCCATCTCCACTCCATGCTCCTCGCCCCATTGTTGGCCTTCTTGCCTCACCCCATCATACATAGTAAGTACTCGGTTGCTTCCAAGCCCGCGTATATATGGTTTCGACACATTAGGGCCAGTCGAAAGGCTGCTCACTCCCGGAACTTTATTCAATGTTTCGATGATGTTGGTGGAAGCATTTTGTGTGAGAAACTCTTTGTTCACCGATATCATTGGCACCGGATTTCGTTTTATCTCAGTAGCTTTCGAAGTTCCAGTCACCACCACTTCGCTCATCTCCTTTACGGAGGCTTCCAAAGCAAAGTCTTTGTTCGTGACGGTGGCAAGGTCTACCGTTTCTAATATTGGCGTATAACCCAAAAAACTAATTTGAATTAAGATTTTCGAATTGGGCAAATTCTCTATTTTATACACACCATCCAAGTTGGTAACAGCACCAGTTTTTAAGTCGGGAACGTATAGGGTGACTCCTGGTAGAGCTTCACCACTGGCTTTGTCGGTCACCTTGCCTGTTAAAGTGGTTTTTCCTGCTGGCATACTCCAGCCACTATTTGCACATAAAGTGCATACTATAATATAAAGTATTACGAAACTATTTTTCATCAATCTTTCTTCGGTTTAATAAATAAGGAGATGCAATAAGGCATCTGTAATTAATCGGCCACTATCGGCTAGCGATAAAATGGCTATTTAAGTCCCGAAAACTAGGGACTTAAACCACCGGTGGTGCCCGCGAAGGTAATTGATGTTGTGGGGTATGAAAAAAAGAAGATTCAGCAAAACGGTGATAAGTAACACCTCGAACGCTCAGCAAAAACTGAAACTTAGTGGCTACTCCCGATAATGTATTGGTAGATGTAAATTCGCAAACCGAACAACTGTGCTCCAACGTGTGGAAGTGTTTATAAGTAGCAACGCAATGCGCATCATCCAAGTGATGTGCATCGTGCCATCCTTTTTCTATTATTGGAAATAGAAAAAGAAATAACAAGGCGATGGAACTAATTTTTTTGAGTTGCTCTTTCATTGCAACCACAAATGTAAGGTTTATAAATGAATTGTAATGAAGAATGTAAAATTCGAATAGTTCGCACGTAAAGTAAATTTAATCTTATCGTAATGTAAAGGTAGTACGTTAACACTTATTTAGCATTTCACAATTATTAGATGGATTCTTCGCCTTTTCATATATTATTGGTTGATACCGATGAGGAATTGTTGTCGTCAATGGCCGAAGCATTGTCAGCTGTTGGTTATCATGTTTGTATAGCCAATAATGCCAAACAAGCCATCCAAAAAGCAATTGAACAAGTTCCTCAATTGGTGTTGATGGAAATCAATTTACCAGAGACGGATGGAATCGAACTTTGTCATCAATTGCGGCAACACCAAGACTTGAGCTCATGTTTCTTTGTGTTCTGTACACAACGCAACGAAGATTATTCACAGTTAGCTGCCTATGCTGCTGGTGCCGATGATTATATCGTGAAACCTATCAAAAACCGAGTACTTATATCGAGACTAAAAGCCTTGCTCAAGCGTCATGTGCAGCATCCTTTAACTGAACAAGAAACCATGAATGGCCTCATCATCGACCGTGAACATTACCTTATTCATCTTGATGGTGAAAAACTCATCCTACCACGAAAAGAATTCGAATTGCTTGATTTGCTATACAAGTCTCCACTGAAAGTATTCACACGCAAAGAAATTTCGAAACAAATATGGGGATACGAACTTCCGCGTTCTAACCGCACCATTGATGTTCATGTGCGCAAGTTGCGCGAAAAGCTTGGCGACAAATTCATCAAGACTATCAAAGGGATTGGTTATCGTTTACAAATTTAATGTTGAAGTGTTTTCGGTAATTAATAATTGAAACAGAAAACGCTAACCAATGAAAAACTTTTCATTACTTTGCATTAATAAACAAAGAATGAAAATAAAAAAGCCGAGTCTTATCGTTCAAATATTTTTGGGAATGTTTTTAGGAATAGCCGTTGGCTTTTTCTGGAAAGATACTGCCGTTAACTTTCATATATTAAGCGATATCTTCATGCGATTGATAAAAATGATCATCGCTCCACTTGTGTTTTCTGTTCTGGTAGTAGGCATTGCCAAAGTTGGCGATTTCAAATCGGTGGGTCGCATTGGTATCAAAACGCTTTTATATTTCACAGCCTTAGCCATTGTTTCTTTATTATTAGGTTTATTGTTGGTCAATCTTTTCGAACCCGGTAAATCAATGGCGCTCACCTTACCCACAGCAGGCACCGAAACGGGAGTTGAAGCCAGCAAAGGATTCGATGCCAAAACATTTATCGAACACATTATTCCAGCAAGTATAGCGGACGCTATGGCCAAAAACGAAATATTGCCCATTGTTATATTCGCTATGTTTTTCGGTGTTGGAGCATCATCCATTGGTAAAAAAGGAAAAGTGGTTGTTGAGTTTTTCGATGCGGTGTCACACATCATGTTCAAGGTTACCAATTATGTAATGGCATTTGCTCCATTGGGCGTGTTTGGTGCTTTAGCAGCAGTAGTTGCTAAGCAAGGTATAGGTGTTTTGTCGGGATATATTTATCTAATTTCTACTTTCTATCTAGGACTGTTATTTTTCGTTTTCATAGTTCTTTTTCTCATTTGTTTTGTTACTAAAATAAAGTTCTTTCAGTTGCTTAACCATATCAAAGAACCAGTATTGTTGGCATTCAGCACAGCTAGTTCCGAAGCAGCTATGCCCAAGACAATCGAATCGCTAGAACGATTCGGTTGTGGAAACCGCATAGTTAGTTTTGTTTTGCCACTCGGTTACTCATTTAACCTTGATGGTTCCATGATGTATATGACCTTTGCTACGGTATTCATTGCACAGGCTTATGGCATTCACATGAGTCTCAGCGACCAAATCATTATGCTCCTTATTTTGCTTATCACAAGTAAAGGTATGGCAGGTATTCCGCGCGCTTCCTTGGTGGTAATAGCAGGAATGCTTACCTATTTTAAAATTCCTGTCGAAGGATTATTATTGCTTCTTGGCATCGATCAAATATTAGATATGGGTCGTGCGGCTACCAATGTGGTAGGCAATGCAGTGGCCACGGCCGTTATATCAAAATGGGAAGGCGAACTAAATTACCATCACCACGAAATGAACATAGATAAAATGAAACTTGATTAGCCATGTTCGAATTTTTGAAACAACTCACTGATCCACAATCCATCATTCATTATGGTGGTTTGGCATTGCTACTCTTCGTGGTTTTTGCCGAAACGGGTTTGTTAGTTGGTTTCTTTCTTCCTGGCGATTCGTTAATTTTTATTTCAGGGATGATATGTGCTACTCACGAGGAAATACTAGGTTTAAATATCTTCTATCTGATAATAGCATTATCATTAGCCGCTATCATTGGCAATATTTTCGGTTATTGGTTTGGTTATAAAATTGGTCCTCCTTTATTCGAACGCAAAGATTCATTGATATTCAAAAGAAGATACCTCGAACTTACAAAGAGTTTTTATGATAAAAATGGAGGAAAGACTCTGATAATAGGGCGTTTTATACCCATCATTCGAACCTTTGCACCCATAATCGCAGGGGTAATAAAAGTGGAGTTCAAAAAATTCATGCTCTTTAATGTAGTAGGGGCACTTTGCTGGATTATTATGCTGGCGGGAATCGGATTTAAGCTCGGAACTTATGAATGGATACAGAAAAATATAGGGTATATTGTCCTTTTTTTAATCATAATTACCCTCATCCCAATCATCGTAACCTACAAAAAACAGAAAAAAACCTAACCCATTTTACCGTTTACATGCCAAAAGTGACCGCTCACAAGGAAAAAGTGACCGCTTACTAAATTTGCGATTTTTGTAATAAACTTTTTCTGTTCTTTGCAGTCGAAATCAAAACGAGGTTATCAAATAATTAAGTTACATATTATATTTTCACAATTAAAATAGATTTAGTACGTTTGTTGCCCTAAAAAAAGAGTACAATCAAAAGCAAATAATTTAAATAGTAAATAAATAAAATAATAATTAAATAAAAACAAAAATCAATTAACATGAGTAATCAAAAAACAACATCAGGAGGTTTCAATTTTATGACTGCCTTTGTAGCTATTGTAGTAGCATTAGTATTAGGAGAAATAATTTACAGTTTCATTTTGGGGGCACCATCGCATTTCGATGCCGAAGGACATCCAAAAGCAGGAGATTTGTTGGGTATGATGTATAAAGGAGGAATCATCGTTCCAATCCTTATTGCAATATTGATTACCATCGTTACATTTTCTATTGAGCGTTTAATGACAATCGGAAAAGCAAAAGGAAAAGGAAACATCACAACCTTCGTTCGTTCTATACAATCAATGGTTGAACACAACCAATTGGATGAGGCAATTGTAGCTTGTGATAAACAACAAGGTTCACTTGCCAACGTGGTGCGTGCAGGAGTTGAAAAACTTAAACACATCAATGCTGATAGTTCAATGGACAAAGATGCAAAAGAAGTAGCAATCACTAAAGAAATAGAAGAAGCAACTTCGTTAGAATTGCCAATGCTATCAAAGAATTTGGTCATCATTTCTACCTGTGCTACCATCGCAACCTTATTTGGTTTGATTGGAACAGTGTTTGGTATGATTCGTTCGTTTGCTGCACTTGCAAATGCTGGTGCTCCTGATACTACAGCACTTGCAACTGGTATTTCCGAGGCGCTAATCAATACTGCTATCGGTATCATCTCTTCAGTTATCGGAATCATTATGTACAACTATTTCTCTACACGTGTTGATGCTATCACTTATAGTATGGACGAAGCAGGATTCAGTATTGTACAATCTGTGAGTGCTAAATAAGATAAAGACATCATAGTTTATAAACTAAATAATATAATAAAGATATGCCTAAAATAAAAATGCCTAAAAGTAATCCTTCACTGGATATGACTCCAATGGTGGATTTGGCTTTCCTTTTGGTAACATTCTTTATGCTTACAGCTTCTGTTAGAGTTTCCGAACCTGTTGTGGTTGATTCACCTTCGTCTACTTCCGAAAAATTATTACCTGATAACGTTATTCTAGTTACAGTTGATAATAAAGGAAGAGCATTCTATAATATCAATAATGGAGAAGTGCGAATGAAAACACTTGAACAAATGGGGAAACAATACAAAGTCGATTTCACAGAGAAAGAGAAGAAACGTTTTGCAGGCATGACCAGTTTTGGGGTGCCAATTGCTCAGCTAAAACAATACATCAATATGGAGGATCCTGAACGATTAAAAGTCAAGTCCCCTGGTGTGCCTTTGGATTCTCTTCACAATGAATTAGGCGATTGGATACAGTTTGGTAGAATAGAAGCCGCCCGACAAGCAAAAGCACAAAAGGATAAAGCCGAAAAAGCAGGACGTACATTCAAATACGAACCGATGCGTTTTGCAATAAAAGCTGACGGAGAAGCAAACTACATTGCCGTTAAAGAGGTAATAAAGGTTTTTACCGACAAAGATATTTACAGATTTAATCTAATCACAAATCTGGAACAAGGAGATAAAAAATAGTTGACCAGTTTCAACTCTCCTATTAACTAAGAACTAATAATTAAAATAATAAAATGGCAGAAGTAAATACCGGTGATGGTGGCGGTGGTCATGGCAAACATGACAAGAAACGCGCTAAGAAAGCATCGACTCGAATAGACATGACACCAATGGTGGATTTGGCATTCCTGCTTCTTACTTTCTTTGTACTTACATCAACATTCAACAAGGCGAAAACAATGGAAATTAATTTTCCTGCCAAGTTGCCGCCAACAGCAAAACCTCCAAGAATTAATAATGCAATTACTTTTCTTCTTACAAGAGAAGGGGCTGAAACCAAAGAGAATGGCATTTATTATTACTATGGTGAATTTTATGGACCCAATAATAAGGATGGAAAGCCAGCAACTACTTTTACAAAAACAGATTTCTCTAAAGAAGGGTTACACAAAGTGTTGTTGGATAGAAATAAGCCAACTATTGATGCCTTGAATGCTTTGGAAGAAAGATACAAGAAAAAGGAAATTGCCGATACCACCTATAAGCGATTAGCATTAGCCGAAAAAGGTAAAAAGGATGCATTAACTGTTCTGATTAAAGCCGATGATAAGGCTGTTTATAAGAATATTGTAGATGCGATTGACGAACTGAATATATGCAATGTTGGTAAATACGCTATTGTCGATATGGGGCAGGCAGAATTGGATATTTTAAACGCTGTAAAGAAGAAATAAGATGGCAGAAGAGACTTTATTTAACCAATGGACAAGCGTTGTTGCCGATAGCAGAAACGATGTAGTGTTTGAAAACAAGCACAAAGACTATGGAGCGTATGCTATTCGAAGAGGATATAATCGCACAATGTTTTGGGCATTGACAATTTCGGCAGCATCATTTTTGTTCGCAATTAGTGTTCCGGCAATTGTTGCATGGATAAAAAATATTCAGGAAGAAAAGGTAGTGGCAGTGGATATTACTTCGCAAGATTTAACCGCTCCTCCTCCCGTAAATCCGGATGAACCACCACCACCACCACCACCACC
>JBAXQU010000117.1:0-8475 GCA_037131555.1 Bacteroidota bacterium
TGATACAACTAAGCACAGGTTCTTTGTTTACCATCACGGTGCATGCACCACAACTACCTTGTTCACAACCTATTTTAGTTCCGGTAAGGCCTGCCTTCTCGCGAATAACATTCGAAAGCATTTCGTGGTCGTTCACCAAAAACTCGTGTTGCTTTCCGTTTATTTTCAGTTTAATTTGTTTCATTAATTACGCGGTATATTGTTTTTATTGAAATGTCTTGTCACTATTTTATTTGTTCAAAGATTGGAAGAAATGTTCGTTCACATAATGATTTTAATCATACCCTCGAAAGCCTTGATATTATTGTTGTTCATAGATTACAATCCAGCACCAATACTTTTCCCGCCATCCACATAAATGGTTTGTCCGGTAATAAAATTGGTTTTGTCGGAAGCTAAAAAAGCAACAGCATTGGCCACATCTCTAGGCTTGCCCATGGTTCGTGTTGGTTGTGCTTCAATTAATTTTTGCAATACATTTTCTTCTAGTTTTTGAGTGAGTGGGGTGTCGATAAGTCCTGGAGCAACAGCATTTACACAAACATTGTATTTCCCCAACTCCAGTGCCAACACACGCGTCATACTCACCACACCAGCTTTCGAAGCGGAATAATTACTTTGTCCTCTATTACCCAACCAAGCTCTAGACGCAATGTTTACTATTCGTCCAGAGTTTTGTGCTTTCATCATTTTAGCCGCCTCACGACAAAGCAACCAAGTTCCTTTTAAATTAACATTTACCACCAAATCGAAATCTTCAACAGGCATGTTCCAAATCATATTGTCGCGGATAATGCCTGCATTGTTTACCAACACATCTAATTGTTTGTATTCTGTTTTTATTTTCAAAAATAGATTTTGAATTTCATGTTCGTTACAGATATCCGCTTTTACAAATATTAATTGATCATCATATTCTTCTACCAAGGCTATGCCTGATGCTTCATCAATATCCACAGCAATAACAAAATAATTTTCTGAAATGAATTTATCTACTATTGCTTTTCCAATTCCTTTTGCTGCCCCAGTTACGAGAGCTGTTTTTTTTATTGTCATTTTATTATTGTTTGTTTTGTTTCTATTAATTTCGCGATTATGCTTATTGCTATTTCATTCGGACTTTCCCCTTTAATGTCAATTCCCATGGGCATATCCACCGCATTCAGTTCTTCTAAAGTAGCTATTCCTCCTTCGGCAAACATCTTTTTAGTCATCTCCACTTTTCTCAAGCTACCTATCATTCCAAGGTAAGCATGTTTCTTTTTGATGCAGAATGCAAGTATCGTTCTGTCGATAGGATGGCTGTATGTTAATATGGCAACATATGTTTGCTCATCAAAGGGTAATAAGCTTAATGCCTGTTCAAAATCCAGATTCATTTTATTTATCTCTGGGGTTTTAATTTGATCGATGTACTCTTTTCTATCGTCAATTACCACCACTTCGAAATTCATATCTAGCGCATATCTGGCCAATGCCTGACCTGTATGACCTGCTCCAAAAATGTATAGTTTGTTTTTTTTCATAATGGGTTCAATATAGATGTCAACTGTTCCTCCACAACACATATTATGCTGATGCAATAAATCGTGTCGGAATGTTTGTGGTTTGTTTTTTTCAATCACCTGGATTGCATTCTCAATCACCTTTTTTTCCAACGCTCCACCGCCTATTGTACCAAGTATGGTTTTGTTTTTACTCACCAACATCTTGGCACCAACCTTTCGCGGAGTAGAACCTTTAGTTGCAACAATGATGCAAAGCGCAAGAGGTTCGCTTGAATCATGAAGGGCTTTTTCTATTTCGGTTAAATGAAACATTAATTTACTTTTCTTAAAAACATTAACCAATCTTCCATCGTATTCAAATTGAGAAGTACATTATTCTTCTCGGCTTCCACCTGAATTCGTTTATAGTTCTTCAACATATCCTTCAATATCCAGTTATTCCCTTTTAATTCTTTTAAGTCCGCAAGGATTTCCTTACTGATCAAAATGGGGTGTCCGTTGAAACCATTTTTGCATGCTACTACATAAGTATTCGGTTCTAATTTTTTCCACATTTTATCTAAAAGTTCCACACTAATATCGGGATTATCTATATTTTGAATAAAGCAATCTTCTGCATACTCAAGCCTGTCTAATCCCATTTGAATCGAATAGGTACGACCTAGCACTGTATATTGATTAAACCCTATTTTTGCTTTTTGATACAGTTTGGTAATAATATTCATCCATTCACCAGTAAACAGTGTCTTATTGAGAATCACTATTGGTTCAACAATTCCAAATTCAATATACACATTTACTAAATGCTCAACCAAGGTTTTATCATCTTTCTTCAAAAACGCTTTAGGAAGTTGCATACGCAATGACTTTCCTCCACTCAGGATTATAACCGAAGGTATCTTGTTTTCCATTTCAAAACAAAACTATTTATACTTGACTCAACCAACTATGATTTTTGTCATTCAAATGTTGACACTTGTCACTTGGTAAATCTGCTTTCTAAATTATGATGCAAATTCCCTTTCTGTTTCAAGACAGAAATGAACTTCTCATTTACGGTGCAATTTTTCACTTTCGACTTTGTTGGTTTTTCATGCATTTTTTAGAATAATTGATGCTCAGAGGTAAAATAATCAATAATTAACTAATTTTGTTACAAAGGACCAACACCCAAAGCCTCAATTAGTCCATTCTAGGTATAATTTTCACGATTGGTTCTCCAAATCTTTGATTTCGAAATATGACGAAAGTTTTTTTCAAAATGATAATTGTCATAGTTTGCACCTGCCTTCAAAAATACCTTTGTCACGTAAAGTAACATCAATTATATAATATATTATAGCGTTTAACTATGAAGACACTGGAAGAAATATTGAAATTTTGTGAAGATGTGGCGTTCGACCTCAATTTTACACATGCTAAAAAATGGAAAGAAGCTAAAGAAGGTAGAGTGATTGTTGGATACATGCCAATTTATTTTCCTCGCGAAATTATTCATGCTGCTGGTGGTATGGCTGTTGGAATCTTTGGTGGTGGCGACCGTAAACAAATCATCAAAGGCGATGCATATTATCAATCCTATATTTGTCATATACCACGAAGCATAATGGAATTGGTGTTAGATAAGCACACCGACCATTTTGATGGCTACATTTTCCCTTCTATTTGCGATGTTATTCGTAATCTGTCGGGAATTTTCAAGCAACAAAAAATTGGAAAATTTGTGAAGTACATGGATTTTCCTCAAAACTTTTTACCTCAAATTGGAGGTGTGTTCTATCAACAAGAAATGGAGCATGTATTGAAATACATCAAAGAAATTAATGGGGTAGAGGTTACCACCGAAAAATTAAATCATTCTATTGAATTATATAACAAGAATAGAAAGATGATTGAATTTATTTACAAAATTCGTCAAGAATTCCCGTGGAGATTAAGTATCGTTGATGTGTATCATATCATCAGAGCGGGTACTGTCATTACTATTGAAGAACACAACGCAATTCTTGAAACCGTTTGCGAATTAATTAAACAAGACATTGGAGCACCTCAAGACAAAGTGAAAGTAATTATCTCTGGTGCTTTCTGCGAACAACCTTCTATTGGTTTGATAAAAGCTGTTGAAGAAGCAGGTTGCTACGTTGTGGATGATGACTACATGCTTGGCTCACGTATGATACTTGGCGACATTGATTCAAAGAGTAAAAATCCGTTGGAAGCCATCTCCAATTCATACATCAAACAAAGTCAGTTCTCTTCATCTATCTATGATGTTCACGATCCTAAAGAATTCCGACTTGCAAAAATTGTGAAAGATAGAGGAGCAGATGGGGTAATATTTGCAGCAGCAAGTTTTTGCGACCCAAGTTTGTTAGATGCTCCAATTTTCCAAAATGCATTCAACAAATTAGGCATTCGATACATTGCCTTCCAATTCAGCGAAAACATCAATCAATATAAAGTAATAAAAGAACAAGTAGGTGCATTTTCCGATTCCATTAAATTATGGGAAGATGAACCATTAGTAGCAATATCACAATAATAATAAACCACACTATGGCACAAGAAGCACAAAAAGAAAGAAGTATGATTCTCCAAAAGGAGATGATTGAGGGGCTATTTAATGATTTGGGAAAAGCAAAAGAAACTGGAAAAAAAGTTTGTTACACTTTTGTACCAGGTAACCTTTCGGAACTTATCCGAACATTTGATATGTTGCCTGTTTACCCCGAAATTAATGCATTGCAAAGCGCAATGCGTAAAAAGTCGGCATCATACATCAAAGAAGCAGAACGTCATGCTCACTCCGAAGATGTATGTACGTATGTAAAATGCGATGTTGGAATGATGATGAAAGGAAACATAGGGCCTACAGGCGAAAAAATTCCTGAACCAGACATTTTATTATTGAGTTATACCGGATGTTTTACTTTCCTTAAATGGTTCGAAACTTTAAAAAGAGAATATCCAAATGCTAAAGTCATCATGGTGCACACTCCATATCAGGAGAACGCAAAAATCACTCCCGAGATGACTCAATACATGGTGAAACAATTCAAAGAAGAAGTAATTCCTCAAATGGAAGCAGTTACCGGTATTAAATATGACGAAGAAAAGTTGAAAAAAATCCTTGCTCTTTCGAAAGAGGCAGAAGATTGGATTACAAAAATATTCGATACTACTAAACATAAACCATCTCCTATTGATGCTTATTTTGCAGGTGTGTATTACATTGGGCCAATCAACATTGGTTTCAGAGGTACGCAGCAAGCCGTAGATTATTACAAGGAATTATATAAAGAAATTCAAGAACGTGTTCGACTTGGTTTAGGACCAATTACACCAGAGGGTGAAATGAAAGAAGAGAAATACCGTCTTGTTGTTGAAGGTCCACCAAATTGGACTTCCTTCAGAGAGTTTTGGAAAATTTTCTATGACATGGGAGCTGTTATTGTTGCATCCTCTTACACCAAAGTAGGTGGAGTGTATGATATGGGATGGCGCCACGATCCTTCTCGTCCTCTCGAATCGTTATCTGAATATTGTATGAATTGTTACACCAATTTAAATATCCCTCAACGAATCGATTTATTATCAAAATGCATCACTGATTATGCTGCTGATGGTTATGTTACAAATTCAATCAAGAGTTGTAATTCCTTTTCGGCAGGTCAATTAGGAATGATGAGAGAAATAGAGGATAGATTAGAAGTACCTGTTGGATTCATCGAATCCGATTTGGTTGACCCAAGATATTTCTCGTATTCTAATATTAAAAATCGATTGGAGTCTTATTTCCAAATGTTAGAACAACGCAAGATAATTCATGAAAGTGAAAAAGTATAAAACCAAAAAAATATAATAAAATGAAGAAATATTATTTAGGGATTGACTTAGGATCTACCACTTCAAAAGCGGTAATCATTAATGAAAACGACCAAATTGTTGGTAGAGGAATAACAAACACAAGGGCAAATTACAAAGTAGCAGCTGATATCGCCCGTGAAGAAGCTATTTATGATGCAAGGTTTACATTATTATCCAACAAAATTAAATTGGATATGGAAGCTAAACCTGAATTCAAAAAATACATGGAGGACATTCGTTCCGTTTTCCAATATCAGCAATTCAAAAGAAGAATGGAAAGTTTGGAAAAGATGTTGAATAAAACCGTTTCCGAATTTGCATACGAAAATAAAACAGCGATTGCCGAAAAACTTCACGAAATCATTGAAAACATTCGTCCTCAAATTAGAAACGAATTTGTTCATGGAAATTTAGGTTCTAAAAATCAATTCTTCCGCGACATTGTAAGTGAAAAATACAATGTTGGTGTTGATGCGTTAGGGCGTGAATACTACGAACCATTAATGTTAGCATTCGATAAAAGTATTACCCCTGTTGAGAATGAAATGGTACAATACAATTTCAAAGAATTGGTTCTTGAATCAATGGCAGTACTTGAGGAAAAGTACAAAGGCCTTGCCGATCAACACGAAGATGGAAGCAAAGAAGATTGGTACTATGCCGAATTAAATGCAGTAAAAAGTAATTACAAAGATGTTGAAATATCACTTCGCGAGCATATTGAAGCCATTGCAAGTGAAGATATTCATATCGCTAAAATGGTTGGTACAGGTTATGGAAGAGCTTTATTGCCTTTTCCTGAAGATTGTATTAAATCAGAAATTCTTTGCCACGCGTTTGGAGCTCATGCCATTTTCCCCAACACACGTACTGTGTTGGATATCGGAGGTCAAGATACAAAAGCAATTCAGGTTGATAGCCACGGACTAGTTACTAGTTTTCATATGAACGATAGATGTGCTGCTGGTTGTGGTCGTTATCTTGGATACATCGCGGATGAATTTGGTTTGTCACTTAACGAACTTGGACCTGAAGCGATGTCTTCTACTAAAGAAACTACAATTTGTTCTACATGTACTGTATTTGCTGGTGCTGAGGTAAAAGAACTTCTACACAATGGAGAACAACGTCCAAATATTTTAGCAGGTCTTCATAAAGCAATTGTACAACGTGCTATGTCTCTTATCGCTCGTTCGGGTGGTGTTCGAAATGAATTTACATTCACAGGTGGCGTTGCTAGAAATCAAGCGGTGTTGAAATACGTTAAACAAATGGTTACCGATTCCTATGGTCAAGTAACCATGAACATTCACACCGACTCCATTTTCATGGGTGCATTGGGTGGAGCAATGTTTGCTCGAAGAAACATCAGTGCTGATTTACCAAAAGCAGGCAAATCAGTTGAAGCATAAATAATTTATTAATAGAATAAAAAACTAGAAAAAATGAAAGATACAATTTATACAATGGGCGTTGATGTTGGCGGAAGCTATGTGAAAGCCGTTTTGATATCATATAACCACAAAACTCAAGATCATAAATTAGTTGATAAACAAACTGAAAAAATCAGGAAGCGTGACCCCAAGGATGTGGTTGTCGAAGCAGTTGATACGCTACTTGAGCGCAACAAATTATCTTACGACAAAGACATTGCATACTTAGCTTCTACTGGCGAAGGTGAAATGGTTCAGCGTAAAACAGGTCACTTCTATAGTATGACTTCTCATGCGAGAGGTGGAATCTTTTTTGTTCCAAATGCAAAAACAGTTGTAGATATGGGTGGTTTGTATGTGAGAGCAATAAAAGTGGACTCACGTGGGAAGGTGATTGATTATAAAATGACAGGACAATGCGCTTCTGGCTCGGGTCAGTTCATTGAGAACATTTCAAGATATTTGGGATTAGCAATTGAAGAGGTTGGAGCAATGTCTTTGAAAGCGGATAATCCTGAAGTTCCATCTGGAATCTGCGCTGTATTGGCCGAAACAGATGTAATCAACCTTGTTTCGAAAGGATTGTCAACTCCAAATATTGTGAAAGGAATCAATGTTTCTATTGCACAGCGTGTGATAAAATTATTAGGCTCTTTACGTGCCGAAGGACCTATCGCATTGGTTGGTGGAATGGGAATGAATGCAGGAATGATTCAAGCAATTGAAGAATTATCAGGCGAAAACAAAAAAGCAAAAATTGAGTTCATCGCTAATCCTGATGCAATATATTCTGGTGCTATTGGGGCTGCCCTATGGGGAGGTTTCAGATATTACAAACTGAAAGAAAAAGAAGCTGTAGCAGTCTAATACATTCGTTCGATGCAAACGGTTGGGGTAAATAATCAATTAGGAAGTGTGGTGCAAAACGTTCAAGGACGTTTTGCTGCTGATGGTGAATTGCAAATAAAAGTTCCCTCAATTTTTTTGGATTACTACAAATCAAACAATAAATATAAAAACTCCTTTACATCAGACGATTGGTATGCTACCAACCTTATTGGAAAGGTGGAATTAAATCAAATTTCGATTTCAGGTCAGCAGTTGACTGACGTTCCTAATTCGAATACAGAGAATCTTATTGGCGCAAGTATTAAGATGATGATAGAGGGCAAGTGCCATTATATCTCATCTTCTATCATCATAGGTGCTGATGGAGAGTTCCCTGTGGCAATCATCTTTCCCAATAATCAAATGGAGCATCCTCAATACAATATTTCACCTCTTGACGGTTGTTTTTGCCCAAAAGATATGAATGAATTGAATAAATGTCTTACCGGTTGTTTGAATGATGCCAACTGCAGCATCGGACAGAAGTTTTCGAAAATGAAAGCGTTTTATATCGTTGACATCAACAGCTAATCATGTTAAATCTGTTTTAATTAAAGTTAACTCAATAATTGTTTTGCAATGGTTGGAATAATATTTCCTGAAAAAAATTGAAAGAATGGAACAAGTAAAAAGTGAAGAAGTAAAAAAAGTGAATCAACTTGATTCATTGTTCAAGCCAAAATCGATTGCAATCATAGGAGCGTCCTCCAAAGATTTATCAATCGGAAATGTAATTATTAAAAACCTTGTTCATTTTGGATACAAAGGGCCTATTTACC
>JBAXQU010000118.1:0-8321 GCA_037131555.1 Bacteroidota bacterium
GAAATACAAATGGTAGGAATTTACGAATGGTGGATTACGAAGCGTGATGCGCTGAATAACTGCACACGATTGAAGTGGAAATCCTTTTTCTTTGACCTTTTCGGGCAAAGAAAAAGATTGGAACGAAAAGCGGGAGGAAAGAAACCGAAGCGTGACGAACTACCTGCCCTAATTTTAGTTGTTGGTTGTTAGTTGTTTGAACAATTGAATAATTGACCAATTGCCTACTGCAAAATTGTGAAATTTCCTCTGCGCCTTTCTGACTTTCCTGTCCCGACCCTTCGGGAGCGGTAACTTCCCAACTTTAAACTTTCTAACTTTCAACGTTCCAACTTTAAACTTTGAACTTCCCATCTATAAGGACAAAAAAAATAATTTCCATCGAGTGTAACTTTTCGGTTAAGGTCTTCGTCATATACCCAAATCATCAAAAAATAAATAATATGAAAACAAGTTTAAAAAGCATAGCAATAATAGCAATGGCAAGTATGGTCATACAAACTGCCTTTGGTCAACAAAACAGAAATCTTGGCGAATTCACCGGAATACATGCTGCCGATGCTTATGAAATTATTATTTCGCAAGGCGATGCGAGCACCGTAAAAGTAGATGTGCCAGATAATATACAGTCGAAAATAAAAACCGAAGTAAAAGATGGCATCCTCACCATTTCTACCGATGGCAATTTGCGTGGCGACAAAGATGCAACCATCTACATCACCACAAAAAACCTGACCAGTATCGACATCACCGGCTCGGCCGATGTAAAAACCGATAAAACCATCACTTGCGACAAACTCACCATCAAATCGAGCGGTGCAGGCGATGTTCGCCTCGACCTAAAAGCAAACGATATACGTGCCGAGATTTCCGGTGCTGGCGACATCACCCTGAAAGGCACCGCACAACACCTCGATGCCGAAGTATCGGGTGCAGGCGATTTGAAAGCAAGCACACTCGAAACCGATAAAGCCAACATTAAAGTTTCGGGCGCTGGTGATGCCAAAGTGAATGTGAAACAAAGCCTTGATGCCGATGTTTCGGGCGCTGGCTCCATTATCTACAAAGGCAATCCTACCGAACGCAACGTGAACATAAGCGGTGCTGGTTCGGTACGCGAAAGCAAAAGCGGCAATGGCGAAGAAACCGCTAGCGACACCACCAAATTTAAACTTGGCAACAAACGATACATGATTATTGGCGATAATGATGATGATAAAGGAAGAAGACATCATCATGGTTCGTCAAAAGATTCGCTGCGCAATTACAGCGACAATTATAAACATTGGAGAGGTTGGCAATTGGGAAGAAACGGAATGATGGATTATAACAGTACCTTGAATGTAGCTCCAGGTGCCAATTTCCTCGAACTGAATTATGCCAAGTCGTATGAGTTTGGAGTAAACTTTTTCGAAAAAGATTTTCACATTTACAAAAACTACATCAATTTAGTGACCGGTTTAGGTTTAAGTTTTAATCACTATGCATTCTCTAATAGCATGTCGCTTCGCACCGATAGCAGCTCGTACCTGCGAGGAGTAAAAGATTCGATAAGTTACAAGAAAAATGTTTTGAACGTGAGTTACCTCACCATACCATTACTCTTAGAAATAAACACCAGCAAAAATCCGAAAAACAATTTTCACATCGCTGGTGGAGTTCAACTAGGTTTTCGCATCCATTCGGTGAGCAAACAAATGTATGACATAGACGACCATCACATCCGAATAAAACAGCGCGATTCGTTCAACCTCGAACCATTTAAATACGATGCGGTGGTGCGTATTGGATATAACAATGTTACCTTGTTTGCCAATTATGGTTTGAACCGATTGTTTCAAAAAGACAAAGGCCCACAAGAATATCCATTCAGTGTAGGAGTTACCATAGGAATATAGATTTTGTTTGTTTAGTGACTTAGCCGCCCATCGAAATTTCGTTGGGCGGTTTTGTTTTAGGTCAATTACAAGGCCACGTTCAATTGAAAAAGAAGTGGTTTGCTTGGCGAAGCATCGTTTTCGAAACTTGCTATTTGTAGGTTGAGCAAATACGTACCATCATAAATAGTATTGGGCACATAAATCATCTCTGTAATGGTTCGTTCGAGTTTAGTATTAGTTGGATAATTCCAAAAAGCCCGATGAGCCAATAGTTTCCCCTCGTCTACTTCTTTATCCACCGAAGGCAAATCAATAAGCAAATGATCAATGCCCAACGAATCGATGTACTCAGCCGCTTCGTGATGCAAGTAAGGAGGATTAGTGTTCGAATACTGTTTGTTTATTTTCGAAACATTATTGTCCAATGTTCTTATCACAATGGCTTCTGGTCTTCTGTCCTCAAGGCAGTTTACAATATGTTCCTTGGTTATTAACTTATCGCCATTCGGCAATTCGTCTGGCAATACAGTAATAAGTTCGGCAATAAAAAAGAATTTCTTGAGACATTGATTAATTGAATAATCCTCACTACTGATATGCCCCACACATTCCGTATGTGTACCATTTCCATGCGGATTAAAAGCAATGTTTCTGAAATTCACCGAACCTCCTTGTTTCACATCGCCTACCCAATCGCCCATTCGCACCGGCTCAATACTCACCGGATTGGAATACCATGCATTTACATTTTCATTTCCCGTTCGTAGTGGAATAGAAATATCAATTGGTTTAGTTAAATCAACAACGTAAGATTTCCCTTTGTGGCTTAGTTTTGCTATCATGTTTATTATTGAGTTAAAAACAAGTCGCTAGCTATTTTGTCAGCAAACAGCTTGCCTTGGTCCGATAAAAATAATTTATTTTCTTTCAGTAAAAGTTTTTTTGATTCGAGATAAGGTCGAGCTTCGGCCATGCAATGTGTTAGATAAGGAATACCAAATTGGGTTTCAACATAACCTAAATCACTTCCCCACATGGTTCTTAAGGATGTCAATACATATTCATTGTATCGTTGATTGCTGGTGAGTTCTTCCTTTTCGTAATTCATTTCACCTTTGAGCAACGCCTGAATATAAAGTGGATTATTCGAAATGTTCCATTGCCTACTCGTGCCATTGAACGAATGTGCCGAAGGCCCAAGTCCAAGATAGTTTTCTTTCAACCAATAACTGCTATTGTGTTTCGAATGAAAACCCGGTTTGCAAAAATTAGATATTTCGTATTGAGTAAATCCATGTTTATTCATCTCCTCCAACATCATTTCGAAATGTTCCGAACTTTGTTGTTCGTCCACATTACTTATTTTTCCTGTTTTTATTTGATGTGCCAACGCTGTTTTAGGCTCCACCGTAAGGCAATAGGCCGAAATATGTTTTACCTCCAAATCGAAGGTGGTATTGAGATTATGTTTCCAATTCTGATTCGTCAGTGTGGGGATTCCATAAATCAAATCAATGGTGATGTTTTCGAAACCTTTGTCCTGCGACAACTTCACAGCCGTTTCAGCCTCTTTCGATGTATGTGCTCGATTCATCAACTTCAAGTCTTCATCAAAAAAACTTTGAATACCTATGCTCAACCGGTTTACTGGTGTATGCTTAAGTTCGTTTATTTTCTCCTTCGTTATGTCATCTGGATTAGCTTCTAACGTAATCTCAGCCGTGGGAGCAATTACAAACTCTCGGTGAAGCATTTCAAAAACCGACATCAATTCCGCTTCGGATAATAAAGAGGGAGTGCCCCCTCCAAAATAAATGGTTGAAATCGTTTCATTGCTTAGATAATCTTTTTGCAATTCAATTTCATTTTTCAATGCAATTAGAAAACCGTCTTTGTTCTTTAATGAAGTGGAGAAATGGAAATCGCAATAGTTGCAAGCTTGCTTACAAAAAGGAATATGGATATAAATTCCAGCCATTGTTATTTGTTCAGAACAATTCTAAAGGTGGTTCCTTTGTCGGTTTCCGAACTTTTCACAAATATTTTTCCAGAATGATAATTTTCGATGATGCGTTTAGTTAACGACAAGCCAAGCCCCCAACCTCTTTGTTTGGTGGTGAATCCCGGTTCGAAAACTGTTTTGTATTTCGACTTTGGAATTCCTTTTCCAGTGTCGGTAATATCGATGTATACAAATTGTGTTTGGTCCGAGAGCGCAATGGTGATGGAACCATTTCCATTCATCGCATCTACTGCATTACGAATTAAGTTTTCGATTACCCATTCGAACAAAGGAATATTGAGCAATGCCATCACTTCTGTTTGGTTACCGGCATTGATGGAGAAGGCAACATTTTTTGACGTCCTCGATTTCATATAATTCACAGCATCGTTCAGAACACTTATCAAATCAACATAATCGAGCTTAGGCACCGAACCTATTTTTGAGAAACGTTCGGTAATGGTTTCTAGTCGCTTTACATCTTTTTCTATTTCTGATGAAGTAGCGATATCTAATCCGTTTGATTTTAAATACTCCAACCAGGCAATCAAGGAAGATAAAGGAGTACCCAATTGATGAGCTGTTTCTTTTGCCATTCCCACCCATACTTGATTTTGTTCCACCCTGCGAGCGGTGCTAAACAATAAATAAGCTACCAACAAAAACAAACCAACGATGCCAAACATCACATAAGGATAGTATTTCAATTGAGTAAGCAACAACGACTCTTGATAAAAAATATAACTTTTACTATCGTTGCCAAACTCCACTTCAATGGGTTGATTTTGCGAAGCCATGGATGCCAATGTTTTTTCTAGATAACCTTTTTCTTTCAATTTTAGGGTATCTATATTACCCATGGCCGTAACATTTTGCTTAGTAGAATCCGTTACGATTACAGGTACAGAGGCTGAATTAACAGCCACTTCGGAGATAAAAGACTTGATTAAATCATCCAATACATTTTTGAGTTCAGCAAAAAGTTTCGAATCTTTATAATACAAATAGTTCTTTTGTCCTTTGTATATATTTATTTCGATAGGTTCCTGAACGGCACGCATGGCAAGCATTTCCGACATTAGATAAGCCCTATCGTTTTCTTTGTCCTTTTCTAAGTTTCGCGAAGTAATAGGATTCCCGGCTTCATCGGCAAGAATAACAGGCACAGTGGTATTGTCTGCAACCACTTTCAGCACAAAACCATAATCTCTTAAATCTTGCGATAGCTGTCGCGTGGCTTCGGCCCAGAGCTCAACTTTTTTTCGTTCATCATTTTTTAATCGGGTAAAAAGCACATTGGTATACTTTACCAGATTGGCTTTCTTCTGAATGGCATCGGCCCAAAGTTTTGCTTTCCTTCGTTCTTCTTGAGCTATTTTATTCACAAGTGTATTGGTATACCATAGCGATATACCAACAATGATAACGGCTGTAACAAACAACCACATTTTCCACTTTTGCTTTTGCGAATAGATGCTCACTTACTTTCTTTTTGTTTTCGGTTTACGAATGTAATACTTTTTGTCTGATAAATTCCAAATTAGAAATCGTCACTCTCTTCCTTTTTAGGCAACTTCAATTCTTTTTTCTCTTCCTTTTTATCTGCTTCTTCCCACTTTATTTGAAATTTGGTATCCTCCGCTTTTGCTTTTTTGTTTGTCAAAGTCGAATCTTTTTTGAACAAACCAAACTCTTCTTTTAATATCGATTTCAATGTTTGTTTTTCCACTTTCAAATCTTGTTTCACTTTTTGAATCGCACTTTTGGTATCGTATTTTATGATGGGATGCTCCACCGTTCCGGTCATGGATAAAAACAAATTGGTTCTGCCTAGCCCATCGTCAGCTACTTCGCCAAATTCATCATTTTCCTTTTTCGATTTCATTGCCTTTTTTGCAAGCAATTCGTTGAGCGATAATTTCACTTTATAATTAATTTCGTTTTTGAAATTATGAGTACCCGATGCAATGATGTTGATGGCATTCGATTTTATTTCCCTCTTTGGAATTACCACCACTTGGTTTTTTATTTCAATCTGATTTTTCAAAGTAGCAAATCGAACGTTCTCCAAATCTTTGAGTTCAATAAATTTCGATAAACTTTTTAATGCCTCCACATTATTCAATTCGCCATTGTCGATTGACATATCCACTCCTGCATAGAGTTTACGTGTATCTATTTTCAATTCGGGCGAGAGCTCAGAGGCGAACTGAACTTTTGCATTTACAATTCCTTTTAGGTTTTTATCAGTGATGGTAGTGGAGCCAAAGTTTTCGAATTCAGAAAAAAGTTTGGTGATATTGATGTTGTTCATCTCCGAAAAACAAGTTACTAATAACTTGGTGGTATCGCTGCCATCCACCAAACCACTAGTAGTAATGCTTCCATCCATGGTGCGAAGTGTAATAGGGTCGGCAACTAATTTCTTATCTTTTATTTTTATCACTCCACTGATGTTAGTGGCATCGAACTTACGAAAGCTCAGGTGTTCGATTTGGGTGTTGAGGTTCACATCAATGTGTTCGGAAAAACGAAGTTGATAATGTCCTCCTTCCTTGGTTTTGTCTTTATTAGCAAGCAATTCGTTGAGGTCGATGTTTTTCGAAATAAAACTTGTTTCTATCATGATGTCTTGGTTTTCTTTCAACAAAAAACCCATCATGTTTTTAAAACTTCCTTTGAGCTCGAAATCGCTATTGCCTGCATTGCCTTTAAAATCGCTTACTTCGAGGTCGTTGTTGTCGAACTTAAAACTTCCATTGATAGTGGTAAATGGCAACGAGTTGTTTTTTAGTTTCATGTTCATGTTGGCAAGAGTAAGGTTGCCCGAAGTAGCAATGTTGTTATAGTTTCCACTGGTGGCCGATTTTCCTTCGCCACTAAACACAGCATCTATTTTCAAATCGCCCGAAATGGTTTCGATGGTATCTATCTTCAAAAACTTTTGCAAATTATCGAGACTTATATCGCCTTTTATTTTTCCATCAAACGAAGGATTGCTAAGGTTTTTCAATTGTAGTTCGCCCGCTATACTTCCCTGTTGAATAGTAGCCGAAAACGGATTCAACTTAAGTTCCGATGCTTGATGGTTGGCTTTGTTTCCGTTGGTATAATAGCCTTTTAGGTTTACTTTATGCAACACAATATTTTCTTTCACCTGTGTTATTTCGGCATTCTTTATTCCGAAATCGGCTATTAGTTGCGGTGTTTGTTTATTGGCAAATCCTCCTTTGATGGTAGCCGAAAAATAAAACTCACCATCCGATTCGTAATTATTGATGCGGCTTTTGTAAGCAGCAGGTATCAACGACAGCACCGATTTGATGTCCATGTCTTGCCCTGTAATGCCAAGGTTCAACAGGGGCTCGTTGTTGGCAGCTATCACATTGCCCGTAACTTCGAACATTAGGTTTTCTATTTTTAATTTACCCATGTTAATCTTATACGAAGGCATTGTTTTGTCGACTGTAAGTTCTACATGGGCATGTATGTTTTTTTTCTTCAACAACATCATGCTATCCAGCCGGAGGTAGTTCATCTCAAGGTCGGTGGTGGTGTTGAGCGAATATTGTTTGTCCGAAAAATTTCCTGCCAAATTGGTTTTGATGATGTATGCATCGAGGCCTTGTTTGGTTTGTGCGTTTTTATAAATCAAGTTCACCTTGTTCAACACTATATCTTCTAAGGCAAACGAAAAGCTAGTGTTGGCAGTGTCGGCAGTTGGTTTCCAGAAATGATAATTATCGTTTCCGTTTTTGTCGATTCTTATTTTTAGGCTAGCATTGTCTACTTGTATTTTTTTGATGTGATAGTTTTTTTTGAAAACATCCACAATGTTGAACTGCAACGAAATTTCTCCTGCCTTGAACAAAGTATCCTTGGGCTTGGTTTTAATGGCTTCGAGCATTTTCACATTTTTAAAATCGATAGAAGCGTTGGGGAAATTTTTCAACACCGTAAAATCAATGTCTTTTCCGTCCACCAGTATTTCGGTGTTCAGTTGTTTGTTCAATTGTTGAATGACATATTCCTTCACCTCGTTTTGATAATACTTACCAATGACCACACCTGTACCAATAGCAAGCACCAAAATGATAAAAAGAAGAATAACCACACGCAGCAGAAATCGGAAAATCCAAGGCGACTTTCGTTCGGCAGGTTCGTTCATAATTGGTTCGGTTGGGTTGGTCATCGTGTTTTTGTTTCCGTTGCAAAATTGATAATTATTCTGCTGGCTTAGCCCGTTCTCCTTTCATTTTATTAATAACGCAAAGTGAACAAGTTTATTGTGATGATGGTGACTAGGCAATAGCGAATAGCGAATAGGACTTATTAAGGCGATTTAGGATTTTGAAAGGTGAGATATTAGAGGTAAGAATTGAGAAAACGAGTCTATTCAATAAACTGTGTCAAAATCTTAAATTTGACACGAAATGAAA
>JBAXQU010000119.1:0-8071 GCA_037131555.1 Bacteroidota bacterium
AATTACTTCTCGCATTTATTTTTGAAATATCCTCACCGCCTTTGCCTTCGTGATTAGAACGACCATCACCGGCCGAAGCCATTTGGTTTGCTTCGGTGGTAGCAATGGTTTGATCCATTACACTTCCTGTCACAGCATCACCTTTAGTAGTTACTATTCTTTCTTTTTTTGCGGTTTCCTTGTATTTGTCTTTACCTCCGCTCTCGTCTTGTTCCATGGCCTTTTCTTCCAGCGCCATTCGTGGACTTGCGGAAGGGGTTCTGGCATACATTGCATTTGCCAAGCCTCCTCTGAAATTAGATTTACCATCCGAATCATAGCCATTTCGGCTATTGTAATCGTTGATGTATCCATACCAATTCAATCTGTCGTAATAACGATAGGCTCCTGTTAGATATTTGTTCCAATCAATCGTAAACAACTGAGCATTGACGTTTCCAAACCCGGAATTTGAGTCCCAATACAAATTTGAATAATACGAATTGTTAATAGCAAAGTACCAGTTGTTGGGTCTGAAAGCATCTAACGATGCATCATACATGGCAGTCATCAACTCTGCCATTACTTTATCTCCCTTCTTATCTTTTATTTTAATCTTCCATTCTTCCTTTTGTCCGGGTAGTAATTTGTCGCGAAATGTTTCAAATTCCATATCCAGTTCTTTATTGGTAAACGGCACAACAATAGTTCCTGTTTGATTGTAACAGCGATTGTTTTTCACAAATTCAATGTGAAAAGAAAAATTGCCTCTGTCCTTTTCTTCAACCGGTATTTCAATAAGCTTTTGTTCTTTATTCAAAGTTATAATTTCCTTTTTCGAAATTTCCCCTTTGCGTTCTATTTCATAAAGCACTTTTACATTCTCTTCTTTTGAGCCAATTATAAATTGTGCTTTCCCTCCCGGTTCAATAGCTTTGTTGGTTATCTGACTGAACCAATTGATTTCATTCCCCGGCAATTCTTTACCTTTCACAGCGTACACAGTAAAATAATTAACCGCCTTTACATCCTCGCCATATTTATCTTTTGTATGTGTTTCCATCACATAGGTTCCCAATTTCCAGTTCTTCAAATCAGGTATCCTTATGCTGTCATATACTATCGTTTCTACCAAAACACCTTTATTATTGAGTAAAGATGAAGATGTATTATTGAAAATTTTCTCTAATACCTTTTCTCCCTTTTCCCACTTATACATATTGTTTTCGTCTTTGTATTCATCAAGTGGAAACGATTTTTCAAATTCTTCTTTTGTGATGGTGTACTTATCTGGTTTGTTCCAAGGTCTGCTGCGATAGGTTTTTTCAGGTTGCCTTAATTTGAAAATCTCCACTTTCCCTTTTGCAGGTTCAAACTCTCCACTCATATTTGTTGTTGAAATTGCATAAGCCGTCTTAGTTTCTTTATCAATATTCGTGGGAACATCAGCAGAAAGATTCAACGAAGTGTAGGCCACACTCACATACGATTGCGAACTATGTGTCTCTCCATTGATGTCAGTAACATCAGCAAATACAGTGTAGGTATAAGTTGGCTGATACGATTTAGGAACTGTTAAATCGGGAAGTGATTTAAACGTAACAAAAAATGCTCCTGTATCGTTGGTAGTTGTTACTCCATTCGAAATTTCCATCTGTGCTGAAGTTGGATAGTAACCTCTCCACCAATACCACCAATACGGAAAAGAAGCATTACGAACCACGCGGTATTTAACTTCTGCTCCATCTATTCGCCCACCCGAATAGGCTTTCGCATTTCCATTTATTTTTACACTATCATCTAATCGATAACTTCCTTTCACCGGATTAAACGACACATCAAATTTCGGACGTTTGTATTCTTCTACCGAAAAATATACACTACCACTTGTATTGTTCAAACTCATTTGTCCGTTCAACACTCCTTGTGGTGTAGTGAAAGTTCCGCTGAAAGTACCATATTCATTGGTTACCAAATCAAGCGAAGAAACCTTTTGATAGTTTACATCATAAAACACAACGGTTGTTTTAGTATTAGGTAATATTTTATTTTCGTCACCATGTGTAGCTATCATTATTCCTTTGAAGTAAACAGTTTGCCCGGGACGATATATTCCTCTGTCGAGAAAGAAAAAAGTTTTTATGTAATCCTTTTCAGGCTCGCCATATCGGTACTGATAAATGGCATTCTCGGTTTGTATACGATCGGGCTGATCGGTGTAAGGCGAAACAGCTTTGTAGGTAAAGTCTAGTGTGAAATTTCTGTAATCTGTTGATGCTGGCACATTGAAATAACCATTTTCATCGCTGGTGTATTTTTCATCTTTCACATATTCATATTGTCTGGAAATGTAATTGTATTTCTGATACAAGAGTTGGGCTTTTACACCTGTCAAAGGTGCTCCCGAGGTGCGATGCTGAACATAGAAGTCGTAACTTCCATTGTTCATTCTTCTACTGATGTAAATAATATTGCTCGACCACAGATGCGCATAAGCTACTCCATTGGTTTTATACGAAAAAGATTTATCAGAACCCATCAACATTACATAATGCCCAAGCGGAAGTTCAGGAATTTTAATTTCGGTAGTATGCGTTTGGTAATCGCCATCATCAGGCAATTCAACAGTCCATTCTTTTAAAGGAGTGAGCTTCTGAAACTGTTTAATTAATTCTTCTCCATAACCTTTTTCAATGGCTTTGTTGTATTTATCAATATCCATTTCGGCAATGCGCACAAAACAGGTTTTTAAATTTCTGAAAGTTACCAATGTTCGGAAAGCTTGATTCGGAATGGTCGCTTTCTCGGTAAGGAAATCAATATTATGGGTGGTGATGTTTGCTTTCAGTGCTTGGCAGTTGATTGCTCCATCACTTCCTGGATAATCCTTTATTACTTTATCGCACAAGTCTACTGCTTGTTTTACAAACCATTTGTTTTCTTCCGATTGTTGCGGATTGTATTTGCTTCCCTTCGAATTCAAAAGTTTGGCAATTTCATAATTTACATCAGCCGAACTCGAATGAGCTTTACTTCCTGATTTATCTAACTTGTTTTGCACATCGCCTACTTCTGCTTTTTTAGCTAAATTTTGCAAAGCTTGTAAGTACAAACTATCTTTTATTTCAGAAACCGATTTAGTAAAAACAAAATTTAACCGCTTCAGGTCGGCATCAATTAATGCCACTTGGTTATCATCGTTTAAATGAAAGGCAATGAGATTCTGCAATGTTTTTACAGCATAGTATTTCGAGGAGAGGGTATCTTTGCTTTCTATCTTCAACCTTGCGAAGTCGGTACTGTTGAGGAAATAACTTTCCGAATTCAATTCGAATTTATAAGCTGGTCGTTCTATATCAGGTTCTTCGTTCATGTAGAAATCTATAGCGCGATGTGCAAGGAAATCATACAGCGTTGGTCGAAATTTACGAGTACCTTCTTGCTTCACAAGGATGTCATCGTATAGGTTGAGTTGTGTTCGTTTCAAACTATCGGTATTGGTAAGCGAAGCATTGTAGTTTTTTAATACTTCCGAGAAGATGGTTTTTAAATCCCATGTGGTAATATCATCGTTTTTCAGATTCACCGTGGTGGTGCGGTTATAAAACTTCCATCGATTGTTTTGATAATAGGTCCAATAGTTTTCGGCAAGCATAGATTGAAGCACTGGTTTTACAGGATACTTAGTCGTTTTAATTTCTTCATTCAATTTCACCAAAGCTTTTTCTAATGAATACTCTTCCATGTATTGTTCTAGTTTCATGCGATGAATAATTGATTTCACTACTTGCGGTGAGTTGCGGTCGGTTTTTGCTTTTTCGTAAATAGCGTTTACCACCATGAGTGCGCTTTTATTAAGTCCTTTCGAGATGAGCGAATCGACCTTTTTCCATTCTTTCGTATACGTGCTTCCTTTCGGAAAAACGAGGAAATCATTTTTTACGATTTCTTTTTTGCCCCAAACATTTATTGCTCCAAAAAATGCTGCTACCAATGCAATGGCAACGAGTGTAACGATTTTATTCTTCATCTTTTCAATACGTATTAGTTAGTTTTATTCTCTTGAACATTCTTTTGATTAAGTTAATAGTTGAATTGACCTCACCCTTTATCCCCTCTCCAAAGGAGAGGGGGAGTTACATAAAGTACTTATTAAATTTAGCTCCTCTTGCTCCGTCATCCCTCTCCTTTGGAGAGGGACCGAGGGTGAGGTCATTAAAAAAAGCACATTCAATATGTTCCTTAATCTATAAAATGTTTCTTGAACTAATCATAAGATGCAAGGTAATTGAAAATTCCATAAGCGTGCGAAATTATTTTTCCGAATCTTCATCTTCCTGTTACTTGTTCGCTTTTCATCCACTGTTTCAATGCTTGATAAATCAAACGAAAAGGAGTTTACCTTTTGGCTTGCATTATTTGCGTCAATAAATTTTGTTAATTTCGCAAACAATGAATATCAAAAAACACATTCCCAATGCCATTACATGTGGTAATTTGTTCTGCGGATGCATAGCCATTGTGATGGCACTAAGGGGTCATTTGGTTGAATCGGCTTATTTGGTTGGCATTGCTGCTGTGTTAGATTTTTTGGATGGGTTGATGGCTCGCCTACTGAAGGTACATTCCGAAATTGGCAAACAGCTCGATTCGTTGGCCGATATGGTTACCTTTGGGGTAGTGCCCGGCATGGTGATGTTCGAATTGGTGCATCAATCATATGAAGCACAACTTGCATCGGGTTCTCAATCGTTGGCTCCGCTGCTTTATGTATTGTCGCTTTTTGTCCCTTTTCTCATCCCTATTTTTTCGGCCATTCGTTTAGCTCGGTTCAATATCGACACGCGTCAAACATCTTCCTTTATTGGTGTGCCCACACCTGCTTCGGCCATGTTGTTTTGTTCGTTGCCGTTAATCAATCATTTTCAACCTACCTTGTTTGATGTGCCGGTGAGTTCGCTCATCCTCAACATTTATTTTCTCATCATCATCAGCATCCTCATGAGTTTTCTGATGGTGGCCGAACTGCCTTTGTTTGCCCTCAAATTCAAGAACCTAACTTGGGCCGACAACAAAATACGTTTCCTATTCTTAATAAGTTCTTTGGTATTGTTGATAGTATTTCAATTCATCGCAGTGCCAATAATTATATTTTTGTACCTCTTTTTATCCATTATTAATAATACAACAACTAAAAAATGAACTACAGAGCAGAAATTGATGTGATGCCTTTAAAAGCATTGCTCGACCCACAAGGAAAAGCCGTAACCGGAAGCATGAAAAACTTAGGCCTTCCCGAAATTCAAAACGTGCGTATCGGTAAACACATCACCCTAGAGATAGAAGCAAGCACCAAGGAAATGGCAAATAGCAAGGTGGACGAAGCATGCAAAAAACTTCTGGCCAACCAAATTATGGAATCGTACGTGTTCGAACTTTTCGAAATTTAATTCCTCCTTTCTGTTTTCCATAGCTCTGCTTGCATTAGCCAAGCAGCTATACCAAGCGCGCTTAACCGAATGACGAACTTAACAAACAAGATAATAAGCAATACTCACGACTTGTTTCAGTCGTTTCAGTTGCTTACCACCGAGCAATTGAACCATTGCCCCAAACCCGAAAGCTGGAGCATTTTGCAAAACGTAGAACATGTTTTTCTGGTGGATGTAGGCATTGCCAAAATACTCGCTATGCCCGCAAGTGCTGATGCCGACAGCCAACCTACCGAACGATATGGTGACCAAAAACTCAATACCATGCTCACCAATAGAGGGTATAAAGTATCGGCACCCGATTTTGTGCGCCCCAAAGGCCGATTGAAAACGGCTGATGAAGCCCGACAAAACATCAACATCATCATCGATAAAATTACCGACCACCTGCAGCGTCATCCTATCGAACTCGAAACTCAAACTTTCAAACACCAGTTTTTGGGCGAAATGACCAAGACCGATTGGGTGCATTTTCTTATTCACCACACCTCTCGTCATATCTTGCAAATAGAGGAAATTAAAAAGAATTTATAATTTAATTTACCGCGAAGACTGAAAGAAGCAAAGACAATTTGGCCCTTGAAAAAATGCCTGATAATAGGGTGAATTGTGATACTTTTATTGGAAGATAAACAACATCTGAAAATATAAAAGGAGTGATGCGCTCCGATTCGGATAAATGTATCTTTGCAAAATAATTCTATTCTACATAAAATGAAATATACAATTACCGCATTTCTTTTCTTCTTGCTTGTTCAAATTTCGCCATCACAAGAAAATCAACAAAAATATATAGCTCCGACCGATTCGTTGGTTGTAAAAAAATTAGCACAATGGAGTAATTTAAAATTTGGATTGCTGATGCACTGGGGCGCCTATAGCCAATGGGGTATTGTGGAGAGCTGGAGTATTTGCCCAGAAGATGAAGAATGGTGCGCTCGTAAGGGTGTATATTCAAAAGATTATTCAGAGTATAAAAAACAGTACGAAAACTTAAAAACAACTTTTAATCCCGAAAAGTTCAACCCTGAAAAGTGGGCAGCAGCAACGGCTGCCGCAGGAATGAAATATGTTGTATTTACTACCAAACACCATGATGGGTTTTGTATGTTTGATACTAAACAAACTAATTATAAAATTACGGATGCAGCTTGTCCGTTTTCCAAAAACGAACATGCTGATGTAACAAAAGAAATCTTTAAAGCTTTTAGGAAACAACAATTTTTGATAGGTGCCTATTTCTCGAAACCCGATTGGCATTGCCCTGATTATTGGAATCCGTATTTCCCACCAATGGATAGAAATCCTAATTACGACATTAAAAAATATCCTGAAAAGTGGAACAATTATATAAAATTCACAACCAATCAAATTGAAGAATTGATGAAAAATTATGGAAAGGTTGATATACTTTGGCTCGATGGAGGCTGGGTGAGGCCAAGCATGAAAGGAGAAAAAAGAAATTCGAGATTTGATAATAATCAAGATATAGGGATGAGTAGCATTGCAAAAATGTGTAGGACTTACCAACCCGGTTTGATAGTGGTGGACAGAGATGTGGAAGGTGAGAATCAAAATTATTTAACTCCCGAACAATCTATACCCGACAAACCATTGCCTTTTCCATGGGAAACGTGTATGACCATGGCAACATCGTGGAGTTGGATAAAAAATGATACCTATAAGTCAAGCGAAAAAATTATTCAAACACTGGCAAAGATTGTTTCGCGAGGTGGTAACTTACTCTTGAACATCGCTCCAAATGCTAATGGCGAATTAGATTCTACGGCCTATGTGAGATTGCATGACATTGGCGACTGGATGAAGATTAATGGGGAGGCAATTTACAACACCATACCTGTGGCTCCGTATGAGTATAATAATTGGGTGTTTACAAAAAACGGAAACCTGATTTATGCCATCTGTTTATTGCAAAACGAAACAGACCAACTTCCAGTTTCGTTTGATTTACCTGCTTTTTCCACTCCTATTAAAAGTGCAGAAGTATTGGGAAATAAAAATGCTAAAGTTCAATTTAAAACAAAGTCAACCGGATTATATTCTTTTCAAATTCCCGATTCGAATAAAAAGGTGGCTTCTCATGTTCTTGTGGTTAAAATAGAATTGAGCGAAAAGTAAGAAAGCGATTTCCGAAAACACTTTTGGCTGGTGTATAAGATTTCAATTTATCATTTTCGCCTTTCTTGGGGTTCCTTAAATATTAATATAAAACCGCCTTTGCGGGTTTAATTTACCGCGAAGACTGAAAGGCGCAAAGACAATTTTGCAATTTTGCAGTAGGCAATTGTTCAAACAAACGAACATTTGAACAATAGAATAGTGAAGTGGTGCAATAAAAAAAGCCCCTTGCAGAGATGTAAGGGGCTTTTTTATTACACTGCATTCTCTTTTAACTATTGTTTTTCATTTTTAATTATTTACAATTTCTTTTGTTATGTTATTGATATTTATGAATTTCTGAAAACAAAATAAACTCTAAAAAAAGTGACATATAGTTTACAGATTACAAAACATGCGCGTAACTTGTTACCCGACACATTCCGAAAACAAAACCATGTGCGTAACATGTTACCCGACAC
>JBAXQU010000120.1:0-8041 GCA_037131555.1 Bacteroidota bacterium
TCAACATACAAAGGTAAATAATTTTAACCTGACACAGTTTATTGAACAGACCCGACCTCGAACCAAAACATAGGTAGTGAACAGCGAAAAGTGAATAGTAACAAGGATTTTGCGCGAAATGAAAAAAGCCCTGAATATGATTGTTCGGGGCTTTTTTTTATGAGTATACTTAAAGGTTACGAAGCGTGATGAGCTGACTAACTGCACCTGATTGAAGTGGAAATCCTTTTTCTTTGACCTTTTCGGGCAAAGAAAAAGATTGAAACGGAAAGCAGGACGAAAGGAAACGAAGTGTGATGAACTGCCTGCCCTAAATAGATGTGAGATTTGAGATATTAGATTTGAGATTTAGTTGTTAGTTGTTGGTTTTTAGGGGCAAAAAAAAGAGGAACAACTTACGTTATTCCTCTTTTTCAGAACATTTGGTAGAACTTACATCATTCCACCCATGCCGCCCATTCCTGGGTTGCCCATTCCTCCGCCTTTTTCGTCTTCTTTAATTTCGGCCAACACACATTCGGTGGTCAAAAGCATAGAAGCGATAGAAGCAGCGTTTTCTAAAGCCACACGGGTAACTTTAGTAGGGTCGATAACTCCAGCAGCATATAGGTTTTCGTATTTATCGGTACGAGCATTGTATCCAAAGTCGGCTTTTCCTTCGCGTACTTTTTGAACAATAACAGCACCTTCAACACCTGCATTGATAACAATCTGACGTAATGGTTCTTCGATGGCACGTATCACAATGGCAATACCAGTGGTTTCGTCATCGTTAGCACCTTTCATTTTTTCGAGTCCGTCAATAGCACGGATATATGCCACACCACCTCCCGGTACAATGCCTTCTTCTACAGCAGCACGTGTAGCAGCTAAAGCATCGTCAACACGGTCTTTTTTCTCTTTCATTTCTACCTCGGTGGCAGCACCTACGTAAAGCACAGCTACTCCGCCAGCCAATTTAGCCAAACGTTCTTGCAGTTTTTCTTTATCGTAATCAGATGTAGTAGATTCTATTTGTACTTTTATTTGACCTACACGTGCAGTGATGTCGGCTTTTTTGCCTTTTCCGCCTACCACAGTAGTATTGTCTTTGTCGATGGTTATTTTTTCGGCATTACCAAGCATGGTCAAATCGGCATTTTCCAATTTGTAACCTCTTTCTTCCGAAATCAATGTACCTCCAGTAAGTATGGCGATGTCTTCTAACATTGCTTTTCTTCTGTCGCCAAATCCTGGAGCTTTTACAGCAGCTATTTTAAGCGAACCACGAATTTTGTTCACCACCAAAGTGGCTAATGCATCGCTATCCACATCTTCGGCAATAATCAAGATAGGTTTTCCGGTTTGTACTGCTTTTTCAAGCACAGGAAGCAATTCTTTCATACTCGATATTTTTTTATCGGTAATCAAAATCAATGGACTTTCCATCACCACTTGCATTTTGTCAGCATCGGTTACAAAATAAGGAGAGATATACCCTCTGTCGAATTGCATTCCTTCTACCACTTCTACAGTAGTTTCGGTACCTTTTGCTTCTTCTACCGTGATAACGCCTTCTTTTTTCACGCGTTTCATAGCTTCAGCTATCAGTTTACCAATGGTGTTATCATTGTTAGCCGAAATGGTAGCCACTTGTTCAATTTTTTTGTTGTCGTCACCTATTTTTTGCGATTGTTTAGCAAGGTTTTCAACCACAGCTTTCACCGCTTTGTCAATACCACGTTTCAAATCCATAGGGTTAGCACCAGCAGCCACGTTTTTCAAACCAGCTGTAACAATAGCTTGAGCCAAAACAGTAGCAGTGGTAGTACCATCGCCAGCTGCATCAGCAGTTTTGGAAGCTACTTCTTTCAACATTTGCGCACCCATGTTTTCTACAGGATCTTGCAATTCTATTTCTTTAGCCACTGTAACACCGTCTTTGGTAACGCTAGGCGAACCAAATTTTTTGTCGATAATTACATTTCTTCCTTTCGGACCTAAGGTCACTTTCACTGCATTAGCCAAAGCGTCAACACCTTTTTTCAGTTTGTCGCGAGCATCTACATTAAATAATATTTCTTTTGCCATTTTGTTTTTTTGTTAAAATAATTAGAATTTTTGAATTTTGTTTTTTCGAATTTAAACTTAAACGATAGCGAAAATATCGCTTTCTCTCATAATAAGCACATCTTTACCGTCCACTTGTATCTCGGTACCAGCGTACTTACCATACAATACTACGTCACCAACTTTCACAGTCATTGGTTCATCGGTTTTACCTGCACCCACCGCAATCACTTTACCGCGTTGAGGTTTTTCTTTAGCTGTATCAGGAATGATGATTCCTCCAGCGGTTTTTTCTTCAGCGGCAGCCGGTTCTATAATCACTCTGTCTGCCAATGGTGTAATACTACTTTTACTAGTTGTTTTTGCCATTTTTATTTATTTATTAAAAGTTAAACTTAGTTATTAAAATTAGTTTTTTCGTTTGCCTCTAGTCAGATATTGTACCAAAGTAAAATATCGGACAAAATTGCAGTCAATTAGTCAGAAAACAAAAAAAATGTCAGAGATGAGGTTGCCATCCTGACATTTTTTAAGTGTTGTTTAGTTATTTTTTATTTTTTTTCGGGTTTTGGAGCTTGTGCTGGTGCAGGCGTAGGTGCATTTTGTTTTACAGGAGCTGCTGCCGGAGCAGGAGCGCCACCAGTGCTTTCGCCTGCCATTTTACGCGATACCGACTCAGTACCTGCTGCTTGAGTTGTTCCTTCAGCTGGTTTGTTATATGCTGTTGATACTAGGCTAAGCACCAATAATGCGATAGCAAGTGTCCAAGTCGCTTTTTCTAAGAAGTCGGCTGTTTTGCGAACGCCCATTACTTGGTTGGATGATGAAAAAGAAGAAGCTAAACCTCCGCCTTTTGAATTTTGTACTAAAACGACTAATATCAGAAGAAGACAAACGATGATGATTAATACTGAAATGATGGTTCCCATTGTTGATTTTTGTTATTATTTATTGCTTTGTTGATTAATTAATTTCCTCAAATTTTTTATTTGGGCTGCAAAGTAAAGCCTTTTTTCTGGATATTTCAAATGTAAATTTTCGTAAGCCTTCAAAGCTTTGGTATAATTGCCTTGCAAAACATATATTTTTGCTAGTGTTTCGCTCACAAAAGTGATGTCATCGGCCACCGATTGTTTTGCTTTATTCACCGGATTATAGAACTCTACTTTAGGTCGGCTTATCTTAGGTTCTTCTTTGATAAACTTATCAATCAAGGTAAATGCGTCTAATTTGGTTTCACTAGGCTCGGTTTTTGTTTTTGGCTTTTCTACTTTGGTTTCACCGGTTTCCAGATGTTTCAACCAATCAACAAACGACAAGGACTCGATGGTTAACGGTGTTGTTTCGGTTGGCTCTTCAGCCGATTCGTTTTGAGGGGTGTTCAACACAAAGTTGGTGGAAACCGTTTCTTGTTTTTCGTCCTCCTCTGGCTTAGGAACAAATAGCGGAGGTTGGCTCAAAATTTCTATCTCGTAACTCGAGTTCACTGCTTCCGAAATTATTTCCCTTTCCAGATTTCCCAATCCCGTTTCACGGGTTTCAATTACCAATGGCACTTCTTCAATCGTTGGCTCCGCAATTGGTTCAATGCTCGGCTCTTCTTTCTGTTCAGGAACTTCGACAGGTTGCTCTTCTTCCTTGAGCTGTTGTTCAATCACTTCGGCCACCTTCTCTTCGGCTACGACTATTGGTGGAAGTTCAACAATTTCAACCTTGGTTTCAACAATAGGAATATCCTCAATTACAAGTTCTATTTTATGTTCAGCCACCTCTTCCAGCACACTAGTTCTCACTTGCTGTTCAATCTGCTTCTCCACCAATTTCTCCTGAACCACTTCAATCGGAAGTATTGGCTCTTCTTCCATTTGTTTTGTAATCAACCGATGCAACACCTTTCTATCAGTGGCATGCGCAGCAGTTACCTTCAGTTGATTATTGTAATGAATGCTACTTTGATTGTGCAAACTTTTTGCATACAGCAAATGTGCAGTTTGAAAATAAGGAAAGTCCTTTACCAATGAAGCTAACAATACGGCATCCTTTTCCGATAATTTATCAGGATTTTCAACGTACGATATGAATTGATTTCTATTCATGCCTTACCAATCATTCAAAGCCTTGTTAAAAATATCTTGAACCAATTGATCATTTATATCTTTTATCAAGTCGTTTTCTTTTGACGATAAACTTTCGTTGCCTTTGTAATCAGCAAAGCGCGAAAAAGTTTGTTCGAAATTTTTCTTAGGGTCGAATGAGCAAGTGTATTTTACACTTATCGTTATCGTCAATCGATTTGATGCCGACTGGTCGTTACTTTGTAAGGCTGTTGGAGCAGTTACATAACCAGTAATGCTACCTTCGAAATTCAAATCGCCTCCTTTATTTACCAATCCCAATCGTGTCTGCGAACTTAGTTTGTCGCGCAATGCCTCGGTAAAAGCTTGGCTCATACTTGGCGGAGCCAGTGATGCATTGTTCTGAAAATACTGTACCGAAACTGTTTTTGCTTCGGGAGGAATGGAAGCACCACTAAACGAATAATGAACCTTGCAACTAGATAACATCAGACAAACAAGCAGACAACTGTTTATCAATGTAAGTTTCAAAAAATGATTCATTCTCTGGATGTTTTCCAATTTCATTTACTTATTCGATTTACGCTTTCTTTCAATCGGAGCTTTTGGTGTGAATGATTTTTGTTTTGTATAAACAGGTTCGGTAATATGATAGTCGTCAATCTTGCGATACAAGGTACGTTCGGCTATTCCTAATTCTTGAGCCGCCTTTTTTCGTTTGCCTTTATGTTTTATTAAAGCTCGTTTTATCAGTTCAGCTTCTACAGCTTGCAACGAAAGAGGCTCTTCCATTACTTCCTGCACAGGTATTTGCTCTTGCACCTTTTTCACCACTGTGGTTGGAGCATTGTATCCCAACTGAATTGGAGTTTCGGCTGTTCCTACTTCTTGATAAAGCTTTTTAATTATTTGAGCATTCTCTGGTTGAAAATCCTGATTGAGTTGACTGTCGTTTTCGATTAAGTCAACAACAATTTTCTTCAAATCTGTTAAATCTTTTTTCATATCAAACAGCACTTTATAGAGTAAATCCCGTTCATTAAAATCACTATTTGCTTGCGCATTGTTGTTCATTACCACTGGCAATTGCGATATCTGTTGCTGTGGTAAATAGCTAACCAGAATACTTGCATTGATATCTCGTTGCTTTTCAATCACCGATATTTGTTCAGTAATGTTTTTCAATTGACGAACATTTCCTTGAAAATAATAACTAGTCAAAAGTTGTTCAGCTTCAGCATCCAACTTGATAGTAGGCATTCGGTATTTGTTTGAAAAATCGGAAGCAAATTTACGGAACAATAAAAAGATGTCTTGTTTGCGTTCGCGCAAAGGTGGAACATTGATAGGCACTGTGTTCAATCGGTAATACAAATCTTCTCTGAATTTCCCTTTTTCGATGGCTTGAGGAATATTTACATTCGTTGCGGCCACTATCCGAACATCAGTCTTTAAAACTTTAGAAGAACCGACTTTCATAAACTCTCCCGATTCGAGCACTCTAAGTAGTCGGGCTTGTGTAGCCAAAGGCATTTCGGCTACTTCGTCCAGAAAAATAGTTCCACCATTAGCTACTTCAAAGTAACCTTTACGTGCTTCGTGAGCACTTGTGAAAGAACCTTTTTCATGACCGAATAATTCTGAATCTATCGTTCCTTCGGGTATAGCACCACAATTAACAGCAATGTACTGCCCGTGCTTACGAGCGCTAAGCGCATGAATAATTTGAGGAAAAACTTCTTTTCCTGTTCCGCTTTCTCCAGTAATAAGCACTGTTAAATCAGTTGGTGCAACCTGCTTCGCAATATCAATTGCTCTGTCGAGCAATGGCGAACTACCAATGATTCCGAATCTGTTTTTAATCTCTTGAATGGTCATATAAATATATTTAAATTTTTAATCAATAGCTTTCCCTATAAGGGTTCCGCCAGTGCAATTGTCTACAAGTACATTAACGTAATCCCCTTTTTTATGATTCTTTTTCGGAAAAACAACCACTGTGTTTTGTGAATTTCTTCCGTACAATTCTTCTGACGATTTTTTGGAAACTCCTTCTACAAGCACCCTGAAAACTTTCCCAACCCCTTCTTTAGTTCGTTCTGCAGAATGTTTCAATTGCAAATCTACAATTTCTTGAAGTCTTCTTTTTTTAATCTCTTCTGGCACATCGTCTTTGTAGGTGCGTTCTGCCAATGTTTTCGGGCGTTCGCTGTATGCAAACATATATCCGAAATGGTATTTCACCTCTTCCATTAGCGAAAGGGTGTCCTTGTGTTCTTCTTCTGTTTCTGAGCAAAAGCCTGTGATGATATCCATCGAAATAGCTGCATCTGGAATAATGGTTCGGATTGCTGCAATTCTGTTGAGATACCATTCACGGGTATAACCTCTGTTCATCATCTCAAGTATTCTCGAATTGCCCGATTGCACTGGCAAATGCACATAACTGCAAATGTTATCATGTTTTGCAATGATATGAAGCACTTCGTCACTCATGTCTTTTGGATGAGAAGTGCTGAATCGAACTCTCAAATCAGGATGAATGAGTGCTACTTTTTCCATCAATTGAGCAAAGGTAGTTGCTTCTGATAGCTCTTGTGCTGTGGGGTTTTCTTTTTTCAAACCTCCACCTGTCCAGAGGTAGGAGTCAACATTTTGACCAAGTAAAGTTACTTCTCGATATCCTTTCTCGAACAAATCTTTTGCTTCGTTAACTATGGATTCTGGGTCTCGGCTTCGTTCGCGTCCTCTGGTAAAAGGAACTACACAAAATGCACACATATTATCACATCCACGAGTAATGCTTATGAATGCGGTTACACCATTACTTCCCAAACGTACAGGAGCAATGTCGGCATAGGTTTCTTCCTTCGAAAGTAAAACATTTACCGCTTTCTGCCCGGTTTCTGCTGTTTCTATTAATTGGGGCAAACTTCTGTATGCATCCGGACCAACAACGATGTCTACCAATTTCTCTTCTTCCAGAAATTGAGATTTCAGTCGTTCGGCCATACATCCCAATACTCCGATAATTAAGTCAGGATTTGTTTTTTTAGCTTTTCTGTATTCGGTTAAACGTTTACGAACGCGCTGTTCGGCTCCTTCGCGAATAGCGCACGTGTTAACGAATATTACATCTGCTTCAAAAAAATCCTGAGTAGTAGAAAATCCTTGATCTTTAAGTATTGATGCAACAATTTCGGAATCTGAAAAATTCATAGCGCAACCATAACTTTCTAGGAAAAGTTTTTTTCCTCCTTTGGTGGCAGGCGATTCTATCATTAAAGCCTCACCTTGTTTACTTTCGTCTATTTCTTTGTTTTCGTGCATCTTTATTTTATGGGTTGCAAAAGTAGTCAAAAAAACGAAACGTGACAAAATGTCAGTTTATTTAAGTGTTTTTTCGGTTTCCCTTAGGTCACAAAGTAATTAAAGTTGAATTTGATTGATCAATAAGAATTGCTAATTTTCCCTGATTACTTTTAGGGAATTCAAGATTTCTTCCTTTAAATGTTCAAAAACATGTACACTTTGCTTATTCATTGTTTTTTCCAGACACAAATTTGATTACTTTGCTAATCTTACTCCTTCGTTAATGTGCTTTGTTTTCTTTTTTATTCTAGTTTATTTGTTAAAACAATGAGGTTTCTTTTGACCTTTTTAAGTCTAATTTTTGGGAACATTAATTAAATGAACAATAGAATTCTAAATGGCTGATTAATATCATAGTTTATGGAAGGAGGTATAAATAGTTTTACACCATAAAAACTAAGTTAAGCTTATGCAAATAGATAAAATACTAGTTTCGATATTTCAGCGGGCATTTAAATCTATAACGGATGAGATGAGTATATCGCTGACCAAAACAACGCGGTCGCCTATATTGTGCGAAGCAAAAGATTTTGTAACGGGCTTGT
>JBAXQU010000121.1:0-7927 GCA_037131555.1 Bacteroidota bacterium
CTCGCATCAACATATCAAGTTCTCGCATCAACATATCAAGTTCTTTCATCAACATGTCAAGTTCTCGCAGCAACATATCAAGTTCTTTCATCAACTTATCATCTTCTCTCAGAAACATGCAATCTTCTCTCAGAAACATGCAATCTTCTTTTCGAAACATGCAATTTTCGATTTTCAGTAAGCAATCTTCTCCCGGCAACTTATCAACTTCTTCCAAAAACCTGCTTTTTGGGCTTTACAGATATCAATTAATAATATTCGCAATGGTCTAGTCTTTATGTGCTCCATAATTTATTAACAACTTGTCATAAAAATGTATTTTGTAATAATATTTATTTATATCTTTGCAGAACAATTAATAATAATTTTAATTCTATAACTTTAAAAACATGGCACAAAAACAAGTATGTAAAGTAACGTGGGTTAAAAGCGACCCACTAGCAATGGCCTCTCAAGGCGAAACATCAGTAACTAAAATGACAAGCAACTCATCAGTGCCCACGCCAACAGTTCCTTTATCGGATATGACGGAAGCCTGTAGCGCTGTCAGAAGCACTTATCCCACCCGACTGGGTGACGATGAAGAACGAATTGCATTTACCAATGCAGTAACTAATTTGGATGAAAAACTACATTTGCAAATAACTTATGTAGACGAATGTGCAAGCGGTGACCCCGTTATTATTATTGGCTGCGGATTTACTCCCACCTCTTTAACCAAAACACGCGCTACTATTACCGAACCTATAACTGCTATTAAATTGACACCTAAATCGGGTGGTAACTTAAAACTCTATATTGAGAATTTACCCATAGGTTGCAAATCGGTTACCTATGTTATTTTTACAAATGGTGTGTACGATATTATATTAGATAGCAACAACACACTTATTATACCTGACGGAGCCAAAGGCATACGTATTATTCCGAAAGGAAAAGCCAAACAAACCGTTCGCGGATTGTCTACTTTTACATCGGTATCGCTTGTAGCTTATTCGGTAAATGCGGCAGGCATGAGCGCACCCAGCGGTGTGTTTTCTACCAAACTTCTATAACCATTACCTTGTTTTAATTTAAAAACTAAAATCCTGCCAACGCCTTTGGCAGGATTTTTTTTACCTTATACTTATTATATATGTATATTTGTTTGAT
Organism: Bacteroidota bacterium; assembly: GCA_037131555.1. Classification (GTDB taxonomy): domain Bacteria; phylum Bacteroidota; class Bacteroidia; order 2-12-FULL-35-15; family 2-12-FULL-35-15; genus 2-12-FULL-35-15. The sequence goes on from JBAXQU010000121.1 coordinate 1,153, forward strand.
GAAAAAGTCCAAAATAATTTACTTCCTTCTTTTCGTGCTCAACTTGTTTCTGCATGATTTAGCTTTTTCTCAAAACCTAGTCCCAAATCCAAGCTTTGAAATTATTACCAATTGTCCTACAGCTAATAGTCAGATTTACTTTGCCCCTCCATGGTTTCAACCTGCATATTTTATTGGAGGAAATACTACATCAGGTTCATCAACAGATTTATTTAATTCTTGTGCTCCTATCAATAGCTTGACTGGAATTAGTGTCCCAATAAATGCATTAGGATATCAATTGGCCAGAACTGGTATAGGCTATGCTGGTTTCTGGTCAAGCATTAGTACATTTAATGAACGTGAATATATTGAAGTGCCTTTGTCTTATACTTTAGTTACAAATAGAACATATTGTGTAGAATTTTATGTTTCACTTGCTTCCGTTTCTCAACATGCCATTAGTAATATAGGGGCATATTTTTCAAATGATAGTTTATTAACTCTATCATCCTCGATTGATACAATTGTTCCCCAGATAGAAAATCTATTGGGAAATATAATAACAGATACTGCAAACTGGGTGCTTGTTTCAGGTAGTTTTACGGCTACTGGTGGAGAAAAATTTATGACCATTGGTAATTTTCATAACCCTGCAAATACGAATTCGCAAGCTAATCCAGGTGGAATATATGATGGCGCATACTATTACCTAGATGATATAAGTGTGGTGGATTGTACGGGGGATGGGGTGGAGGAAATAACAGATATTAATACCCTAACCATCTCCCCCAACCCCGCCAACAGCGAAATAAAAATAACCACCAATGATAATCTTAAGCTGGGAGAAGTAAAGATATATAATAGTATAGGAGCGTGTGTACTATTATCTCCTCCCCTTCGGGGAAATAGGGAGGGGCTTTTAGATATATCTTCTCTTCCCCAAGGTTTGTACTTTATAGAAGTAATAACCCATAAAGGAATACAACGAAAGAAGTTTGTGAAGCAGTAGCGTTTCTTTACCAAATACAAATGCTACTATAATCTTCCTCTTTTCGCCTCACCCCTTTATCCCCTCTCCAAAGGAGAGGGGGCGAAACTTACTGAAACATAAATTTAGCTTGTGCATAGTCACCCCTCTCCTTTGGAGAGGGGCCGGGGGTGAGGCGTTATGTTGTTTAAACGATTACCAACACAACACCCTCCATAACCACTCAAAGTGATAAGGATTTTTGTTACTTTTGTCGGCTTTTAAAAAACCAAGTATTAAAACCAACTAAAACCAAAACCTATGTTCAGAGCAATTTTTTTAACCCATTTAATTTCGGTAAACATATTTTTAATTGTTTATCTCGTAAAAACCATTTTGCTGGTAAGCAACAAAAACACCGCCCTTGCTAAGTTTACCAAGGTAGTTAAAGTTCCCGAAATGATTGTCAGCACACTTTTTCTGCTAACAGGAGTTTATTTAATTATGCAAACCGGAGCATCCAAACTATTAATTATAAAAATAATATTTGTGTTGGTTTCCATTCCTCTTGCAGTTATCGGGTTTAAGAAAGGCAATAAAATACTGGCTGTTTTGTCCATGTTGCTTATCATAATGGCTTACGGCTTTGCCGAAATGAACAAAAAGAAAATAGTAAAACAAGAAATAGACCCTGTGTTGGCCAATGCAAGTTTACCAACTTACGATATCTTAAAACATGGAGCAGCGCTGTATTCGGCCTATTGCCAAAGTTGTCACGGAGTGGAAGGTGCCAATGGTGCAGGAGGAATTAATCTTACCATTTCGCAAAAAAATATGGAGCAAATGAAAGAACAAGTAAGAAAAGGCAAAAGTTCTATGCCTCCTTACAAAGACTTTTTGAACGACCAGGAAATAAATGCTGTAGTGGCTTATGTAATGACTTTAAAAAAGTAGATATGAGATGTGAGATATGAGATGTGAGATGGGGTTACTTAAGCTAATTCGTAATCTCACATCTCATATCTCAATACTCAAATCTAATATCTCAATACTCAAATCTAACATCTCAATACTCAAATCTATCTCGTGCACGACACATCATCAAAAAAAGAAACAGCTGTACTCATTGGTCTGATTAATAAAAATCAGGACGAAGAAACCATTACAGAATATCTTGATGAGTTGGAGTTTTTGGCCGATACTGCCGGTGCTACCATCAAAAAGCGTTACACCCAGCGTCTCGAACATCCCGACACACGCACGTTTATTGGTTCGGGTAAGCTTAACGATGTTCGCACCTTTGTTAACGAAAACCTCATAGATATTGTTATTATTGATGATGAGTTGAGTCCTGCTCAGCAACGCAACATCGAAAAGGATATTAATACCAATCCAAAACATAAAATAAAAGTATTAGACCGCACCACTCTTATTCTCGATATTTTTGCATCGCGTGCTCGCACAGCACATGCCAAAACTCAGGTGGAGCTGGCCCAATATCAATACCTTCTTCCTCGACTTACCAAAATGTGGAGTCACCACGACCGTATTAAAGGTGGTATTGGTATGAAAGGAGCCGGAGAAAAAGAAATAGAAACCGACAGACGTATCGTTCGCGACCGTATAGCTCTTCTTAAAGAAAAGCTAACTACCATCGACAGACAAATGGAAACACAGCGCAAAAGCAGAGGTGAACTTATTCGTGTGGCATTGGTAGGTTATACCAATGTAGGCAAAAGCACCATTATGAATTTGCTTAGCAAAAGCGATGTGTTTGCAGAGAATAAATTATTCGCTACGCTTGATACTACAGTGCGAAAAGTGGTGATAGAAAACTTACCTTTTCTGCTTTCGGATACAGTAGGATTTATTCGCAAATTGCCTACCACACTTATCGAATCGTTTAAATCAACATTAGATGAGGTGCGCGAAGCCGATGTTTTATTACATGTGGTAGATATATCTCATGCAGGTTTCGAAGACCAGATAAATGTAGTGAATCAAACATTAACCGATATCGGTGCAGGCGATAAGCCCGTAATAATGGTGTTTAACAAAACCGATGCATTTACATTTGACGAAAAAGAAATAGACGATTTATCTCCTATTACCAAACGAAACATCAGCCTCGATCAGCTCGAAAAAACCTGGATGAACAAACTCGAAATGCCTTGTTTGTTTATTTCGGCTATTAATAAAGACCACATGGACGAGTTTAAAAAAGTACTTTATGATGAGGTGAAAGCACTTCATCAAAAGCGTTATCCTTACAATAAGTTTTTGTATTAAGAAATCACCGGGCTTAATCAGTCCTTACACCACCTCCCCGTCACTCAGGGTAATGATGCGGTCGGTGCGCTCGGCAAAGTGCATATCGTGAGTTACCACCACTATGCTTTGATTGAAGTTATCTTTTAATTCTTTAAAAATATCAAACACATTTTGTGAGTTTTTCGAATCGAGATTACCGGTTGGCTCATCTCCGAATATTATTTTAGGTTGATTAATAAGTGCACGGGCAATGGCCACACGTTGTTGCTGTCCACCCGAAAGTTTATTTGCTTTCTTTAATGCCTGATCGCGAAGCCCTAATAAATCTAGTTTTTGATACGCATGTTCTTTTATTTCTGCATCGCTGTAGCGGGCCAGTTTCATAGCCGGCAAACAAACGTTTTCCAGCACAGTAAACTCCGGAAGGAGGTAATGAAACTGAAACACAAAACCTATCTTCTCGTTGCGAATCTCTGCCAATTGATTTTTTGTTTTCAAACTTAAATCATCTCCGTCAAAATAAATATGTCCGGTATAATCGGTATCGAGTGTACTCAATACATATAATAAAGTACTCTTACCACTACCCGATGAACCAACAATAGCAACAAATTCTCCTTGTCCTATTTCGATATTAATATTTTTCAACGCCTGAAATTCTACAGGGTCGTGAAAAGATTTATTCAGATTTTTGGTTTCTATTATTTTAATCTTTTCCATTTCTATTTCGACCGTATAATATCTATAGCATCCACTTTACCTGCTTTACGAGCCGGAATATACCCTGCAATGGAAGTTGCAATAAGCCCGAACACAAAAGCAAAAACATAAAACCCGGGCGAAGAATTGAAGTGAAGATATTCCATCGACACAAATCCTTTTATATCCATTCGTATGTTTCCCACAATTTTTTGCATGATAAAACCAATTACCAAACCTAACAATCCACCGAGAATACCAATGATTAACGATTCGGTTAAAAATATTTTCTTGATGTCGCTGTCTTTATAACCAATGGCTTTCAGTATGGCAATGTCGGGCATTTTCTCATAAATAATCATCATCAGAATATTGAAAATACCAAATCCGGAAACAATTAAAATGGAGATGATGATTAGGTAAGTAACTAAGTTCTGAATCTTAAACACGCTGAATACACTTGCATTTGCCTCTTTCCAGTCGATGGCTCTGAAACCAAATTTGGCGTGATAATATTTGGCCAACTCTTCGGACAAGGCAAAATCTTTCAGTTTAATATTGATGTCGGTTATGTACGAACCATCAACCTGCAGTAATTTCTGAGCATTGCGAATGTTTATGTAAGCACGGCTTTTGTCTACTTCTGTTAATCCGCTGTGATTAATACCCACAATTTTCATGTCCAGATTAACACCAAGCGGAGAAGTAACCATAATGTTGTCGCCCATCTTTGCGCCTAGCAGGTCAGCTAATCCATCGCCCAGAATAATTCCATTGGGTATTGTTTCCAGTCGGGTTATATCACCTTGTTTCATGTTTTTCGAAACATCAAACAATATGTTTTCTTTTATAATATCCACTCCCGAAACACGACCCGCTATCTGCGAAATACCAACTTTAAAGATAGCTTGCGAACCCAGAAAAGGAGAAACACCAGCCACACGTGGGTCGCGTTCAAGAATAGAAATTATCTGGTAACCATTCTTAATCTTGTTTTGTTCGTCCTTCGGCTTTTGATTTTGTACCACATTCCAGTGATTTTTATCATCATTTAGTTTGCTGATAATTCCTTTTCTGTTCTTTTCAGCTTCATTAAAAATACGAATGTTGGCAGTAGAGTTAACAGTTTCTTCAATAAAATAAGCCTGAAAGCCCGACATCAAACCAGCCTGAAATATAAAGATGGCGATACCAAAAGTAACTCCCAACATGGCAACAATGGTTTGCCTTTTTTTAGCAACCAAATGTGTTAACGCTATTTTGATAACCGGTGTTTGTGTCATTGCTGTTAAGGTTTCACTATTTCGGTAGTTTCATCAATACCACTAAGTACTTCCACAAATTCTAAATCTTCCGCTCCCTTTGTAATCACGGTAAGTTCTTCGCTTCCTTTTTTCTTTACTTTATTTCCTTCTGCCAAAAACTCACGGGGAATAACCATGGAGTTCTTTTTCTCTGCCACAATAATATTTGCTTCTACCGACATACCCGAGAATATTTTGGTGCCTGCATCCAGCGTTATTGTTGCCATTACTTTCGAAGTCTTGTTGCTCTGATTGATTCGTGGATAGCTCTCCACAAGGTTTCCTTTAAACACAGCATCTTTGTAGGCATCTATCACATATACGATTTGCTGATTGTATTTTAATAACGACACATCTGTTTCGTCAACACTCAACTCTACTTCAAAATGAGAAACATCACCTATCTCCATTACCATTATCTGGGTGTTCACCAGTTCGCCTTCTTTTGGCAGAATATCATACACACGTCCGTTTACAGCCGAAGTAATGGTATAATCGTTTCTGTTCGATTTCTGAGCGTCATATTGTATTTGTGCATTCTCCAGCTCCACTCTTATTTTATCACGTGTAGACGAAAGAGAACTAACCGCCTTGAGGTAATTTTGTTTCGAAACATCAAACTGCGTTTTTGCCTGATCGCTGCTAAGTCTTGAGGTAGCATTATCTTTCATCAGCGACACATAGCGATTATAGTTTATTGAATCCAGTTCATATTTCGATTTAGCTGTGGCCACATCTTGTTTGAGTGCGGTGAGGTAAGCAGAGTTTTCGTTTGCATTTTTTTGTGCAAGATCGAGTAGATTTTTAGCGGTATTTACATTCAATTCGCTAACTTCGCTTTTAATGGTCATGAGCGGTTGGCCCACTTTAACCGTGTCGCCTATGTGAACATTAATTTTTTCGACATACCCCGGAAGCTTGGTAAATACCTTATAATCGTTTAAAGGAAATATTTTACCCGAAGCATAAATAGCTTGAGTTATATCCTTCCGAACCGGTTTGGTGGTGTCTGCCGATTTTTTGCAAGCGGAAAACAAAATAATTACTGAAAAGAAAAGAGCGATATTTTTCATATTGATGTTATTTTTTACCAATTATACCTAAATGTGTATTATTAAAACTATCCTGATATTTTAAACCATAGCCCATTACTCTGTCCATGCTCGAATGAGCAAAAAGAATAATGCCGGTGAATTGAAGCGAAGTGTTCTTAAAATAGATTCCTGCAAGGTACACAATAATAGCAAGTGCTTTGTGATGTATAAAATTATAAAGAAGGGCACCAACTTTAGGATTTGCTAAGTATCCAATCATGCTTAGATCGGGCACAAAGAGGAATGCTGTAAACCACCACCACGACATACCCAAACCGTTGAACAGATACATAGCAAAACTCAACATAGCTAACTCCTCAAGTTTGATAATTTTTATCATTTGTTTAAGTTTAATCAAGCTTTGCTGCTCAGCAAAGCCTGTTTAGATTAGTGATCTAAATCTCCATAATCCAATTTCTTTCCTTGTATAAGCAAGATACCACGGCAAACAAGAATAT
>JBAXQU010000122.1:0-7560 GCA_037131555.1 Bacteroidota bacterium
AAAACAACGCGGTCGCCTATATTGTGCGAAGCAAAAGATTTTGTAACGGGCTTGTATGATGCCAAAGGACAAATGCTGGAACAGACGGAAAACCTGCCAATACTGTCGTTTTCGCTGGGTCCGGTGTGCAGGGTGATACTGGAGCAATACGGAAATGATATACATGAAGGGGATGTGATTATTCATAATGATGTGTTCACGATGGGTAATCAGAACAATGATGTGGCGATATTTAAACCGATATTTCAGGAGGGGGTGCTGGTTGGATGGTCGGCAGCGAAAGGACATCAGGCGGATATAGGCGGTGCGGTGCAGGGAGGGTATAATCCGAATGCCACGGAAGTGTGGCAGGAAGCGTTGCGGATACCTGCTGTGAAACTGTATGAGAAAGGCAAACTGCGGAAAGATGTGTGGAGTTTGATATTTGCAAACATCCGCCTGACGATGGTGCAGGAAGACATCAAGGCACAGATTGGAGCTTGTACGTTGGGAGAACGGAGGCTTCAGGCTTTTGTGGGAAAATACGGATTGGACGTTTTTGAATCGCATAAGCAGGCGTTGTTCGATTCGACCGAAAAGATGATGCGTGCGGAAATTAAAAACATTCCGAATGGGGTGTATAAGGGAGGAAGCATGGTGTATTACGATGGGAAACACAAAGGAAGTAAATTCCCAATTAGGACGGTGATTACGGTGAAGGATGAAGATATTACTTTTGATTTTTCGACATCTTCGCCACAAACGAAAGGGTTTGTAAATGGAATTTATACATCCACCTGTTCGGCTATTACGCTTACATTTTTGCAAATGGTGAATCCTAATATTCCTCATAACGAAGGAATGATAAAGCCTTTAAAATATATTGTTCCGGAAGGAACGATATTGAATGCATCGTATCCTGCGGCTACTACATTCGGCAATCATCTTTGTCCGCAGGTGGCAGATGCAATATTTAAAGCGTTGGGTCCTGCGGTGCCGGAGCGCATTACTGCAGGATGGAACCACTTGTTGTGTTCGCTGTTTACAGGCAATCATCCGCGTACAGGGAAAAAATATGTTGACATCTGTTTTCTTGGATTAAAAGGAGGAAGCGGAGCGATGAAAGGAGATGACGGTTACGACCACATAGGAATGATTGACGCTTCGGGGGGAGTGCTCGATCAGGACTATGAAATGTACGAACAGCAGACACCACACATGATCGTTCAGCATGAATATTTATGCGATTCGGGCGGTGCGGGGCAATGGCGGGGCGGACTCGGAACGGTGACTCAAATTATGCTTCGAGGAGATGATACTACGATGGTGGTGTTTGGTGATGGAGATGTGGAGCCTAATTATGGCTTGTTTGGCGGGAAAGGAAGTGTGCTGAATAAAATTGAATTGAGAAGCCCATCCCCAACCCTTCCCAAAGGGAAGGGAGCGACAAACGCAAAATCCGCGAAAAGTAAAACTAATTCGGCAACAATTCCTCCCCTTCGGGGAGGTAAGGAGGGGCTGATAGTTCCGATGAGTAAAGATATTATAAATGGGATACCAAATAACACTTTGTATCTTCAGATAGCTGGTGGTGGTGGCGGATACGGAAATCCTAAAAAACGAGATAAGGAAAGAGTAAAGCAGGATGTGAGGAATGAAGTGGTGTCGAAGAAGGCAGCGAAGGAATTGTATGGACTAAAAAAATAAAATCATGAGTCATGAGATAATTTTACCAGATGGTTGGCCCACACCAAAAGGGTATTCAAATGGGATACTTGCTGTAAAAGGAAGAACACTTTATCTTGCCGGTCAGGTTGGCTGGACACCGGAAGAAAAATTTGCAAGCGATAAACTGGCTCCTCAATTTGAACAGGCGCTGAAAAATATTGTTGCAGTTGTAACCAAAGCAGGAGGCAAACCGGAACATATTTGTAAAATGACTTGCTTCTGCAAAGACCGTGATCAATACCTTGCATCACGAAAAGAACTGGGGAGAATTTGGAAAGATGTAATCGGAAATCATTACCCTTGCATGAGTATGATTTTTGTGGTGGACCTATTGGACCATCCCGCATTGATAGAAATAGAAGCAACCGCTGTAATACCCGACTAATGGATTTCGAATTAAACGACCTGCAAAAACAGGTACAGCAAGCCTTCAAAGATTTTGTTGACCGCAAGGTGAAATCACAAGCTGCAGCAATTGATGAAGAAAAAAAGTTTCCTCATGATTTATTTAAACAAGTTGGAGAACTTGGTTTTTACGGGATGCGTTACCCCGAAAGTGCCGGTGGTACGGGGTTGGACATCACATCGTATTGTTTGGCAGTAATGGAATTGTCTCGAGGTTCGCTTTCTCTTGCGGCATCCTGCACGATGCAATCATTGATGGGGACTTACTTTTTGTATCGTTTTGGTGATGATGAAATACGAAATACTTATTTTGCGGAAGCAATAAAAGGAAATAAGATTGGTGGTATCTGTATGACAGAACCCAATGCTGGAAGTGATTTACTGGCTGTAAAAACCATAGCCAAAGTTACGGAAGATGGTTTTGTTTTAAACGGACAAAAAACTTGGATTACATCAGCACCGGTTGCTGATTTTTTTACTGTACTTGCAAGAACTGATAATCATGAACAGCTTTCTATCTTTTTTGTGCCTGCGAATTTAAAAGGAGTACTGGTTGGCAAAACTATTGAGAAAATGGGTGCGTGTGGCTCTGTGACCAGCGAAGTTAGTTTTGATAATGTAGTTCTTCCGAAAAATTATTTACTTGGACAAATAGGTGGAGGAACGAAATGCCTGATGGAGATACTAGCTGAAATACGTATCATGACTGCTGCACTTGCGATTGGAGTTGCCACAGCTGCTTATGAAGATGCTGTGGAATATGCAAAAACGAGAGAGCAATTTGGAAAACCAATCGGATCGTTTCAAGCCATGCGTATGAAATTTGCTGATATGTCTGTGCAGTTAGAAACCGCCAAACACTATGTGTTTTATGCAGCATGGTTAAGTGAAAAGAATATGCCTCGACAACGTGAATCTATGATTGCAAAATTATACGCTTCGGAATGTGCTAATGATATTTGCGACCAGGCAACCCGAGTTTTCGCTTCCTATGGTTTTGCGATGGAATACCCTGTACAACGCTATTTCCGTGACGCCCGATTTACCTTAATCGGTGGTGGTACATCAGAGATACTGAAAAACAATATCGGGAAGGGGATATTGGAAGTATAAAGAGTTTTAAAGGGTATGGAGACATTTCATATTCTTAGCTTTATAATTTCTTCATTCAACAAATAATAGCATTTGTAATGTTTCGTTATATTCATAATGAAGGTAACCCTTTCTTGAGACACTCTCCTCCCCTATTGTCTTTCGGAACAACACGTCCAACCTAGTTGCTAATCAATATTCCGATTTCATTTTAAGAATTGAGAGGGAGCTAATTTCATTCCTAAAACAGAAACCTCTAAAATGACATAAGTTCCGCAAAGGCTGATTAATATCATAGTTTACTCCTGTAAGTATAAATAGTTTTGTAAGACGAAATTAAATTGAAAGTCAACAAGAGTATGGAAACAGCAGAAAAAGAAATGCGGTTAATAATGGATGGTTCGGAATTGATTGTAGAATCGGTTGCACGGGCTGGGGCAGATGTTTTTATTGGATACCCGATAACGCCTGCCAACCTTTTATACTCGTATTCTCAAGAACGTCTTCCTTCTTTTTTTGCTGCACCTGACGAAATATCCACTCTTCAATGGATGTGTGGTTATGCTACTACAGGCAAGTTTCCTGTAACTGCTTCTTCCTTTCCCGGATTTGCGCTGATGCTGGAATCGATTAATATGGCGTATATGATGGAATTGCCAATGCTGATTATCCTTGTACAACGTCTGGGACCTGCTACAGGAACTGCTACCTGCGGTGCTCAGGGAGATTTAGGTTTGTTACAAGGAGCTATTTCAGGAGGGTTTCCTTTACCAGTTGTAAGTATCAGCAGTATGAAAGACTGCTGGGAAATGCCCGCAAAGGCTATGAAAATGGCTATTGACCTAAGAACACCGGTAGTCCTCCTCACTTCGAAAGAAGAGATAATGACCTTGTCAAGTTTCTCGGTGAAAAATTTACCGGAAATAAAAAAGATAGAACGCACATTTTATAACAGCACAGAAACTTATATGCCATACAAAACAGGAGCTACACTTGTTCCTGAATTTTTGCCTGTGGCCAATACAGAACATCAAGTGAGATTTACCGCTTCCACTCACGACCAAAAAGGAATCATACAAAACACTTCGAAAGAAGCGATAGACAACACAAAGCGACTGGAGTACAAACACCGTCAAAACAAAACAGAGCATTTGTTTTACGATTATGATGAGCAAAGTGGGGCGGATACTTTAGTAGTGTCATATGGAATAACAAGTGCAGCCTGCCGTGAAGCTGTGAATGCTGTAAGAGCAGATGGACACAAAGTATCGATGCTGATTGTAAAAACAATGCTGCCTGTACCTCCTATTTATTTCGAAATAATGGATAAGTATAAAAAAGTGGTGATAGCAGAAGAAAATCTTACAGGGCAATTTAAGAACATTCTTTTTGGCGAACGGGGAAATAAAAATGTGTCAGGTGTAAACGGAATAGCTGAAATGATAACACCTGCAAGAATTGCAGAAGCTATCTTATCAAAATAAAAACGGAAGATGAAAAACTTTTTAACAGATGCGCCATTACCTTTCTGCAAAGGATGCGGCCATAACCATATAGCGGCAAACACAGAAAAAGCATTGCAATTGTTGGGTTACGACCCAATGAATGTAGTCTTGGTAACCGACATTGGATGTCATGGAATCATTGACAAATCATTTTTAACACATACTGTTCATGGATTGCATGGCCGTTCAGTTGCATTGGCGACAGGTGTTTCGGCAGCACTCAACAATCCAGATAAAAAAGTAATTGTATTTATTGGTGACGGAGGAGCAACGATTGGTATGCAACACCTGATAGATGCTGCGCACAATGGGTTTAACATGACTGTGGTGATTCATAATAACTTTCTGTACGGTATGACTGGAGGACAACCCAGCGAGTTCACTCCGTTTGGATTTAAAACACCTTACCTACCCGATGGTGGTAAAAAGACGGGTTATGATATTTGCAAATTAATATCTGCTGTTGACGGTGTATCGTATGTGAGCAGGCTGGAAGGTATCTCTGATTTTTCGAAAGAACTGGCAGAGGCATTTTCGAGAAAAGGTTTCTCGTTGGTGGAAGTAATGGAAATTTGCCCAAGCTATGGTGTGAAAGCAAATCCGGGAATGAAACTGTCGAAAGTGGTAGAATCGGCAGGATTAAAAATTGAAAAATTTGTTGACAGAGGAGAAACAGAAGCTTATCAAACGACAGTGAAAACTGATTTGAAATCATTGTTTCATGAAGAAGATGCAATAAAGACATTATTTCCTACCCAACTGGAAAAGCCTATTCGTATGATGCTTTGTGGTTCGGCAGGAGAAGGAGTGCAGGCAGCAGCAGAATTCTTGTTGAAAGCCGGAATTACTTCCGGATTGAACGGAACAAAAAAGGGAAGTTACCCGGTGACTGTAGGGGTAGGGTTTTCGGCAGCAGAGGTAATTCTCTCATCAGAAGAAATACTTTATACCGGTTCACCTAATCCTGATGTGATGTGTGTAACATCGGCTGACGGACTTGAATACGCTCGTAAAACAATTGCCAATATGAAAGGAGGGAAACTGTTTATTGACAGCTCGCTTACAGCACCTGAAACAAAAGCAGAGGTTGTTTATTTTCCATTCAGGGAAAGAGGGGGAGCAAAAAACTCTTCACTATATATGATATTTTATTTTCTTAAAACAACAGGGATGATACCGATGGATGCATTGCTTTATGTGTTTGCAGAAAATAAAATTGCAAAGAAATTTGATTTACCTAAAATGTTTGAATTGCTAAACGAACCCTACACAGAGGCAATGAGAGACGAAACAAAAACGATTGCTTAAGAAATGAGTTTTATAAAATCATACGGAATAGCTTTACCTCATTTCAGAATTGAGGATAACATCCTTCATCCGAAAGGAAGAAAAGGTGTGACCAAAGCAATTTGTTTTTCGGATGAGGATATTATTACTTTGGCTTATGAAGCCTCGCAGGGAATTCCAAAAGATGATGTTGACGGAATATTTTTCGCAACGTCAAATCCTGTTTTTCATAACCGCTACCATGCTTCTTACCTTGCTGATTTATTAAATCTGAAACAAGGAATAACAGCACTTGATTTTACAACTGGAGCAAGAAGCGGGACTGATGCATTGCTGCTTGCAAGTGAATTAATAGATGGAGGGAAATATAAAAACATATTAGTAATTGCCGCAGATGTTCTATTTCCGGAAATAGGAAAAGAACTAACAACACCATTTGGACATGGAGCATGCGCCTTATTATTGAGTGCAGAAAACGGAACATCTGAAATTACTTTTGCGAAATCGTTTAGTTCGGCACTTGCTGAAGAATTTGTTTACAAATCGAGTTCTGTACAATACGACCCGAGATTCAGCAGAGATGCAGGATTTAAGAATAACCTCACTTCTTCATTAAAAAACCTGGTTGTTAATCCTAAGTCGTTAGATGCGGTGATACTTAATTCGCTTTATGCGCGGATGGCTGGAGGAATATTTGCAAAAGAAGGATTTGAAGAAAGCCAGTTTGCAAAGGATACTCTAACTTCGAAGATAGGAAATACTGGATGTGTGCATGCGTTGCTCCTATTGATTAACGAACTGGAGAATGGCAAGAAAAATATTTTGCTGGCTGATTATACTAACGGGACAAATTATTTTGTGGTAGAAACTAAAGGGACAATTAAAAGTAAATGCTTGCAGGAAGAGTTGGCAAAATTTGATTTGATTGCGAGTTACCAAGATTATCTGTTATTGAACAAAGCGGGAAATTTTAATGCGGACAACTATACCACCAAAGAAATGTTTTCATCTGAAATGCTGATGGAACGAGAGAAAGCATCATTGCTTTATTTGAAAGGTTTTAAATGCGCAGCATGCGGAACGGTTTATTTTTTGAAAGCTACACGTTGTAAAAAAGGCAAATGTGAAAAGGTAAGTACTGTGCAATTGAACAAAACCGGCAAGGTGTACACATTAACGAGTGAACATTATTTCCCTGCTTCCTTCCCTCCTATTACGATGTTGGTAATTGATTTGGATGGAGGAGGAAGGGTGACCGTGCAACAAACGGATACGATGTTTCCTGAAAAGAATACAATAGAAATAGGTACGAAAGTGAAATTGGTGTTGAGGAAGATGATGGAGAATGATGGGAAACCGAATTATTTCTGGAAGGCGGTATAAGATTTGAAATTGCAGATTGCAAATTACAGATTGCAGATTGCAGATTTGGGATTTAGGAATTAGGATTTGGAGATTTAGGATTAACTTTACGAAATACGAATAGTACAAATTTACGAATAGAGGGAGTTTACGAAATACGAATTGAACGAATATACGAATAATGAGATGTGAGAGAAAAAAG
>JBAXQU010000123.1:0-7542 GCA_037131555.1 Bacteroidota bacterium
TTTTCTATATTTCTGTTTTATTTTTTGGTTTTAATGAGGGTTGTGCAACGGTTACCTATGTTATGTGCTGTGCAGTCTTTTCACGCGTCAAATTTACTGATTATTAGGTTCAGTTCGGTTTTTATTAGTTCTGCTTTTCGACAACGAGGTTGTCAAAGGTTGTAAAACACTAAAGTTTTGATTTGTTGTATTATTAAAGAAATCCGCATCACTTGAGAAGTGAAACCTATCACTTGAGAAGTGAATTCTATTACTTGAGTTCTGACTAAACACAGGTCGGTAAATGTCAAGTTAGCTGCAAGCCTAAATCAGACTGACACGCAGGATAAGAAGTTGTTAAAGACTTAAATTTAATTTTTCAATGTTTGATTTGTAATTCTCCTGTATCATTTTAATAAATGCTGCTTTATCGCTTTTCATTATTGCTATTTCGGGGCTATCTCTCATTATTGAATTTAGTTCCCTTACGTTTTCATCACTCCATATTGATAGTTCAACAATAATAGGAGTTAGTGCCAATCCCTTGGCTGTTAATAAATAGAGATTACTTTTTTTATTATCAGGGAGCTGTGTTTTGGTTATAATACCTAACTCTTCCAAACATTTTAGCTTTGAAGAAAGTATGCCGGTAGCAATTGCTTCATCGCTTTCTGTGAAGTCTTTGAATGTTTTTTTGTCTTCGGTAAGCATTTGCTTTATGATAACTAGCATCCATTTGTCACCTAAAATATCGATGGCAGATGTGATTGGACAGTTGCACCTAAATTTATGTTCCATATTACTTAAATGTTAATTTTTTACTAAAATGTGCAATTTATTCAATTTATTACTTTCAAATTAAAAGTAATTATGTACTTTTGCTTCCGAAACAAAAGTAATAATTTTAATTTAAAAAAAATGGAAAGTCAAGAAAAAAGCACTGAAGGTGCAAATGTAACAAAACCAGCCTACATTATGGTTCAGATGAAGGTTAAAAGTATGGAAGAACTAATGCAGCGTTATGCACAATTTGCAATTCCTATTTTGCAAAAGCACGGTGGGCAAATGATTGCCGGTACTCCTGCACCAAATGTAAAGGAAGGAGATTGGAATGGAAACTGGGCAGCGGTTTTAAGCTTTCCAAGTATGGAGGCTGCTGAAGGGTGGTACAATTCGGAAGAGTATAAACCATATAAGAACCTTCGGATTAGTGAACTGCAATCTGAGGCTGGCAGAGTGGTAATTATACCGGGAATGTAATTTGTGGTTTTCACCTTTATTAACCAAACTTAGTTATGTACTAAGTTTGGTTAATTATTTTAAAAATTAATCAAGCAAAAAATAAATAAAATATAAAAAAATGAAAAAAGTATTAGTAACAGGAATTTCAGGATTTGTAGGACAGCATTGTGCTGCCGAATTATTAAAAAAAGGCTATGCCGTTAGAGGTTCGGTTAGGACTTTGGCGAAGACCGATGAAGTAGTAAATGGCATTAAAAAAGAAATTGACCCAAAAGGGAATTTAGAGTTTTGTGAACTTGACTTGATGAAAGATGCAGGTTGGGACAAGGCGATGGAAGGTTGCGATTTTGTATTGCATATTGCTTCGCCATTTGTGGTAAAAGTTCCAAAAGATGAAAATGAATTAATAAAACCTGCTGTTGATGGTACATTAAGAGCATTGAAAGCTGCAAAAAAAGCAGGTATTAAAAGAGTGGTGCTTACCTCTTCCACAGTGGCAATGAGTGGAGGAAAAAAAGGTTTGATAAAATTAAATGAAGATAGCTGGACGGATGTTAATGCGAAAAACGTAACTGCATATTTTAAAAGTAAAACACTTGCTGAAAAAAGTGCTTGGGATTTTATAAAAAATCAAACGGGTGATGCGAAACTGGAGTTGGTAGTTGTTAATCCCGGACCTATTTATGGACCAACACTTACGGGCAATTTAGCTACTGAAGCAATGGATTTCTTCAAAAAATTAATTACAGGCAAAGTGCCAATGTTACCTAAAGCTTATTCGGTAATGTCGGATGTAAGAGATGTAGCTGCTATTCACGTGGCAGCCTTAGAAAATGAAAAAGCAAACGGCAAGCGATTCATTGTAACAACTGAAAAACCTCACGCTATTCAGGAAATTGCACAAATTTTAAAATCGAATGGATATAATAAGGTTAGTACCAAACTGGCACCTACTTTTTTATTAAAATTTATGGCAAAATTTAATGATGAGGCTAAAGGTATGTTGCCTTTTATTGGAAACACGATAGAAGCTGATGTAGCAAATACGATGAAAACATTTTATTGGAAGCCTATGCCTTTTGAAAAAACTGTTATTGACACGGCTAAGTCTGTGGAGAAAGTGATTATGAATTAAATTAAAGAGGTAAACTTAGTTTGTATAATTGGATTTACTAAATAGAAAAAGATGTAATGAAAGGTGATAAGGTTGGTTTCGTTTAGTTTCTATTATCAAGTTCTGCTTTTGAAACTGGGTCGGGGCATTGCACATAACATATCCATATCGGTAATTGCAAAAGTAGCAATATATTCATTATTAATCCTCCCAAAAAATTAACGCACCTTTTTTAAGAAACTAACGCACCTTTTTAAATCCCCCCAAAACACACCTTATATATATGTATCATTTTCGCTATGGAAGGACGCTTTACAAAACTCTTTAAAAATTCTATTTTATACAACTTACCCTGAACAAAAGCAAAAAAATACGGGAGTAAATGCCCGAATTGGAAAAGATTAATCGGAAAGCGAAAAAGATTAACCGGAAACGAAAAAAGATTAAACGGAAGGCGAAAAAGATTAATCGGAATCGAAAAAAGATTAAACGGAAATCAAAAAAGATTAACCGGAAACGAAAAAAGATTAAACGGAAATCGAAAAAGATTAAACGGAAAGCGAAAAAGATTAAACGGAAGGTGAAAAAGATTAACCGGAAGAGAGAAAAGATTAATCTCCCCAAAATAGCGCTTTTTCTCTCACTTTTCCCTAGTTGGTATTTTCATCTTCAAGGGTAAAATAGGGTGTATATCTATGCTTTTTAATCACATACTTAAGCAATGTTAGGATATTTTAGTTAGTGAATACCGAAGTATCGGGACAGATAGATAGGAATTTGCACGAAATGAAAAAGCCCCGAACATGATTGTTCGGGGCTTTTTCTATTAGAATTTAGTGCTTAGTATTTAGAATTTACTCGAAAGATTATTTACTTATTCCTCCGCTTAGTTTTAATAATTGGGTTTCGGAAAGCTTGGCATTGTAGCGGGCGTTAGCCAGTTGATTGGTGGCATCGAGATAGCTTTGTTGGGATGTTTGAAGTTGAATGGAATTGGTAGTCCCTACACGGAAAAGTTCTAAAGCAATGTCGAGGTTCTCTTTGGCTAGTTTGATGTTCTCGGTTTGTAGGTTGAGCGCGTCCATATCGTCATTGTATTTTTTGAAGGCTTTAATAAGATTCAGTTGAATCAATGATTTGGTATTGTCGAAATTCAACATCGAATTTTCGATGTCGAGTTTTTGATTCTTGATGAGGTTGGCATTATTAAAACCATTGAAGATGGTCCAACTAGCTGTGAAACCAAGGTTCAAGCCCAAGTTTTGATTTAACAACGTTAGTCCGGCTTGGTTTTGTGCTCGATTGAAAATATAGTTGGCATTCAGGTTGAGTTTTGGGTAATAATTTCCTTTTGTGGCTCGTTCGATGCATTTGTACGAATCGATGCTTCGTTGGGCCAAAAGCAAGTCGGAGTTTTTTGAAAGGATAGCGTTTTTCAAATCTTCGTATTTATAATCATTGAGTAACGGAATCGAATCTTGCACATCAAACTCTTTATCTATCGGCAATATCAACATTTGATTGAGTGCAGCTTTGGCATCATTCAATAAAGCTTTTTCGCGAATGAGCGTAGTTTTTTGTGCATTCAAATCGACCTTTGCTTGCAGTAAATCAACCTTGGAAGCAGTTCCAATGTCGAACTTCTTTTGAGCTATTTTAAGTCGTTCTTCGGAAACAGCCATGCTCGATTTCAAACCATTAATCATTTGCTTTATCATTACAATATTGTAATAATTATTGATGAGTTGAACAATGGAATTTTCGATTTGAATTTTGGTGTTGAGTGCTCCCATGCTTTCGAGCACATCCAATTGCTCCTTGGTAGCAAACATTTTCATGCCATCGAAAATGATCCAAGTTAAATACGCTCCGGTAGAAATGTTTTTCGAAACGATACCCGATTTATCCAACGTTGTTCCTGTGCTGTATTCTTGTTTAATAGCATTGTTTGCAAATGTTCCAGTGGCATTGATGGCCACAGTTGGCAACATTCCAGCATTACCCAAAGTGTTTGAGTTTTTAGTTTCTGTTTCCAGATTTTTGGCAATAGAAATGGAATAATTGTTTTTCAACATGGCGGCTAATGCTTGATCAAAGGTCAATTCGGACGATTGAGAAGAAGCCAGCAAGTGACCAAACAACAAGCATAACAATAATCCTTGAATTTTATTTTTCTGCATCTTTTTTGTGTTCTTTAGAAAAATACGAATAGATAGAAGGGATAACAAACAAGGTAAGCATAAGCGAAAACAAGATGCCCCCTACCACTACAATTCCCATTCCCATGCGGCTTTTGCCACTTCCTCCTAATGCCAAAGCTATTGGTAATGCACCAAGTGCAGTAGCAATACTAGTCATTAAGATAGGACGCAAACGCGCTGCCGAAGCTTGTTGTATGGCTTCGCGAACTGATTTGCCTTGTTCTTTAAGTTGATTGGCAAATTCTACAATCAGAATTCCATTCTTCGTAACCAAACCTATCAACATAATAATACCTATTTCGCTAAAAATATTTAATGTTTGATTGAAATACCATAACGAAAGCAAAGCTCCGCAAAGCGCCAATGGTACGGTAAGCATAATGGTAAGCGGGTCGATGAAACTTTCGAACTGTGCAGCTAATACAAGATAGATAATTACCAATGCCAATAAAAATGCAAACAAGATGTTCGAAGAACTTTCGGAGAAGTCGCGAGAAGCACCGGTAAGAGCAGTAGAAAATGAATCGTCCAAAATTTTATCTCCAATGCGTTGCATCTCTTTGATGCCGTCTCCAATGGTTTTGCCAGGAACTGGAGCTGCCGAAACTGTGGCCGACTGATAACGATTGTAATGATAAATTTGAGGTGGACTACTTTGCTCTTCCATCTTCACCACATTATCCAATTGTATAAGTTCGCCTTTATTATTTTTCACATAAAGCGATTTTAAATCCATGGGTTCATCTCTGTCGTTACGTGTAAGCTGACCTATGACTTGATACTGCTTACCATTCAAATTAAAATAACTGAAACGCTGACCGCTTAACGCAAGTTGCAAAGTGGAAGCAATGTCATAGGCCGAAACACCGATGGCTTTGGCTTTGTCGCGGTCGATGGAAATATTAAGTTCGGGTTTGTTGAATTTTAAATTCACGTCAACCGTTTGAAATACCTTGCTTTTATTGGCTTCTTCCAGAAACAACGGAAGTTTTTCTTTGAGTTTTTCGAAGTTGGGAGCTTGCAAAACAAACTGAACAGGCAATCCTCCTCTGGCCCCACTGCTCGATGAAATGGTTTGTTCCTGCAATACAAATGATTTTGCTTCAGGAAACTTCTTCGTCTTTTTTGTGATGTAATCCGCTATCATTTGCTGCGAACGTTTTCGTTCGTTTGGTTCGTTTAAAACCAAACGTACCATACCTGTATTAACCGCACCTGAACCTGTGAATCCAGGAGCAGTTACAGTAAGAAAGATTTTCTTTTCAGGGATGGAGTCATTTCCAAAATAAGCTAGCTTTTGCATAAAGCCATCCGTATATTCATACGATGAACCTTCGGGAGCAGTTACAGCAATTCTAATCCAACTGCGGTCTTCGAGTGGCGATAGTTCGGAAGGAAGAAATGCGTTCACAATAAATATAAATCCTGTACATAAACCTACGATAACAAATGCCCATCCACGTTTGGTCATGAAACGAGCCAACATGGAGTCGTAACCTGCAACCATCTTTTCGAAAAATGGTTCCGACATTTCGTAAAAACGACTTTTCTTTTGTGTCTTACGAATCATTCTTGCATTAAGCATAGGTGTGAGTGTAAGCGATACAAAGGCTGAAATAATGACCGCTCCTGCCAAGACGACACCGAACTCTCTAAACAACCTACCCACAAAACCTTCGAGAAATATTACCGGCATAAACACAGCCGCCAATGTAATGGAGGTGGAAATAACAGCAAAGTAAATTTCTTTCGAACCTTTATGAGCCGCTTCAATTGGACTCATCCCGGCTTCCACCTTTTTAAAGATATTTTCAGTTACTACAATTCCATCATCCACCACAAGACCTGTGGCGAGCACAATGGCAAGCAATGTCAATACATTGATGGAATACCCCATCAGATACATGATAAAGAAAGCTCCTATCAAGGAAACAGGAATATCGATGAGCGGACGAAAAGCAATAAGCCAATCGCGGAAAAATAAATAGATGATGAGAATTACGAGAATGATTGCTATCAGCAATGTTTCTTTTACCTCGGTGATGGAACGCTTGATAAACTTAGTATTGTCGAGGGCTATACCCATTTTATAATCCTTGGGTAAATCCTTTTTTATTTGTTCTACACGTTTGTAAAACTCATCTGAAATGGCAATATAATTAGCTCCCGGCTGAGGAACCAATCCTAATCCTATCATGGGCACTCCCGATTGGCGAAGCATGGTTTCTTCGGCTTCTGCACCTAGTGTAGCTGTTCCGATATCTTTAAATCGAACGGTTAGATTTCCATCCGATTTAATAATCATATTATTGAATTCGTCTTCGTTTCTAAATTTAGCTTTAGTGTTTACAGTAAGTTCGGTGGTAATGCCAGCCACTTTGCCCGAAGGCAATTCCACATTTTCTCTGTCGAGCGCTTGTTTCACATCCATCGGAGTGAGGCCATAAGCCGACATCTTGGCAGGATCCATCCACAAACGCATGGCATATTTCTTTTGTCCCCAAATCTGAACGGTACTCACACCGGGAATAGTTTGCAATCGTTCAGCAATTACATTTTCTGCAAAATCGCTTACCTGAAGTTGGTTCTTAGTATCGCTTTGAAGGGTAAGCGCAACAATAGCATCCGAATTAGCATCCGATTTGGTAACGGTTGGCAAACCATCGATGTCCTGAGGCAATTGACGAACAGCTTGCGATACTTTATCTCGCACATCGTTAGCCGCTGCTTCTAGGTTGGCATCCAAATTAAATTCGACAGTGATGGTGCTGCTGCCCTGCGCACTGGTTGAAGAAATTGTTCGTACACCTTCTATACCGTTAATCGATTTCTCGAGAGGTTCTGTTATCTGCGATTCCACTACATCCGCATTGGCTCCCGAATAATTTGTTTTTACTGTTATTACCGGAGGGTCGATGGAAGGATACTCCCGCACACCAAGGTATTTGTACCCTATGGAGCCAAATAAAATAATTATCACCGACATTACAATGGCCAGTACCGGTC
>JBAXQU010000124.1:0-7450 GCA_037131555.1 Bacteroidota bacterium
GACCTGGCGGTGAAAATGATTAAGCTATCGGGACTGGTGCTGGACAAGGATATTCGCATTGTATTTACCGGCCTCCGCCCGGGAGAAAAACTTTACGAAGAGTTGCTGGCCGACCAGGAGAATACATTGCCTACTCATCATCAGCAAATATTAATTGCCAAAGTAAAAGAGTATGATTTCGAAACCATTTCCAATTCCATTTCAGAATTAATACTTCTTTTTGAAAAGCAAAATAACAAATTAATCGTAAAAAAAATGAAGGAATTAGTGCCCGAATTTAAGAGCAATAATTCCGTGTATGTGGAGCTGGATTAAGAAATTCCAAATTTCAAATTTCAGATTTCGTGTTACGTATACCCCTGTCAGGTTTGTATTTATAAATCCAAAAGTCATGCGTTCAGATTGCAATTCACAACCAGCCTGCGTTATTACTTCTTCAGCACACCAAATGCTTTTAGCAAAAGCAGTTTTGATTTTTCGGTGAGCACGTACTTTCGCGGAGGTTGTTTGATGATAAAGCCCATGCTTTGCAATTTGGGTAAATGCTTCGAAAAGCCCGACTTGGACAGTCCTGACCATTTGCGCAATTCGCTGCCGGATGCTTTTCCGTGGTTATGCAGGTTCGCCAATTCGCCTGCCATAGATTTTGCAATTTTTCGAGCTACCCTGGGAGGAAAAAGTTTTTGCAATTGATGCCTCAATGATATCATGCCTGTGCCCTCTACAGCTATTTGCCCGGGCAGATAATGTGTTTCTTCCATATTTAAGGTTACCTGCCGGGGGTTTGTTCTTTCATCATGCGTATTGATTTCATCCAGGGTTTTGATAAAGTTTTGATAAAAGGAATACAACGAATGTTGCCCGTTGTCGGTTTTCGAAAACTCTTCCATGGCTGTTATCAGCTCCTGTTCAAAAACTTCATACACCAATTGATGTGCTATGGGCTCGTTTCTTACTTTTAATAACGAATAAAAGTCTGCTTTTAAGCTGGAATTAATGCTATCAACGGCATTGTTGTTTTGATTTATACCATTGTCATTTATAGCGATGGTGTCTTTGTTTACATTACCGCCTCTGTCAAACATGTCAGAGGCGTACTTGGATGTTATTGAGCCGTTGTCATGTTTATCATCGGCATCATTATTTTCAATTATGCCTCCGTCAGAACTTTCAACGGTATTTTTCTTTTCAATTCTGCCGTTGATAGTTCTGTCAGCATCTCCATCTAAAGCATTATTCTCATTTATTTTTCCATTTACCAGTTCTTCAAACGAAGTAATATCAGCAAAATGACTGACAAATGCCTTTTTGTCCTTCAAAAGCATCAAGTGCTTTAGCATAATGAATGTAATTTTTTCGTGATTAAGGATGATTTTTTCAGCCATCGTATTTATATTTTATTTCAAAGATACAATATTTACATTATATGTCCTTCCATAGTGGTTTTTATTTTTTAATGAAAGAGTAGGTGGGAGAGTAAAATTAAGTTTAGATTTGCGGGAGAAATAAAATAAACAATATGTTGAACAAAGTGAAATCCCGATTTATTTCGGGAGGGAAAGTAATTGTAATTGTTTTTGCGCTAATTAAAAAAGAAATTTGTAAAGGAATAAATTTGTAATAATTCGTAACCAATGAACCCATTCAAGCAAAAAACACTTATACAAATCCGATTTAAAGACATTGATAAACTAGGTCATGTGAATAATTCCAACCACATCACTTACTTCGAAATTGCAAGACTCGATTACTTTCATGAACTCACCCAACATGAACTCGAAATTGATTGGAAAAACGAAGGTATCATCTTAGCTAAACTTGAGATGGAATACAAACAACCAATTTTTCTTGAAGACAAAGTGTTTGTTTATACTTGGGTTTCACATATTGGCTTTAAAAGTTTTGAGATGAGTTGCACGATAGTTCGAGTTGTAAATGAGAAAGAAGAAATAGCTGCCAAAGGCAAAGCTATAATTGTCTGTTTCAATTACAAAACGAATGAAAGCATTCCAATGCCCGACTCGTGGAAAAGGCTGATGTTAGGAGAATAATTAATACTTAATTACCCATGCACTGTTTCGTGCTTACCATAATTGGTAATAATGGATGCTTCAAATTCTATCCACTCATTCCATCTTTTTTCAATGTCTATACCTTCACCATACTTGCGGGCAAAGCCTAAGAAAGTAGTATAATGACCTGCCTCTGAAATCATCAATTCTCGATAAAATTTAGCGAGTTCGACATCCTGAATATTTTCTGATAATACTTTAAAACGTTCACAGCTACGAGCTTCAATCATAGCAGAGAACAATAGACGATCGACCAAAGAAGAATTCCTACTTCCTCCTTTCTGCATGAATTTATAAAGTTCGTTTACATAATGATCTTTACGTTCAAGTCCTAACTTTTTTCCTCTCGCTTTAATGAGGTTATGTACTCGTTCGAAATGGTCAAGCTCCTCTTTAGCTAGCTCGATAAGGGCGGTTACCATGTCAGTATGATTAGGATTATTTATAATAAGCGACATTGCATTGGTAGCCGCTTTTTGTTCGCACCAAGCATGGTCGGTTAATATTTCTTCAATATTAGATTCTACAATGTTTACCCATCTAGGGTCTGTGCAGAGTTTTAATCCTAGCATAATCTATTTTACAAATTTTAACTAATCAAGAAATCGTTTAATCATCGGGCCACTTGTCAAACTTGTTATCAATGCCATTACCACAAGAGCTACGAAAATAGGTTTAGAAATTAATCCAGCATTGAGCGCTAATGTACCAAGTATTATTTCCATAGCCCCTCTAGCATTCATTCCGAATCCAACAGCTAAGGCATGATTCCTACTCATCCCTCCTAATCTGGCACCGATAAATGCACCAAGCACCTTTCCGATAAATGCCAGTGCAAGAACAATTGCAACGATGAGTGGATTAAAGTTCTCAATAAAATTTACCTTAAGCCCAATGGATACAAAAAACAAGGGGGCAAAGAAATTGGTAACAAACTGATGTATAATTTCACGAGCTTGTTCACGTAGATGTACACTATCACCAAAAGCGATACCTGCAATGAATGCACCAAGAATCGCGTGAATATTGATAGCCTCAGTAAAAGCTGCTGATAAAAGACAAATTCCTAATGAAATAGAAAGTACTCCTCCCGGCCAGGAGAGTTTTGTTTGCATCCATGGCAATGTCTTATCAATTATTTTCTTACCAATGGTGAGCATGAACAATCCAAACCCAAGTATATATAAAATGGTATGTAATAAACTCATGTGTTCTCCTTGAGCATTTGTATTGGTTATACTTAATATAAATGAAAAAATTAACCAACCCACTAAATCATTGAACATGGCAGAAGCAATAATTAGGTTACCTATGTTTGTCTTGAACAAATTCATGTCCATCAATATTCTTGCGATAACGGGTAAAGCAGATATGGATAAAGCAGTTCCAAAAAACAATGCAAATAATAACTTTGGACCACGTTCAGTGCTAATATCAAAAATTTCAGGTAAAAACCAGGCCACAGCAAAACCAGTAAAAAATGGAATTACCATACTGAAGAGTGAGGTATAAACGGCCACCTTACCTTGTTTTAAGACCAAAGAAAGCTGAACTTCCATACCTGCAACGAATAATAACATTATAACGGAAAGACTAAAAATACCATCTAAGGCAATAGGTATATTTCCTGTTCTAGGGAAAAGATAACTGAATACATGAGGATTAAGCATTCCTAAAATTGTTGGTCCAAGAATAATCCCTACAATCAATTCACCCATTACTATGGGTAGTTTTAGTTTTTTTCCCAATTCGGCAAATATGCGCGAAATAATAAGCATTGAGCTAATTGAAAGCAGTAAAACAATTAATTCGGAGTGTGAAAGTTTTATCATAGCACTTTACACACGAGAATGAACAATTAAAACATTGCATGGTAAATCCGCCAAAACATACTCGATTCCGTGTGCAAAAATCCGATCAAATAAATTCAAAGAAGTGTCAGGTGAATTTATTACCAATAAATCTGCATTCTTATCTTTTGCGTATTTACTGATTGCATATCCTGGTTTCCCTTTAAGCACTTTGTTATTTAAGTTAATTTTGCTTGAATCGCACTTTTCAATAACCATTTGAAGTATTCCAGCAGATTCGTCTTCCAAACTTTTCTTAATTTCTTTTGTTTGTGGAGCTGTGCTATCTTCTGCAATAGTCATTGCGAGACCATGAACCTCTACTTCGTTAACAACTGTAACATCTTTTACATTGAGAAGTTGGGCAAGGTACAAAGAGGTATTTAGTGTATGAATTGTTTTAGGATTGTTTACTCCATTCACCACCATCTTTTTAAATTTCTGAGGGGTTGCTGAAGGATTCGTCAACAAGAGTACCGAACATTTTGCTCTACGACTAATATTTCGTGCTATTGAGCCTAGATAAAATTTGAAAAGATTTTCCTTTTCCAAAGCGCCTAAAATGAGCAAGTCAACAATGTTCAATTTACATAACTTCAAAATCGTATCAACAGGTTCTCCCTCCATCCATATAAGCCTGTTCTCATTCGAATCGATTCCGCTTTTGGCAATCAACCCATCGAGTAGTTGCTCTTTCTCTCTAGTCTTTTCACCTATATGTAATAGTATTAATGTTGCGCCACAAGCATCAGCCATTCTCTTGGCTTCCGCTAACAAAAACTCACACCGAAACGAGAAAGAAACAGCAACAGCAATTGTTTCGAAAGGGTATGAAGGTCGTTTTTTAAGTTTAGATAAATCCATCATATTTATTCTTAAATTTTGGAAATGCGAAGATACGAATTACTGTTTTAATAATTAGGTTAATC
Organism: Bacteroidota bacterium; assembly: GCA_037131555.1. Classification (GTDB taxonomy): domain Bacteria; phylum Bacteroidota; class Bacteroidia; order 2-12-FULL-35-15; family 2-12-FULL-35-15; genus 2-12-FULL-35-15. Next base: position 4,852 of record JBAXQU010000124.1, read on the forward strand.
TTTGCTTTGAATTTGCTTTGTATCTTAGTACCCAAAAAAGAAAAATGAAATTACATGTAATTAATACCGGCAACTTTAAATTAGATGGAGGAGCCATGTTTGGAGTGGTTCCAAAATCTATCTGGAACAAAACGAATCCAGCTGATGAAAACAACATGAGCAACTGGACACTACGCTGTTTACTTATTGAAGAAGGAAACAGACTCATTTTAATAGATAATGGAATGGGAACAAAGCAAGATGCCAAATTTTTTGGCCATTATTATTTGAATGGTAATGATACTTTAGAGAAGTCGTTAAATAATACAGGGTTCTCAGTTGATGATATTACTGACATGTTTTTAACCCACCTTCATTTCGATCATTGTGGAGGAAGCATAAAGTATAATTCTGACAGGAGCAGGTTAGAAACGATGTTCAAAAATGCAACATATTGGAGTAATGCAGAACACTGGGAGTGGGCTGTAAAACCAAACCCTCGGGAGAAAGCAAGTTTCTTGAAGGAGAATATTCTACCCATTCAAGATAGTGGGCAATTGAAATTTATTGAAGGAGAATATACTACTCAACTAGGAACTAACATTAGAATAAGTGTGATGAGAGGACATACAGATGCTATGATGATTCCACACATAAAATATAATGGCAAGACAATTGTTTTTATGGCTGATTTATTACCATCAACAGGACATATCCCTTTACCTTATGTAATGGGTTACGATACTCGTCCTCTTTTAACAATTATCGAAAAAGAAAAATTCCTGAATGATGCTGCCACGAACGAATATATTTTGTTTTTTGAACACGATGCCATGAATGAATGTTGTACTGTTCAACACACAGAAAAAGGAGTAAGACTTAAAGAAACATTTAAGTTGAAGGATATTCTTGGAGAATAATGTTGATGTGAGATTTTTAAATAATAGAATATATATTTGTACTTTATGAAACCAGATAATTACACAAAAGCAGTATTAACGGTAATTGCAGTAGCATTAGTTACCTTAGTTTTTCAAAATTCAAAATTCGTTAATCATGTAGAAGCCGAAACAACCAACTTCAATAAGTTCTCATCAATACCGATAAATGCTGATGGGTCTATCAACGTAAGAATGATTTCAGATATGGATGTCAATATTCATAGTATAGGAGGAAGTAGTATTTATGGATCATTACCTATCAATTTAAAAGAAATCGGAGGAAATAGCTTCTATGGTTCGTTGCCCATTAATTTAAAGGAACTCAACGGCTACACCATTTCTTCCAATAATGGTTTACCAGTAAATATTTCATCGGTAAACGGCTCAGGCATCTACAATGCTATTCCTGTGAAGGAAACAAAATAAAATAGTCAATTTCTAAATATTTGAAGTTCATATTTTCTAAAGGATGAAAATAGAAAACATGAACTTTCAATCAATTTAACTTAACAAACCAAGAATTGCTTTCTCTACTTCTTCGCTTTCCCACTTAGTTTCGATATCAGGCATAGCCATTATCTTTTGCATAATTGCTTCCTGTCTTTGTCCTTCTCGCATGGCTGTGGAATAGCGTATATCAGGGCTGTATACAACCATAGAATAAAAAGGAATCCATTTTTCGGGGTACTTAGAACTAAAGCTAGCTTCAATTTTCTTTTGTAATAAGAATTTTGGGTCAGCTGTACGGTCGCGCATCTCAATAAAGTTGGCAATCGCCATATCTGCTATAGCGTCTCCATCCGGTTTACGTAGCTCCTGATATTCAGGAAAGATTTTTTCCCAATTCTCATTGTGTTTTGTAATCAAATTATTCAACACCACACAATCTTCGAATCCGCAAATCATACCTTGTCCAAAGAAGGGTACGATAGCATGTGCCGCATCACCAATAAGAGCAATTTTATTATCAAATGTCCATGGAAAACACTTCACGGTAACAAGAGATGAAGTAGGATTATTCATAAAATCATCTAACAAAGTAGGCATCAATGGCACAGCATCCGGAAACTCAGTTTCGAAAAATGTTTTGATTTGATCTTTGGTTTTTAAATTTGCAAACGACTTTTCGCCTTCGAATGGTAAAAACAATGTACATGTAAAATTACCATCAGGATTAGGCAAAGCAATCATCATAAAACTACCGCGAGGCCATATATGAAGAGCATTTTTCTCCATCATAAACGACCCATCCTTACCCGGAGGAATAATTAATTCTTTATAACCTGCTTCTATGTAGTGTTGATTATATTCAAATCTATCAGTAGAAAGCTGCATATTTAAACGAGAAGCGGCAAAAGCCCCATCCGCCCCAAACACTAAGTCACTTTTTATCGAAGTAGCAGATTTTGTAGTATTATTTTCGAAATGCGTCTCCAAAACAGTTCTGTCAATTTGTGTGCAACGCTCATCAAAATTAATTTTCACGTTTGGTTGTTGTTCTGCAAGATCCATCAGTTTCATATTTATATCGCCACGCGACACTGAATAGATTGCTTGATTGTCTTTACCGTATGGTTGAAACGAAGTTGTTCCGTTTTTATTATGAATGTGACGACCATACATAGGAATGGCTATTTTGCGTATTTCATCAGCAATTCCAACTCCTTCTAGTGCTCTCC
>JBAXQU010000125.1:0-7398 GCA_037131555.1 Bacteroidota bacterium
ACTACATCCGGAACGATGTAATCAAGCAATCGCTGATAGTGAGTAATTACAATAGTAGCATTCTCTTTCGACTTCAATTTATTCACTCCTCCAGCCACTATTCTTAATGCATCAATATCTAGCCCGCTATCGGTTTCATCCAGTATTGCCAATTTAGGTTCAAGCATGGCCATCTGAAATATTTCGTTACGTTTCTTTTCACCTCCACTGAAACCTTCGTTCACACTTCTATTGGCAAGTTTGCCATCCAGTTCCACTAGTTTCTGTTTTTCTTTTAATCTTGCCAGGAAATCTTTTGCTTCCATAGGAGGCAGGCCTTTATAAGCTCTTATTTCATTGATAGCGGTCTTCAAAAAGTTAACATTGCTCACTCCCGGAATTTCTATTGGGTATTGAAACGCAAGGAACACACCTTCTCTGGCTCTGTCTTCAGGAGAAAGTTCGAGTAAGTTTTTTCCATTGAAAATAACTTCCCCTTCGGTCACTTCATATTCTTCTCTGCCTGCAAGCACAGACGATAATGTGCTTTTACCGGAACCATTCGGCCCCATTATAGCATGAACTTCTCCCGCTTTAACTTCTAAATTTATTCCTTTCAGAATTTCCTTCCCGTCAATTGACGCATGTAAATTTTTTATACTTAACATATAATTACAGATTGGCGAATTACAAATTGCCGTTCATTGTTTTATTATGGTTTTTCAAATACGTTATAAATCCCGATAGCTGTTTGCTAACAGAAATACTTTTATCATTCAAAATTAAAAATTCTTCTTCTTTTAAATAATTTAAATTTCTTGCAATACTCAGATGCGTTCTTAATTCACCACAAGAACCTTTTGCGATAGCTAAAAAATAAAGAAATTGATTTTTACTATCTCTCTCAAAACCTTCTGCAATATTTGACGGCACAGAAACAGAGCATCTTCTAATTTGGTCTTTCAATCCATAATCCTTAGAAAATAACTCTGTATTTGTAAGCTTATATACATGAGTACATAATTCCATACTTACTTTCCAAACCTCTAATTCTTCAAACTTTTCAATAGTTGCCATTAATTTGAAATTTGTAATCTGCCAATCTGCAATTATCTTACCCAACACTTCCTTCCAAACTCACCGCCAGTAGCTTTTGCGCTTCCACAGCAAACTCCATTGGTAATTTATTTAATACTTCTTTGCAATATCCGTTTACAATTAATCCTATTGCTTTTTCATTATCTATTCCTCTTTGTTTGCAGTAGAATAACTGGTCTTCTCCAATTTTTGAAGTAGTAGCTTCGTGTTCTACTATCCCCGATTTATCTTTTATTTCGATATAAGGAAATGTGTGCGCTCCGCACTTATCGCCCATTAACAAACTATCGCATTGCGAAAAGTTACGTGCATTGGTTGCACCTTTTGCTATTCGTACTAATCCTCGGTAACTATTATTACTAAAGCCTGCTGAAATCCCTTTCGAAATAATTGTGCTTCGTGTGTTCTTTCCAAGGTGAAACATCTTGGTTCCTGTATCAGCCTGTTGATAGTTATTGGTAACTGCAACCGAATAAAACTCTCCAACTGCATTATCACCTTTTAAAATAACCGAAGGATATTTCCAAGTTACGGCACTCCCTGTTTCAACTTGTGTCCACGAAATTTTAGAATTATCTCCCTGACATATTCCGCGCTTGGTAACAAAATTGAAGATACCACCTTTGCCCTCTTTGTCGCCAGGGTACCAATTCTGAACCGTGCTGTATTTTACTTCCGAATTTTTGTTGGCCACTATTTCCACCACAGCTGCGTGTAGTTGGTTTTCATCTCGCATAGGTGCCGTGCAACCTTCGAGATAACTTACATAAGCATCGTCATCAGCCACTATCAGCGTACGTTCGAATTGACCGGTTCCAGCAGAGTTTATTCTAAAATAAGTAGAAAGCTCCATCGGACATCTTACTCCTTTGGGGATGTAACAAAACGAACCATCAGTAAACACTGCCGAATTGAGCGCTGCATAAAAATTATCGGTATAAGGTACCACAGAACCCATGTACTTCTTGATTAGTTCAGGATGTTCCTGAACCGCTTCTCCAAACGAACAAAAGATGATTCCTTTCTCGGCAAGCGTTTCTTTAAATGTAGTTTTCACCGAAACGCTGTCCATCACAAAATCAACTGCTATGCGACTTTCCACACCGCTTAGTCGTTTTTGTTCTTCAATCGATATTCCTAGTTTTTCAAATGTTTTCAGCAATTCAGGGTCAACTTCATCCAAACTATTCAATTGCTTTTTAGGTTTTGGAACGGAGTAATAAATGATGTTTTGAAAATCTGGTTTAGGATAGGTTACATGCGCCCAATGAGGCTCTTCAAGCGTTAGCCAATAACGAAATGCTTTAAGACGATAGTCGAGCATCCATTCAGGTTCGTTTTTCTTTTTTGAAATAAATCGGATTATTTCTTCGCTAAGTCCTTTCGGAGCGTTTTCTGCTTCTATGTCGGTAACAAATCCGTATTCGTAATCTTTATTGATTTGTTCTGATAATATCTCGTTTGCCATTTTTTTAATTTTAAGTTAGGTCGTTTAAAATTTGAAAGTGTTTCGACCACTCCTAACTTTATAACTTTTTACTTTCTAACTTATTTTCTATATAGTTTCTTTAGTTGTTCTGCGTCCTCTTTGTCTTTCGCTCGCGAAGATTGTTCTTTTTCCTCAATCAGTCTATTCACGGTAATTACTTTTACTTCCAAATTTTCTAGTACTTGATAATTATTTGCGTATTGATAACATTCGTCAAAATTACTTTGTTTCAAAAATTGTAAATCACTCATCAAATCAATATAAATTCCATTTCCTAAAAGAAGTTCGGAATAGCCAGCAATAAAAGGATAGGTTAAAAATGCTTCACCGCCTTCAACATTATTTTCTTTTAATGCCGCAACTAATTTTTTTCTATTTACCTCCGAATCTTCTAACCATAAATCCACATCACCTGTTGCTCTTGAGAATCCATGATAATTGACCGCAAAGCCACCTACGAGGATATACTTCACTGAATGTTTGTTTAACAACTGAAAAAAGGAGGTTATTTCTTCTTCAAAAATATCCATTACTTCAGTTTTAAAACAATTCCTTTCGACTGAGGCTTTTTGATAGGGCCATCTTTTAAGAGTAACGAAAGTTTCATTAAGTTATATAATTTTTGCATTCGCTGTTGAGGTGATAACGCAAGGTTTTCGAACAAACGTCTCTCGTTTATTTTCTCTACATCTGGTTGGTCATGCAAAATAAGTTTCATTTCTTATTGCGAATGTTATACCGAAAAACTTTCACCGCAACCACAAGTTCTTGCTGCGTTCGGATTGTTAAACACAAATCCTTTTCCGTTTAATCCTCCCGAATAGTCTAACTCAGTACCGATGAGGTATAGAAAGCTCTTCTTATCCACAGCTATTTTTATTCCTTTGTCTTCAAACACCTGGTCGCCTTCTTTAATCATATTGTCAAATTCGAGTTTGTACGACAAGCCCGAACAGCCTCCTCCATCAACCCCCACTCGTATAAATGTTCCTTCGGGTTTGTTGTCTTGTTTCATTAAATCAATCGCATGTTGTTTTGCGTTTTCTGATACAGTAATCATCTCAATATTGTATTTAGTTTATTCGAATTCGTTATTTAGATTTAATCTAAATGGGCGACAAAGGTACTAATTATATTGGTAGTACAACAAGAAAATGATTGGAATTGTTTACCATTGATGTGATAATTATAGTCGAGGAAAAGGAATGGTTGACTGGGGTACTCGGTTTAACTCTGTAACCCCATTGGTTTCTGTTTGGTTTGCTCTTCATTTATCTGCAATTAAGTACAATTGTCTTTTTTTCATACCTTCGCGAAAAATTTTCAAAAAAATAAATTCTTAATCATAGAGGAGTGTTAGATAAATTAGCTGCCATTAAAAGACGCTGGGAGGAAGTAGAACAAAAACTATCGGACCCAAAAGTGATTGGCGACATGAACGAATTCAAGAAATTCAACAAAGAATATAAGGATTTAACAAATGTTGTGAATGCATACCACGAGTACAAAAATGTGGTTGATAATATTGAATTCAACAAAAATGTTTTTGCCAACGAGAAAGATGAAGAACTAAGAGAGATGGCAAAGCTCGACATGGAAGAATTGATTCCGAAGAAAGAAAAGATGGAGGAGGATATTCGTCAGATGTTGGTGCCTAAAGACCCAGAGGATGCGAAGAACTGTGTGATGGAAATACGTGCAGGAACTGGTGGCGATGAGGCAAGTATATTTGCAGGCGATTTGTTCAGGATGTATTCTCGGTTTTGCGATAACAAGGGGTTGAAGTTTGAGGTAGTAGACTCGAACGATGGTACGATGGGAGGTTATAAAGAGGTGATTTGCGAGATATCGGGTGAGAATGCTTATGGTATCTTGAAATTTGAATCGGGGGTACACAGGGTGCAACGGGTGCCGAACACCGAAACCATGGGTCGTGTGCATACTTCGGCAGCTACCGTGATTGTGATGCCCGAAGCAGAAGAGTTGGATGTGGTGATTAATCCTGCCGACTTGGAAATTCAATTTGCCCGTTCGGGGGGTGCTGGTGGACAGAATGTGAACAAGGTGGAATCGAAGGTAATGATTACTCATAAACCTACTGGCATTGTGTGTATCAGTCAGAAAGACCGTAAGCAGCTTGGAAACCGTGAAATAGCGATGACCATGCTCCGTACCAAACTTTACGAAATTGAACTAAACAAAAGACTAGAGGCGGATGCCAAAAAGAGAAAAACAATGGTGACTACTGGCGACCGTTCGGAGAAAATACGCACCTATAATTATCCTCAAAACCGAATTACCGACCATAGAGTGAACATGACAGTGTATAACTTGACCGACTTTATGGATGGTGATATTCAACCGATGATAGATGCTTTGAATTTGGCTGAGAATGCTGAACGAATGAAGGAGGGAGGAATTGCTGTTTAAATAGAACAAGCAAACAAAAGCATGACTAAATCAGACTTGTTTTTAAATATTAAAAAGAAAAGCAGTTTTCTTTGTGTTGGTCTTGATACCGATTTGACCAAGATACCGAAACACTTGTTGGGTGAAGACGACCCTGTTTTCGAATTCAACAAACAGATTATTGACGCTACCAAAGATTATTGCATAGCTTATAAACCGAACACGGCTTTTTACGAAGCATTGGGTGCTAAGGGTTGGGTAAGTTTAGAAAAAACAATTGGCTACATCAATGCTACTTGTGACAATATGTTTACCATAGCCGATGCCAAACGGGGTGATATTGGCAATACTTCGGCCATGTATGCCAAAGCATTTTTGGAAACCATGAATTTCGATTCGATAACGGTGGCACCCTATATGGGCGAAGATAGTGTAAGCCCTTTTTTGGGATACCACAACAAATGGGTGATTGTGCTGGCACTTACATCGAACACAGGTGCTAAAGATTTTCAACTAAATATGGTGGTGAATGAGGGTGCATCGCAAAAACACCTTTACGAACAAGTGATTACTACTACCCAAAAATGGGGAAATAGCCAAAACATGATGTATGTGGTGGGTGCTACCAAAGCCGAAATGTTGGGCGAAATACGAAAGCTGATACCCGACCATTTTCTGTTGGTACCTGGTGTGGGTGCTCAGGGTGGTAGCTTACAAGAGGTAGCCAAACATGGTATGAATGGCCAATGTGGATTGATTGTGAACTCGTCAAGAGGAATCATTTATGCTAGCCAAGGCGAGGATTTTGCTGACAAAGCAAGAGAAGAGGCAAGAAAAGTACAATTAGAAATGAAACAATTATTAGAAAACAACTTATGAAAAAAGTATTGAAGTTTTACATCGTTTACCGATTACCTATTATCATCCTATTGATAGCACTTGGGGTGTTGTCGCATTACCTGAAAGACGAAATAACAGCTTGGCTGCTGTATAGCTTTGCTATCATCTCGTTGGTACTTTATTTTATGATGGGCACCATGCGTATAGTGCAAGAAGCGATTCAAGATGGCGAGGTGGAACTAGCTCAGAAATACTTAAAACAAATTAAGTTTCCGCGCTTGTTGTTTAAACCTATTCGTTCGGGGTATTACATGATACAAAGCAACCTGATGATGGCTACGGATGATTTGGCTGGTGCCGAGAACAGCATACGCAAAGGAATGAAAACAAAGTCGAAGATTACTGGCGACATGGAAGGTACCAACTTGATGCAACTTGCTTTTATACAAATAAAGAAAGGACAAACCAAGGAAGCTCGTTTGAGTTTGATAGGTGCTGTAAAAGCCGGTATACCCGACAAAGAGAGCTTGGCGGCTTGTCATCTTCAGCTTTGTTCGATAGAAATACAACGCAAACAAAACAAAATAGCCAAAGAACATTACCGCAAAGCAAAGGCCCTAAAGCCTAAAACACCCGAAATAGTGAAACAAATAAACGAAATGGATAAGTACATTTCGAGACTTCCGGGGTAGTTGTTGGGGGGGGGTAATAGTTAATAGGCACTAGCGAATAGGTAATAGGGTGTTTGCCACAAAGACGCTAAGGCACTAGGTTTCGCTAAGGGCATATTCGTAAAGCCAGTTATTCCTTCACCAATTTCTTTCTCACTATTCCCTTCTCCGTTTCTACTTCTACAAAATATACACCCGCCTTCCAGGTACTAATATCTATTGCCTTTTGGCTATTGGCTATTCGCTCCAGCACCACACTACCAAGCACATTATATATATGTATGGAATTAATTTTTAATTGTGAATTCTCAATTGTGAATTGATTAGTAGCAGGGTTAGGTGAAATAATCAATTCTTCATTACTTCCGATTTGATTAAACCCTACTGTGTATATTGTATAACATGCTGAAGTATCTAAACAAGTTCCATTTGTTATTATTACTGCATAATCTCCATTGGCTGTGGCGGTATAGCTTTGATTGGTGGCATTTAAAATAGGCGCAAAGTCCATCGAACAATTTAACCATTGGTAAGTACCAATGCTTTGTGCTGTTAGCGTAGGGTCGGTGATGGTTACAGCTGCATTACTACTATCAATAGAAAGGTATAATGTGAGGATGCTATCGCAACCATTGGATGCTGCAAAGTTTTGAACATAGGTTCCACTTGCATTGTATGCTGTGCTATTTAGCGTGTAGCTATTGCAGGCAGATACCGAAAGTGTACTACCTACATCATTGTTTATCGTAAGGTTTAATGCAAGCATACTATCGCAACCAGTATAAGAGGTTAAGTGTTGAGTATAATTACCACCAATAGCATACGTTATTGCATTCAGCGTGTAGCTATTACAGGCTGATACCGAAAGTGTACTACCTACATCATTGTTTATCGTAAGGTTTAATGCAAGCA
>JBAXQU010000126.1:0-7058 GCA_037131555.1 Bacteroidota bacterium
TTTAGCATATTTGTTTTAACTTTTTCCAGTCTAAATTTTGGGGAGCATTACATTTTGCACCGCAAAAGTAGGCAAATACTTGATGCTAAAGCCCATGATTAAGGTCAGCTATTAATTAGTTGTTAGTTGTTGGTTGTTAGTTGTTGGATTTTAGTTGATAGTTGTTAGATTTTAGTTGATAGTTGTTAGTTGTTGGTTGTTAGGGCGCATTCAATGAAGCGCAACGGGTAGTTTTCAATTACAATTGGCTTTTTCGTCCCGTAGGGACCAAATATCGGTAGCAATGGTTACCCCCCCGATTCGTTTTAGTCCCGTAGGGACGAGATATAATTACCGTGTATGGTAGTTGATATTACGTCCCTACGGGACTTTTTAGAAGAACCATCTGCAAATTATTTTACCGATATATTGTCCCTACGGGACAGCTTTATGATTAACGATTTTGGAATACGAAATCAGTAGTTTTCAGCCTAAAATCAATTAAAAAGGCGCAGCTCGGCAACCGAATGGGTTGAAAAGCTGCGCCTTGGTTCAATTACAAACGACTAGCCATTAAACAATGGCAATGATATACAAGTCGCTCCAAGGACCAGCTAGCCCTGGGTGTTTTAAGTAGGTCCAACGGAAATAGATATAGAGTATTTTACCTGCATTGGCAGTTCCCAATACATCTGTAAATACGGCCTTGCTAAAGATTTTACGTTTGTCGAGCGCATCGGCATCCGGAGCCTTGGTATCTTTGTCGCCAATCACATAAGCTATTTCAACTCCATCTACTCCGGGAGCCAATGAGGCACGTTTCGAATCGCTGATGCTTCGGCATTTGCACTCGAAATAAGTTCCGCCTAGCATTTTTATCATTGCATAACAAAGGGCTTTTATACGTTCTTGCGGAAGCGTGCGCGATTTACGAGTAAGTACCACTCGGAAGATTTTAGCATCGGTGTCGTTGGCACTTGTGCTCGCAGATATTACATTAAGCAATGGTTGAGCAAATTTTCGGAACGCCTTGTTAGCGGTTTTGTACTTTTTCACGATTACTTTGGTGGAAACACTGGGGTCGTTCTTGAGCGCATAAAGGTCGACTACGAGTTGCCCTTTAGTTTCCCAATCGCTTACTTGGGTAGTGCTCAGTCCTAACCGCGTACCATTGGTTGGTGTCACTACTTCTTGTAGATACTTGATGGTGTTAATAATATAATCATTGCACTCTGCTTGTTTTGTTGGAATTCTTGTCTGTCCCATGATTTTTTGTTTTTATTTGTTAATACTAAATTATTGTTTATTATGTTATTATATTGTGTTAATTACTGTATCTATTCACTTAAAAAGATTGCCTTAAAATTAGTTTTTGTTAAGGCTTTTCGGTGCAGTTGAAAGCTCAACTAACTTAGTTGAGCTTTCAACTGATTCGGTTGAGCCTTCAACTGATACGGTTGAACTGTCAACTGAAACGGTTGAGCTTTCAACTGAAACGGTTGAGCTTTCAACTGATACGGTTGAGCCTTCAACTGATACGGTTGAACTGTCAACTGATTTGGTTGAGCTTTCAACTGAATTGGTTGAGTCTTCAACTGATACGGTTGAACTGTCAACTGATGTGCTCGACAATTCAAATATTACTCGATACCTCAACTTTTCCTCTCCACTGTTTTACAAAGAACCTTCACTCCTTTCGAGCCTTGCTGTGTTGTTCAACTCCTATTTGGTGCTGCTTTCCATCGGCTTATTGCTCGTTTCACTCGCGAAACTAGTACATTAATTAATACCTTGAACATGCTCTACAGCAGTTTGATACCTATTGATACCATTTGATACTAATTGAGCCTCTCCCCGACTTTTTAGAAGGCGAGTTTTTGAGGGGAGATTACTCATGTATATAAGACCTCACACTCGAAACGACCTCGCTCTTCTCGTTACAGACCTCGCTCCTCTCCTTAGAGACCTCACCCCCAGCCCCTCTCCGAAAGAGAGGGGTGACTAAGTAAACTCTATTTTTCTGCTTTAATTATAAAGCAACCATCCTTCTAAATGTCTTATTTTTGAGTTACTCACTAACAGCCCCCTCTCCTTCGGAGAGGGGATTAAGGGGTGAGGTCTTTTGACGAGCGGTGATTAAGTAAACTCTATTTTTCTGCTTTAATAATATAGCAATAATCCTTCTGGCCTCGCACTCGAAAAGACCTCGCTCCTCTCCTTAGAGACCTCACCCCCAGCCCCTCTCCGAAAGAGAGGGGTGACTAAGTAAACTCTATTTTTCTGCTTTAATTATAAAGCAACCATCCTTCTAAATGTCTTATTTTTGAGTTACTCACTAACAGCCCCCTCTCCTTCGGAGAGGGGATTAAGGGGTGAGGTCTTTTGACGAGAGGGGTGACTAAGTAATTAAGTGTCAGTGGTTACGTTTCTCAACTCCTGCCCCCTCTCCTTCGGAGAGGGGATTAAGGGGTGAGGTCTTTTAACGAGAGGGGTGACATGGCTTTTTTGAGCCAGCAATTGCACTAGTTCAGGGGTGAGGTCTTGGAGCGGTGAAAAAGTCAGCCACCCACTTTGACTTTAATAGTCCTCATTCATCCCTTCGTGTGTAATTTATCTTGTTTTATGTATTTATTTTTTTATATCTTTGTAATGAATTTCATTCATTAACTTAATTCAAAAAAAATGAAATCTAACATTAAACCCCATTCCATTGTCGTTCGACCGAAGGACATCATGGTACTGCAAGATGTGCAGCTAGCAACGGCTAAGCGACACTATGCAATGCTGAAAAAGCATTATCAAAAATCATCCGTACAAATACTTACTGTGTGCGAGTATGCCCTGTTTCACAACATTACAGAGGAAGAGGTGCTACGAGCCTTAGGACGAACACAATAGCCCTCCCTCCTGCTTGCCTTTGTTTTAGGCTAGTTCTGCCACATGTACGACAGGATTTTGAACAACTCCTTTGTGCCCTTCGCAACCTTTTGCGCACGAAAGACGATACACAATAACTAGACTTAATGATTTGCCATACCCTCTAAACACCCCGAACAGCAAGAGGTGTAGAAGTTTACACAAAGCGTGATGTTGCCAAGCATCAACACGTTTTTTTATGCACACTAGTCAAGTCCTCCTTCGCAACACTTATTAACATTCGTCCGACACATGCACCGCTTTGCCCGAAAATCTTTGCTTACAGACCGATGAACGAAAAAGAAATTTATTATATTTGCAAAGCCGTTTTGGTTTCATCAAAATATCAATAACGGCAAAAGCTTGATAATACAAGGGATTGAGGCGAGAGAGAATAAATTTTTAAAAAGTATATTATGAAAAAACACAATCAAACAAATTTAAGATCAATTCAATTGCTGTCGATATTATTGTTGATTAGCGCTGTAATTTTATCAGGATGTACAGTCACTCATCACTATATGGATGTTGGCAGAGTAGCCGATGTTCAAATAGCTCCACTCACGAAAGATCAATACAAAATACTCTCAAACGTGAATGGAAATGGAAGAGCAACACGAGTATTGTTTTTTGGAGGAGGGGTAAAACGGCTTACAAATAAAGCCGAGAAAAAAGCAATGGAAGTAGCTATCACGAGTATACCCAGTGCAGATTTGTTGATAGCACCACATTGGGAAGTTAATATTCAAAGAGGTTTCGTGTTTTTTACCACGGTAAATGTTTCGGTTAAAGCCAAGGCAGTTCAAATTTATACGGAGACAATGCCTGAAAGTTTTTCGAACAACAACTCTCATCCACTTCCATTATTGTATAGAGATTGGAAATTTGTAGGTGTTGTGCAGAACAATGGCGAAATAAAAAATCTTAATTATATATTAACTCTTTCTTTCAATAATGATGGTACTTTCCGAAGTGTGAAAAACTTATCTGAAGGAGGAACAAAAATTCAGAAAGGGAAATTTACTATTGTAGGTACTGGAGAAATTATCTTGTTTAGCCCAGATGACGACAAACAATTCGAAGGGAAAATATTGAAATTGACGAATTCGGAATTGAATTTAAATGTAGATGGTGTAAACAAATTATATTATTCTAAATAGATACAATAAGCTTTATAATCAACATCACCTACAGCCCTTACTCAAACACGGTGAATGAGCATAATAATGAAAAAAGCAATACTATCCATCATCACTGTAATTGGGCTTTTGCAAAGCACCGATGCACAAACTACACCAGCCGTTAAATTTCATGTATTCGTTTTGGTGAATGCCAATGGCAACGATTCGACAAGCACTGTAACCATCACTGCCAACAGCAAACCCTATAAAACATTGGCTTCTACAGGCCGCGCACTTCCCCTCGACCTCGACCTCAACACCTATTACCTTGTGAAATGCACTCGTGCAGGCTATCAAGACAAAACCATTGTTATCGACACCAAAGTGCCCAAAGGAAGGGAACTTCAGAAGTTTGCACAATTCAATTGTTATGTCGACTTATTGAAAAACAACAATACCAAACCCACCAACAAGCCTATTGGCGGGGTAAAATACAACCCCACCATCAATGAGTTTGATCAAGACCAAAGTATTAAATAGTTAATCACGCGAGATGAAAAGGGCGGTAGTATTCGTATTCATAGTGTTTCTGGTGCAAGGGATTGGCTTGGCGCAAGAAAAAAAAGTACAAGCACGTATTGATTCTTTGCTTGCGGAATTACCAAAAATGAAAGACGACACAAATAAGGTAAATATCTTAAATTCGCTTTGTGATGAGTATAAACTTATCGGAGATTATGAAAAAGGACAGAATTTTGGTAATCGAGGAATGGAACTCGCCCAAAAAACAAAATATAAATTAGGGCAAGCAAATTCTTATTTTTCATTGGGTGTTATCTTCCTTAATCAATCACAATTTCCAAAAGCCCTAGAATACTTTTCGAACAGCAAAAAAATAAATGAAGAAATTGGAAATAAAATTGGTATTGCCTCAGACATAAGAAACATTGGAATTATTTATTTCGATCTTTCCGATTATCCAAAAGCTTTAGATTGTTTTTTTCAATCTTTATTAATTTCTCAAAATCTGCTTTTAGCAAATCCTAATGATAGAAAAATAAAAATCGGAATTGCAAAGAGCTTTAACAACATAGGACTCGTTTATGAGGCACAAAACGATTCGTCAAAAGCCTTGGCATATTATCTTAAAGCTTTACATTTAAATGAAGGTATAAATGATAAAAGAAGTGTTGCTGTCAACCTTGGAAATATAGGAATTGTTTACATCAACAATCATGATTATATAAATGCCTTGGAGTATTGCATTAAATCATTAAAAATAAAAGAGGAGCTTGGAGAAAAAAACGAAATCGCAAAAACTTTGGGAAATATAGGGGTTATCTACTTTAATCAAGCAGACTATTCCAAGGCACTTGAATATTATTCAAATGCTTTAATAATGAATGAAAAATTAGGTGACAAATACTTCGTTATACAAAATATCGCCAATATTGGTAAAACCTACTTATATATTTTAAAAGCACAAGGTGCGATTGAAAACAAAAATGAAACAAAAAAGCAGAGTGTGTTTTTTACAAAACCAATAATACCTCTGATTTCTAGAAATGATGCAATAAAAAAAACAAATGAGAATATTACGAAAGCAATTGCCTTGTGCAAAGAAATAGGTGACCAAGACCACTTACAAGAATGTTATGAAATCCATTATGAAGTGCAAAAGATAAGTGGAGATTATAAAGGTGCTCTTGAAAGTTTTATAAATCATGTACAAATAAAAGACAGTGTTTTCTCTGCTGAAAACCAAAAAAAAATTTCGGAGATAGAACATCTACGTGAAGAAGATGTAAAACAAAAGAAAATTGAAATTCAGAATATTCAATTGCTATCAAACAAAAAAGAAAGAATGTATTTTGTTGCAGGTGTAATAGGTTTGTTGTTTCTACTTGGTTTTGCATACAATAGATTTAAAGTGACAAAAAAACAAAAACAAATTATTGAGTTCAAAGAAAACGAAACACAAAAGCAAAAAACAATTGTAGAACGAAAAAACCATGAAATAACACAATCAATCCGATATGCCTTGCGCATCCAAACCGCTATCCTCCCACCCCAGAAAATAGTAAAACAATATTTAGAAAACTCCTTTATACTCTACAAACCAAAAGACATAGTAGCAGGAGATTTTTATTGGATGGAAGCCCCTCCTAGCCTCCCCGAAGGGGAGGAACAGCAACCCTCAAAAAGCCAACAACAAGAGGATATGGGTGTAATCTCCTCCCCTTCGGGGAGGTCGGGAGGGGCCATTCTATTTGCTGCTTGCGATTGCACTGGTCATGGTGTGCCAGGAGCCATGGTTTCGGTGGTTTGTCACAATGCATTAAATAGAGCCGTTCGTGAATTTGGATTAACCAAACCTTCGGAAATACTTGATAAAACAGCCGAAATAGTAATAGAGAACTTTAGTAAGAGTGAAGAGAATATTAAGGACGGGATGGATATATCACTTGCTTGCCTCTCCCCGACCCTCTCCGAAGGAGAGGGAGCCGGAACCTATACACTGCAATGGGCTGGAGCTAATAATCCTCTATGGATTGTACGCAACATCTCCTCCCCTTCGGGGAGGTCGGGAGGGGCTCCTGAACTAATCGAAATTAAAGCCGACAAACAACCCATCGGTATGAATGAAGATAGTAAACCCTTCACCAATCATACCATTGCATTAAATAGTGGCGATACCATTTACCTTTTCACCGATGGCTTTGCCGACCAATTTGGAGGCGAAACAGGAGAAAAGAAACTTACCCGAAAACGATTTAAAGAAGTACTACTCTCCATCCAGCACTTAAGCCTTACCGAACAAGGAATACAACTCGATAAGTTCATCACCGAATACCGTAAAGAAGTGGAGCAGATTGATGATATATTGGTGATGGGGGTTAGGGTGTAAATTAAAAGTATGAAAAGAATAATATACATATAGAACAATTAATTTATTTAAAACAAATTATAATACACTATGATCATAGATAATCAAAAGCCATCAAAAGCATTTCTAATCATTTCTTGGATAGCCATCATTTT
>JBAXQU010000127.1:0-6985 GCA_037131555.1 Bacteroidota bacterium
ATACAAGAAACAACTTGGGAGAATACAAGAAACAACTTGGGAGAATACAAGAAACGGTTTGGGAGAATACAAGAAGCCTTATGGGAGGATATCAGAAATGGGTAGGAAGGTGGGAAAAATGGAAAACTAAGTACCAGAAACGCCTTGGGAGGATATTAGAAACGGTTTGGGAGAATACAAGAAACGACCTGGGAGAATACAAGAAACGACTTGGGAGATACTAAGAAAGGGTTGGAGAGGTGAAAAAACGAAGAAAAAAGTAGTAGAAACGTCTTGGGAGAATACAAGAAACGATTTGGGAGAGTATCAGAAATGGCTTGGAAATGGGGGATAAATGCAGAAATAGCTATAAACATAGAAGTTATGTCCTCTCTTTTAACCCCTCTCCGAATGAAAAGGGGAAGGCAGGTGACGAATGGGATGGGAAAGGAAGATTGGGGCAATAGTGACTGAAAGAAGGAAGGTGAATGTTAAATAAAATTGATATGTTTGTGCATTGAATGGCTGGAAGGTTTATTAATGATTAATTTGATGGAGAAAAATGCTTTTTAATTCGATTGGGTTTGCTGCTTTTATGCCAATTGTGTTTCTACTATATTGGTTTGTTGGGAAGGGTGGCTTTAAGTATCAAAACAAATTGTTGTTGGTAGCGAGCTATTATTTCTATGCCTGCTGGGATTGGAGGTTTTTGTTCTTGCTTGTGTTTTCGACCTTGTTGGATTATTTCACTGGATTGAAGATGTGTGAGGCAGAAAGTAAAGGGGGTAAGAAATTTTGGCTTTGGTTGAGCATTTCCATTAATCTTGGGTTTCTTGGGTTTTTTAAATATTATAATTTCTTCGCGAAATCATTTGCGAATGCGTTGGCTGTAGTTGGTATGCATGCCAACCCTTGGACATTGAAAGTGATTTTACCGGTTGGGATTTCGTTTTATACTTTTCATGGACTATCGTACATACTGGATATATACAAGGGTAAGATAAAGGCGGAGCGAAATTTTATAGATTACTCGGTGTTTGTGAGCTTTTTTCCATTGCTGGTGGCCGGACCGATAGAGCGTGCTACACATTTATTGCCTCAAATTCAAAAGAAAAGGGTGTTTGATTACTCCAAGGCTGTGGATGGTTTGCGACAGATTTTATGGGGATTGTTTAAGAAAATAGTAATAGCTGATCAGTGTGCTGAATATGCTAATTTGATATTTAATGGTGGTGGTGGACAATCGGGGAGTACATTGGTGCTAGGAGCACTGATGTTTACATTCCAGATATATTGTGATTTTTCGGGGTATTCGGATATTGCATTGGGAACGGCAAGATTGTTTGGTATTGAATTGTTGCGAAACTTTGCTTTCCCGTACTTTTCGAGAGATATAGCTGAGTTTTGGAGGCGTTGGCATATATCGTTATCATCTTGGTTTAAAGATTACCTATACATTCCGTTAGGTGGAAGTAAGGGTGGAATGTGGATGAAGGTGAGGAATACTTTCATCATCTTTCTTGTGAGTGGGTTTTGGCATGGGGCTAATTGGACCTTTATTATATGGGGTTTCTTGAATGCACTTTACATCATGCCTTCGATTGTTTTTAATTCGAACAGAACTCACTTAGAAATTGTGGCCAAAGGAAGGGTTTTTCCGAGCGTGAGGGAGATTTTTCAAATACTTGTTACGTTTGGTCTTACGGTGATAGCATGGATATTTTTTAGAGCGGAAAATGTAGGTAGAGCATTGAGATATATTAGAGGAATGTGTTCGAAATCGTTGTTTAGCATTCCGAGTGTATTACCAATAACGTTGTTTGTATTGTTAATAATATTCTTGATGATAGAGTGGAGGGGAAGGGAAGAACAATATGCGATAGCCCGTTTGGCGCATCGCTATCCGAAGGGTTTGCGATTGACAATGTATTATGCAATGGTATTGGCTATTGTAGTATTCTCGGGGAAAGAAGAACAGTTTATTTATTTTCAGTTCTAAGGGATGAAGAAGTTTTTGAAAAATGTGTTCTTATTTATTTTTCCAATATTTATATTGGCATTCATTTGTGAGAATGCTTTGAGAAATATACCGAATGATTATAGCTTCAAATGTGAATATTTAGATAAGCATTCTAATGAAATAGAGGTTTTGATTTTAGGAAGCTCGCATAGTTACTATGGTATAAACCCAAAATTTATTGAAATGAAAAGTTTTAATGCTGGGTATGTATCGCAATCGCTGAATTATGATTTGGCAATATTAAAGAAATACGAATCGAAATGGGAGCATTTAAAATTTATAGTTGTTCCAATAGATTATGCAAGCCTGTATGGTAGGCTAGAAACTGGAATTGAAGCTTGGCGTGAAAAGAATTATTACATCTACTATGGTATTAATAATAACAATTGGACAACAAACAATGAATTACTGAGCAACAAATTTTTGTTGAATGCGGAGAGATTTGATTCGTATTACAGAAAAAAAAAGAATATGGTACTTTGTAGTGAATTAGGATGGGGAAATCAGGGTGAAAAATCTAAAATAAACCTACCGAAAACGGGAGAAGAAGCGGCCAAAAGACATTTAGCTAAAACTACAAGATATTTCGAAGAGAACCTAAGTATTTTAAGAACGTTTATAGATTTTGCTAAATCAAAGCAAGTAAAGATTCTATTTTTAACATGCCCTACCTATAAAACTTATTACGAACAATTGAATAAGGAACAATTGGAGACTACAATAAATGAAGCAACAAAATTGGCAAGTAATAACCACAATGTAACTTATTTGAACATGCTTTGTGACACCACATTCAATGAAAATGATTTCTATGATGCGGATCACTTAAACTCAACTGGAGCAGGAAAATTGAGTATGAAGCTAGATAGTATTTTGAAGTTAGAACAAAAGAGCTATTAGTTATTTTAGATAGTAAGAAATAGATTATATTTGTAAAAGTTTTTCGTTCAATAAATATTAATTAAGAAAATAAAGAGATGACAGCAACAGCCGTAAAAAAACAATTGGCCACTTATCTGCCTTTGCTTAATTTAAAGCAACAAACATTATTGCTTGATGTGGTAAAAAGTATTCTAAACGTAGATGAAACTGAAACCAGGCTTGGCATAAAGAAGTATAACAAAGAACTGAAAGATGCTGAAATACGTATTTCTAAAGGGAAATTTGTGAGTCACGAACAGGTAGAAAAAGAATTGTTGAAATGACAAAGAGGAAATTGTATCCTGTAATATGGGATACAAAGGCGTTTGATGATTTAAAGGAGATACTTTCTTATCTAACCAAAAGAAACGAAAAAGCACCTAAATTAATAAAGCAGGGTATTAAAAAGTCCATTGATATTATAAAAGTAAATCCGTTTGTGTTTGAGCCTGATGAATTAAAAACAAACAATGATGAATCTTACAGAGCTTTTATAGTTTATAGTTATCGAATCTCTTACCGCATGATTGAAAACAAAATTTTAATTTTACGAATAAGACATACAAGCAGAAATCCGTTGGAACATTAACTAAAAAGTGCTATTCAAAAAAGAGGTTGTTTCGCTATTAAGACAACCTCTTTTTTAAAATTGTATTACCAACCTTTACCAAATCTTGACTCTTACGCTGTCTTCACGATACATTTTATCGCCTTGCTTTATATCAAAGGCTTTATAAAACTCTTCAACATTAGATAAAGGTCCGATAACACGGAATGGGGCAGGAGCGTGCTCGTTGCTCATGATTTGTTTGGCTAGTGATGCATCTGTCATATTTACCATCCAAGCGTAAGCATAAGCAAGGAAATAGCGTTGTGATGGTGTATAACCATAAACAAGCTCGGTGCTTTGACCTTGTGTTGTTTTTTTGAATGCTTCGTAACCCATAATAACACCACCAAGATCAGCAATGTTTTCGCCTTGCGAATTAGCACCTTTCAAATGAAGACTATCTAGTACTACATAATTGTCGAACTGACGAACAATGCGTTTTGTTTTTGCAACAAATTTCTCTCTATCTTCTTTTGTCCACCAATCACGTAGGTTTCCGTTCTCATCATACAAGCTTCCTTGGTCGTCAAAACCATGAGTGATTTCGTGACCGAATGTGGAACCACCAATGATACCGTATAAGATGGCATCATCAGGCATACGACCTTCGAACCCTGGAACGATGATGTTGCAAGCTGGTACCACTATTTCGTTGTTAGCAGGGTCGTAATATGCATTATAGGTTTGTGGTTGCATATCCCATTCGGTGCGGTCGACAGGTTTACCATATTTATTGAGCATAAAATTGTAATACCAGTTTTGAACATTCATCACATTTTTGCAATAACTATCGCGAGAGATTTGAAGTGCTGATAAATCTTTCCATTTATCAGGATAACCCACTTTCATATTAATTTTATTTAGTTTGCTCAATGCTTTTTCTTTGGTAGCAGCACTCATCCAATCAAGTGCTTTGATGTGTTCAGCATATACCGAACGTATATTGTTTCCTATCTCTAAAAGTTTTTCTTTTGTTCCTTTAGGGCAATATTCATCCACATACACTTGTCCAACTAAATCGCCAAGTGAGTGGTCGGTGGCTGATACAATACGTTTCCAACGTGGTTTTTGTTCTTTTACACCACTCAATACTGTAGAATAAAAATAAAAATCTTCTTTCTCTATCTCCTTGCTTAATTCGGATGCATAACGATTCACTAAACTCCATTTTAGAAATAATTTCCAGTCATCAATGGATGTCTTTTTAAGATTTGTTTCCAAGGAAGTATAAAACTCAGGTTGACCAACAACAATAGAATCAACAGAAGTTAAACCTAACATTTTAAGTGTTTCTTCCCATTTTATTGATGGTGTAAGTTTATTAACTTGTGCTACCGACATCTTGTTATAGTTTTTATATGGATCGCGCAAATCTTCCATCTTTCTACAACTCTTTGCTATCGTGGTTTCTAGTTTCATGATGTTGTCGGCCGATTTGGTAGCTGCTTTTTCATCTTGACCAAGCAATTGAAACATTGCTTTCACGTGTTTTAAATATTCAGCACGTATAGAAATGGTAAGCGCATCGGTATTGAAATAATAATCGCGCTCAGGCAAACCTAATCGTACTTGATATAGATTAACCACATATTGCGAACTTTTCTTGTCATCTTTATTCACCGAAAAATTATACAAGGTAGTTACACCTATTGTTTCTAAATGAGCCGTGGTGGCTAATAATTCGTTCGTATTTTTTATAGCATCTATTTTAGCGATCTCTTCATTAAGCGGAGTATAACCAGCTTTATCAATAGCTACTGTATCCATTCCACTAAAATAGAAATCGCCAATCTTTTGCTTATTACTTCCTTTCGTAGCTTTTGTATCAGCTGCTGACGATTCGCAAATCTTTCGAATATTATCGTTCAACGTATCTTGTATGGTTTTCCAAAGTCCGTTATTACTTTCCGAAGCTGGTATTGGATGTTTCTTGAACCAGGTATTATTGGCATACTTAAAAAAATCTTCTTTCGGAGAGATAGAAGAATCAATATGTTCGCTGATAGGGTCGTTAACTGCTAATGCTTTGTCTTTTTTCTGCTCTGTAGGCGAACATGCAAACAAAACAACCGATAGTGATGTGGTGAGAATAATTACTTTTTTCATACATTTATTTTTTTGTTAATTCTTTAAATACGTCTTCTAATTTTTGTTCTTCTTTGTTTAGGGTAAGCACAGCCATTTCATTTTTCACAGCAAACTGAAAGATGTCAGTACGAATATCTTTATCCGTATTCGCTTCTATATGCCATACACTTCCTTTACTATTTACAGCTTGAACAACTCCTTGAATAGATTTTAATTCAGCTTCCGAAGTTTGTTTATCAAATTCAATAGTGATTAATTGTTTGTTCTGCGATTGATAATTTTGTAAAACTGAAGTAATATCATTCGCCACTATTTTTCCATTATTCACAATGATAACCCTATCACAAACAGCTTCTACCTCTTGCATGATATGGGTAGACAGCATTACTGTTTTTTGTTTGCCTATTTCTTTTATTAAATTTCTAATTTCAGTCAATTGATTTGGATCTAACCCTGTTGTAGGTTCATCTAGTATCAACACCTTAGGGTCGTGTATGAGCGCTTGTGCAAGGCCAACTCGTTGTCGATATCCTTTCGATAATGCTCCTATCTTTTTTTTCTGCTCCACCTGCAAACCAGTCATTTCAATCATTTCGGCTATTCGCTGCTTCACATTTTTAAGATGATGCAAACCCGCAATAAATTCCAAATATTCTTTGATATACATTTCGGTATACAGCGGATTATGCTCTGGCAGATAACCTACATTCTTACGAACCTCCATACTTTCTTCCACAATATCAAATCCACATACCGATGCTGTGCCCGAACTCTGCGGAATAAAACAAGTAAGTATTTTCATCATTGTTGATTTTCCTGCACCGTTTGGTCCTAAAAAACCTACTATTTCACCCGAATTCACTTCAAACGAAACATCATCCAGTGCTAACTGTTTTCCGTATAACTTGCTTATTGAATTTACCTTTATCGACACGTTTTAAAAATTAGAAAATAAATATCTTTTTTGTTGAATACACTTCACTTGCAATTGCTATCGCAAAACTAAATCTTTTTGCGCTACCCATACCTCAAAATATGTTAAACGGTAAAATACGCTGAGCAATTCTTTTTGTATCCTCAACAAAAGTAGAGATTTTAGTTCATTAAAATTATTTTAAAACTTTTTACACCAACTATAACAATATATCTATTTATTATTATTAAAAAAAAATTTATTGTTGTTGTTGGTCTGTACCAATGTATTATGATTGGATGTAAGTGAACGATTATCATCTATCACTTTTTCCATCACATTCGTTATTTTTTCTATAACATTTTCAAAATATCCCATCATTTGTGTATTGTTATCCGCTATTTTTTCCAGAATAATGCCCATGTCGTTTATCGGGTTTTGTTCTCTATTTTCT
>JBAXQU010000128.1:0-6861 GCA_037131555.1 Bacteroidota bacterium
AAGCGTGATGCGCTGACTAACTGCACCCGATTGAAGTGGAAATCCTTTTTCTTTGTCCTTTTCGGGCAAAGAAAAAGATTGAAACGGAAAGCAGGACGAAAGAAACCGAAGCGAGATGAACTGGCTGCCCTAATTTTAGTTGTTGGTTTTAGGGGTCTTTACGAAATACGAATAGTACGAATGTACGAATTTGGTGCTTTGTGCCTTCGTGTCTTTTGTGGTATAATTCTTAATTGTGAATTCTGCATTCTACATTCCGTACAACTTTAAACTTCAATTGCTAGAATATTTAATAAATCGTATAGCTACTATTATTATATTGTTTAATTTCACACTCTTTAAAAAACAGAGGAATATATGTGGGCAGCCATAGCAAGATTTATCTTACGTAACCGAATAGCCATCATTGTGGTGTTGACCGCCATTACGGTTTTGTTTGGCTACTATGCCCGAATAGCGGAAATAAGTTACGAATCGCCAAAACTATTGCCCGACCACGATACTACGGCCATAGAGTACAAAGCTTTTAAGAAACGTTTTGGGCAAGATGGAAGTGTGATGGTGCTTGGCATAAACGATGAAGGTTTGTACAAATTGGAACGATTTAACCAATGGTACGACCTAGGTGTGAGGCTGAAAGATGTGGCGGGTGTGAAAGCTGTGGTGTCGGTAGCTCGCTTGCGCACGGTGATAAAGAATGATAGCTTAGGGATATTTGAAGATAAGCCAATAGTGAGTCAACGTCCGAAAACGCAAGCGGAAGTGGATAGTTTGAAAACGGTGATTGCCAATTTGCCTTTTTACAAAGACATTATTTATAACGACTCGGCACATGCCACACTGATGGCCATTACCTTCGACAATAAAAAGCTGAATACCAAAAACCGATTGGACATAGTGGATGCCATAAAACTGGAGGTGGATAAGTTTGTGGGAGATTCGCATGTGGAGGTGCATTATTCGGGTATGCCTTATATACGCACTGCTGTGGCGAGGAAGATAAAAGACGAGATGTCGCTGTTTATGATACTTGCGCTTATTGTTACGGGTATTATTCTGTTTGTGTTTTTCCGTTCGATATTGCCCGTGGTGTTTTCGTTGGCGGTGGTGTTTGTGGGTGTTATTTGGTCGGTAGGGTTTTTGGTTTTGTTTGGGTATCAGATTTCTGTTCTCACGGGCTTGATTCCTCCTTTGCTTATTGTTATTGGAGTGCCCAATTGCATCATGTTGCTGAACAAGTATCATCACGAATACAAGATACATGGCAACCAAATAAAATCGTTGGCACGCGCTATAGAGAAAGTGGGAGTATCGTTGTTTTTGGCCAATGTAACTACCTCCATAGGGTTTGCAGTGTTTTGCTCAACGGATAGTACGTTGCTTTTCGAATTTGGTTTGATTTCGTCTATCAGTGTAATGTTTACTTACGTTATATCGATGATGTTGGTACCCATCGTGTTTAGCTTTTTACCACCGCCATCGGTGAAACATGTGAAACATTTACAATCGAAACTGATTACCAAACTGCTCGAAAAGGTAAACCACCTTGTGCATCATCATCGCCCACGCATCTATGTGATAGTGGTTTGTATTCTCCTGGTTTCGGTGTACGGTGTAACCAAAATATTGCCTTTGGGATATGTGGTAGACGATTTGCCAAAGAAAGACCCTGTGTTGTTGGACTTGAAATATTTCGAGAAAGATTATCACGGAGTGTTGCCTTTTGAAATAAGCATCGATTCGAAAAAGCCCAATGGTATATTTGCTGATGGAGGCCGAACGTTGTATAAAATAAATAAACTTCAAAAGTTGTTCTTACAATATCCCGAATTTTCGAGAGCTGTGTCGGTGGTAGAGGGAATTAAGTTTTTCAATCAAGCCTATAACGATGGTAAGGTGAAAGCCTACCGATTGCCGGGAGCGATGGAATTACAAAAGCTTTCGGACTTTGCAGGAGCCAACATGAAAGGAAAAGGTAGCCAGTTTGTGGCATTTATAGACAGCACCAAACAGTATACCCGCATCAGCATACAGATGAAAGACATTGGTTCGATACGAATGACCAGCCTGATAGACACCTTAAAACCACGAATAGACAGTGTTTTTAATTTTGATTACGAAACCAACACGTGGGCAACAGCAGATAAAAACTACAAGGTGGTGGTTACAGGTAATAGCTTAATGTTTTTGAGAGGAAATGCTTTTTTGGTTGAAAACCTTTTAGAATCGGTATTGCTGGCAATTATCCTTATAGCCATTGTGATGTTCACCCTGTTCATGTCGCCTCGAATGGTGTTGATTTCGGTAATACCCAGCCTTGTTCCACTCATCATCACAGCTGGATTAATGGGCTTTTTCGATATTCATTTAAAACCTTCTACCATTTTAATCTTTAGTATTGCCTTTGGTATTTCGTCAGATGGAACCATGTATTTCCTTACCAAATACCGACAAGAAATGAAAAACCACCATAGTAATATTTCGAAAACAGTGTCGTTAGCCATCCGCGAAACGGGAGTAAGTATGATTTATACTGCCATCATCCTTTTCTGTGGATTCGGCATATTCACCGCATCGAGCTTTGGTGGCACAGCAGCACTTGGAATTTTGATTTCGGTAACGCTTCTGTTGGCCTATTGCTCCAATCTTGTATTGTTGCCCTGCTTTTTATTGACATTGGAAAAACGATTAACAACCAAAGCATTTTTAGCAGAACCATTAATCCAAGTGTTCGATGAGGAAGAGGATATTGATTTGGATGAATTAGAAATAAAAGAATAAAAGAATAAAACATTAAAATAAGTATTAGCATGAAAGGAATTATATTAGCAGGAGGCTCGGGCACACGCTTGCATCCACTAACGCTTGCAGTAAGTAAACAGTTGATGCCTGTGTACGACAAACCGATGATTTATTATCCGCTATCGGTATTGATGATGGCAGGGGTGTCGGAAGTATTAATTATTTCTACACCTCATGATTTGCCGCATTTCGAACGATTGTTGGGCGATGGAACCAGCTTAGGATGCAAATTTAGTTATGCGGTTCAAGAAGTTCCAAACGGACTTGCACAGGCTTTTGTAATTGGCGAGAAATTTATTGGCAACGACAAAGTAGCTTTGGTATTAGGCGACAATATTTTTTATGGTGCAGGTTTAGGCCGTTTGCTTCAACAACATCAAAACCCTGATGGAGGAGTAGTGTTTGCCTATCATGTGTCGGACCCTGAACGCTACGGAGTGGTTGAATTCGATTCGCAAGGCAATGCTGTTTCGATTGAAGAAAAACCTATACATCCGAAATCGAACTACGCTGTACCTGGACTTTATTTCTACGACAATACTGTGGTGGAAGTAGCAAAAACACTTAAACCAAGCCCAAGAGGAGAATACGAGATAACAGATGTAAACAAACATTACCTACAAAAAGGCAAACTGAAAGTGGGAATATTGGACAGAGGTACAGCTTGGTTAGATACTGGAACATTTGCATCGCTTACACAAGCTGGTCAGTTTGTTCAAGTAATTGAAGAGCGTCAAGGCTTGAGTGTGGGTTGTATTGAAGAAATCGCTTACCGAATGGGTTATATCAACAAAGAACAACTTTTAAAACTTGCCGAACCATTGATGAAAAGTGGATACGGAAAGTACTTAAAGAAAACAGCAGAAAATTAGGAGTAACAAAACATTGAATAAACAATCAGTAAAACAATTTCAGTAATTCTGAAACGTAAAAAATGACTAAAATATTAATAACAGGAGGAGCAGGTTTTATTCCAAGCTGTTTGGCAGAACGACTAGCGGAGAAATCAGAAAATCAATTGGTGTTGGTTGACAATTTCTTAACTGGAAGAGTAGAAAAAATACCACAATCAAAACACAATAACATCAAATTTATAAAATGTGATGTGAATGATTTCAAAGATATTTCAGGAGTGTTTTATGCCTACCAATTCGATTATGTGTTTCATTATGCTGCTATGGTTGGGGTAAAACGTACACAAGATAATCCGGTGAGTGTTTTGGAAGATATAGGTGGAATTAAAAATGTTTTGAATCTTTCAAAAAACACAGGAGTAAAACGCATTTATTTTTCATCCTCATCCGAAGTGTATGGTGAGCCGGTTGAATTTCCACAAAACGAACACACCACTCCTTTGAACTCTCGATTGCCTTATGCGATTGTGAAAAACGTTGGTGAATCCTATCTGAAATCGTACAAGCAAGAATACAATTTGGATTATACCATCTTCCGATTTTTTAATACCTATGGACCTAAACAAAGTAAAGACTTTGTGGTATCGAAATTTATTTCGAGTGCGCTTGCTAATAAGGACATCACAATTTATGGTGATGGAAAACAAACACGTACCTTCTGTTTCATCGATGACAATATTCAGGCAACCACCACTGCATTTTATGAGAACAAATTTGTAAATGATGTGGTGAACATTGGAGGAGATAAAGAAATTACCATCTTAGAACTCGCAGAAACCATTATTAAATTGACCAATTCAAGTTCTAAAATTATTCATCTGCCAGCGTTAAAAGATGGCGACATGACCAGAAGAAGACCAGACATTACTAAAATGAAACAACTGTTGAATAAAGAAAACATTTCATTAGAAGCAGGATTAAAAATGGTTTTACAAAACACTAATTACATTTTATAATTTTCTTGAAAACGATAAAAGAATACTCTCAACTAATAGATAATGCTTTAAAAGATAAGCAATATGGTTCGTACCCGAAAGAACTGTACGATCCCATTTCTTATGTGATGTCGCTAGGAGGTAAGCGCTTGCGCCCTCTGCTTGTGCTCATGGGTAATGATTTGTTTGGTGGTGATACAGAAAAGGCTATACATCCAGCTATTGCTATCGAGTTATTCCATAATTTCACTTTGGTACATGATGACATTATGGACAAAGCCCCTCTGCGAAGAAATCAAACCACTGTGCATAAAAAGTGGAATGAAAATGTTGCGATACTAAGTGCTGATGCAATGATGGTGAAAGCATACCAAGAATTATGCAAAGCTGATTTTAACTTTCTTCCAACGCTTCTCGACATATTTAGCGACACTGCATTGAAAGTTTGCGAAGGTCAACAATTGGACATGAACTATGAAACGCAAACAAAAGTTTCTATTTTGAATT
Organism: Bacteroidota bacterium; assembly: GCA_037131555.1. Taxonomy (GTDB): domain Bacteria; phylum Bacteroidota; class Bacteroidia; order 2-12-FULL-35-15; family 2-12-FULL-35-15; genus 2-12-FULL-35-15. Next base: position 5,159 of record JBAXQU010000128.1, read on the forward strand.
ACCTCAAGATGATTGAACTTAAAACAGCAGTTCTACTTGGTGGAAGTTTAAAGATTGGAGCTATATTGGGTGGCGCCAACCAAACCGATTCGCAAACGATGTATGATTTCGGTAAACATGTTGGTATTGCATTTCAGCTTCAAGACGATATTCTTGATATTTTTGGAGACTCTGAAAAGTTTGGGAAACAAAAAGGCGGTGACATCATATCGAACAAGAAAACCTATTTATTGCTCAAAGCTTTGGAAATGGTAGAGGGTAATAAGTATATGAAAGAAGAGCTACACCTTTGGATAAATGCACCAGTATTTGAACCCTCCGAAAAAGTGGAAGCGGTGACAAATATTTACAATTTTCTTAATGTAAGAGAACTGGCTAATAAGGAAATGGAAAAGCAATACGCTATTGGCATGAGTTTACTTAATTCATTACATGTAGCTGATGACAAAAAGAAGAACATTATTAATTTTACCGATAGCTTAATGGTGAGAGAAGTATGATGCACTCAAAATCATCATGATATTGCTTGAACAAATACGATTAACATAAATCCTTTGAACTACTTTTTGATATTACCACGTACGCTTTGGAAATTGTTTTTTATACTCAATTTCGGAATTGGCTTGCTTATACTTTATCCTGCATTCTATATTCTCTTATCAAGAAAAGTATGGTTTTCAAAAGCATTTCTTTTAATGCGTTTCTGGGCAAAATGGATATTCACTATACCTGGACTCATCACAAAGACCAACTGGAAGACTCCCAAAAACGACCTACCTCAACCTGTGGTTTATTGTGCCAATCATGCTTCTTATTTAGACATCGTCACAAGCTATTTAGTCATTCCAAACTACTTTGTGTTCATGGGGAAACAAGAGTTGAGCAAAGCGCCTTTATTTCGGGTTTTTTTTAGAGAGATGAATATCTTAGTGAATAGAGAAAATAATAAATCGTCACACAGAGCCTTTTTAAGAGCAGCTGAAGATATTGATAAAGGGGCAAGTGTGTTCATCTTCCCCGAAGGCGGTATTTCTAGTTCTGGTAGATTAAGAGGTTTCAAAAATGGGGCATTTAAATTAGCAATTGAAAAACAAATTCCAATTGTACCCATCACCTATTTGAATAATTGGAAACTTTTACAAAATGGTGGTTTTTTTAAAGCGCATGGCAGACCTGGTATTTCAAGAATTGTTGTCCACCCTCCTATCAGCACCGTTGGACTCACTGCAGATGATGCTATCGAACTAAAAACAAAAGTACATCACATAATTTTGAACGAACTAACACATTAGAATATGAAAATTGATAAAGAAACAGTAGATAAAATTTCACATTTAGCTCGTCTTGAATTTGACGATACAGCAAAGGCGGAAATAATAAACGACATGAACAATATGCTTTCGTTTGTAGAGAAATTAAACGAACTAGATACCGCTAATATTGAGCCACTCATTTACATGAGTGAAGAAGTTACCGTGTTACGTGAAGACGAAATTATTCACGAAATAACGCAGAGTGAAGCTTTGAAAAATGCCCCACAACACGACTCTGATTATTTCAAAGTTCCTAAAGTAATCAATAAGTAATTGAAATTTACACCTTAGCTTTAGCGCTTTTTTTCATGTAATCGCAAGCCAGATCGACCATGTCGGCAGAACCAAGGAATAAGGGAGTGCGCTGATGAAGTTCGCGGATATCTAATT
>JBAXQU010000129.1:0-6155 GCA_037131555.1 Bacteroidota bacterium
TTGCAAAAGCACAGTATCCTATTTATACAATGGTACAAGCATTACAAAAAGCAGGCAAAAAAGTACGATTTGCCATCCATCCTGTTGCTGGTCGTTTACCGGGACACATGAATGTATTGCTTGCCGAAGCTAACGTACCTTACGACATTGTTATGGAAATGGACGAAATTAATCCCGACCTGCCCGATACAGATGTAGTAATGGTAATTGGAGCAAACGATGTGGTTAATCCCGGAGCGCAAGACGATCCATCAAGCCCTATTTACGGAATGCCGGTTATCGAAGCTTGGAAAGCCGAAAAAGTAATCATCATGAAACGTTCGATGTCCGTTGGGTATGCAGGGGTAGAAAATCCTTTGTTTTACAAACCAAATGCAGAAATGCTTTATGGTGATGCTAAAGACAGCGTTGAAAAAATACTTGGATTCTTGAAATAGGTTTTAGGTTTAAAATTTTTAAATGCGGTTTCATTTTAAAACCTCAAAACTAATTAAGAGGAGTAATTGCAAGCGACAACTATACAAAGACTACTAAAAATGTTTTTCGATTTGTATATAAAATAAATTCTTAATTTTGTCTTACGAATTTTAAAACAAATACAAAATGGATACTTCAATAAATTCGATACAACTTTTTCAAATACTTAAACTAAAACTAGGTGAAAAGGAAGCCGAGGCTTTGGTTAGTTTTGTGGAATCAAAAATAAAAGAAGAGAACGAACATAATCTTAAAACAAATGCTAACAAAGAAGATATTTCGTTATTAAAAATAGAAATAAAAGAAACGAAAGTGGATTTAATAAAATGGATGGTGGGTTTTTGGATTGCTCAAATGGCTGCTATTATTGGATTATATATTACAAAACATTAAATACAACAAGATAAATACGCAAACGTTATGTGGCGTTCACCACATCATAAATCTGTCCCAATTGGGCAACCAATCTAATTTAATATATTTTGCAAAGGTAAGTTCCATTCCCAATCCAAAATTATAGTCCTTCCCACCGTCTAAAATTTGTGCTGCCTCCTTGAGCGTCTCGAAGGGCGTTTTTTTAAGCAATCCTAAATCCCCAATCCCCATGCCTTATTATTATTCCTTAGCCCTGTCAGGCTTTATTATATTTGAATTTCAAATTTTCTCGTTCTTGGCGGAATTGGTCAATATCATTAATGAAGTTTAGTGATGTTGCACGGAATTGGTCAATTACATTTTTGCTTTTGAGTGAAACGGCACAGAATCGCAAAAGTTGAACTTTACTTTTTAAAAATGAAATAAAAAGGAAATTAAATTTCTTTATTGTTTTTTAAGAACTTCTTGTTTTTCTTTTTGTGAATGAATAATATTTAACATTACCTTTGGGTATTATAAATTTTAATCATACTCTCTAATGAAATTTAAATCAACACTACTATTTTCAACCGCTTTATCATTTGTAGCCGTTGCTTACATTACCAATCATCACGAACTAAAGTTATCACAAAAAAACACTGCAAGTGCAGGAATGGAAGATGACGAGGCTTCGAGAATGAAATGGGAAACAAAACGACTTGCCGACCCTTCAACAGGGAAAATACCTGATAATATTCGTAATTTGGAATTAGCTTTTGCAGCCACACTTCCAAATGATGCCCAAACCAATCGCTCTAATCCGCTTGTGTTTACTAATCGCGGCCCATGGAATGTAGGCGGGAAAACAGGGGCTTTCGCCATTGACGTAACTAACGAAAATAGACTACTTGCTGGCACTCATTCAGGAGGAATGTGGTTGAGCAATGATGGAGGAACATCTTGGAACATGACCAATACAGCCTCTCAATTAAAAGGTGCAAATTGTTTGATTCAAGATAAACGACCAGGCCACACCAATGTTTGGTATTATGGTGGTGGTAATCCATGGAACTCCGCCTCTGCTCCAGGCAACTCGGGTTTTTTTGTTGGAGATGGTGTTTTTAAATCAATAGATGGAGGATTGTCATGGCAACCTTTAGCTTATACAGCAGGAGGAAATCCGAACTCCTTTACCTCTGGTTGGCAAATCATCTACAGCCTTGCAACCGATTATTCTGCACCTGATAGTACCGAAGAAGTGTATGCTGCTATTTATGGTTCCATCTATAGAAGTATTAATGGAGGGACAACTTGGGCCGCTGTAAGGTCAGGAGGCTCCTATTTCAACGAAGTGGTTGTAACTTCCACAGGTGTGGTTTATGCTACCATGAGCAGTGATGGAACTCAAAAAGGATTTTGGCGTTCAACAAATGGAACTTCTTTTACTAAAATCACACCTACCAATTTCGCTGCCACATACGACCGAACCGTGATGGGAATAAATCCGAATAATGAAAATGAAGTGTATTTCTTATCGAATACTCCTGGTTCGGGAAAAGTTACTTACGACTTTTTAGGTACTGCACATTGGAATAGTTTATGGAAATACACCTATTTATCTGGAAATGGAGATAGTGCTGGTGGGGCTTGGCAAGACTTATCCATCAACCTACCTGCAACGGGAGGGCAATTCGACAAATTTCAAACGCAAGAATCTTATGACATGGTGGTAAAAGTAAAACCAGGAAGCTCAAACATTGTTTTCATTGGAGGAACCAATCTCTACCGGTCGAATACTGCTTTTCAAGATTCCACGCATACAACTTTCATTGGAGGATACGAACAATTTTCTCACATGCCTGTCATTAATTCATATCTTAATCATCATCCCGATCAACATTGCCTTGAGTTTCTTCCTTCTAACCCTGATATAATGATAAGTACAAATGATGGTGGAGTCTTCAAAACGATGAACAATATGGATACAGCCGTGGCATGGCAACCACTCGACAATGGATATCTCACTTCCATGTTTTATACGGTTGCCATCGACCACTCTTCTGCCAATAATGATATCATCACAGGAGGAGCACAAGACAATGGTTCTTGGTTTACCAATAACGCGAACCCAACTTCTCCTTGGACACATGCTCATGGAGGAGATGGTTCTTATTGCGCCATTGCGGATAATCACACTTCCTATTATTTTTCGATTCAAAATTGTATGCGATTGGTAAAAGCTAATTTGGATGCCAATGGAAACACCTTGAATTTTGCTCGTATTGATCCTATCGGAGGAAAAGGATACCAATGGATGAATCCGTTTGTCCTCGACCCAAATAACAATAACATCATGTACCTCACAGGCGGAAAATACTTGTGGAGGAATAGTGATTTATCTGCAATTCCATTAAACAATACTTGGGATTCCATTTCCACCAATTGGGTTCGATTCAATGACTCTGTCCCAACAGTTAACTCAGAAATAACTGCTGTGAGTGTATGCAAGACTCCAGCCAATCGTGTTTATTACGGCACCGACAATAAACGAATCTACAGAATAGACAATGCAAATGTTGGTAATCCAACACCTGTGGATATTACTTCTACAGCAACCGGAGCGAACGCGTTTCCTGGTGGTTATATTAGTTGTATTGCTGTTGACCCTACTGATGGAAATAAGCTATTTGTTATCTTCTCGAATTACGGAGTGTATAGTATTTTCTATTCTTCCGATGGTGGTACTACTTGGAGCAAACAAGGAGGAAATCTCGAAGGAACGCCTGCTGCAAGTCCTTCCATTCGTTGGGCAAGCATATTACCTGTGGCCGATGGCAAGGTGTATTTGGTAGCAACAAGTACTGGAATGTATGGAACCGATTCATTACGTGGCACCGCTACAACTTGGGTGCAACTAGGTGCTAATACAATCGGAAATGTATCATGCGACATGATTGAAACAAGAGTATCTGATGGATTAGTGGTGCTTGCAACTCATGCGAATGGTATGTATTCAACTCATATTACTTCGGTACATGACATAGAAGTTACCATAAAAGAAATTTCAGAATACAATAATGAACTAAACCTGAACGCATATCCTAACCCTATGGCTCAACAAGCAACCATCGAATTTAATTTGGATAAAAAATCAAAAGTAAATCTTCAAGTTTGGGATGAGTACGGGCGATTGGTAGAAACTTTGATTGATGCTCAGATGCAAGAGGGGAAACATACGATTCAATTCGATAGAAAAAACTTGAGTTCAGGTATCTACTACTATAGTTTATTAGCCGACAATAGAAGAAAAACAAATAAATTGGTGATTGTAAAATAGCACCAAGTTTAATCAGAACATTAATGTTAGATAGCATTACAGGCGAGTAGAGAAACAAAGAAAATAAACTTCGGTGAAATTATTTTAACCTTGCATTAAACTTTTTGTTTTGCATCTCGTCATAGCATCAGTTCAACAAAATAAACTAACTAAAAACTAATTAAAAAATGAAATCAAAAAATGTATTTAAATACCTTATGGTAGTAGCAATCATGGGTATGCTTTTTACTTCTTGTAAGAAAAAACAAGATGACACCGACAATGACACATCAGCTGCTGGCGACAATGCCCTTGCTGAAGGAACTTACAACGATGTTCACAACATTGCTGATCAGGCGGCAACAGGAACGCTTTCGTCCTACACACCTACTTATAATTCAATTGAAAAAGGATTATTGAGTACATGCGCTACAGTAAATATCAACACCACTGTTACGCCCCACACCATTACTGTTGACTTTGGTTCTACAAATTGTTTGTGTTTTGATGGTCGCTACCGTAGAGGTATTATCAATATAACTTTTACTGGTAATTATAGAGATTCTGCCTCAACCCACACCATTAGCTTCACTAATTATTATGTGAACGACAATCAAGTTTTGGGAACCAAAACAGTAACCAATTTGGGTAGAAATTCAGCTGGGCATTCGGTATTCTCAATCAGTGTGAATGGAAGTATTATTAAGTCGGCAGCAAATGGAGGCGGAACTATTACATGGGTATCTACAAGACAACGTGAATGGATTGCAGGTGAAAGCACCCCAACTTGGAGTGATGATGTATACTTAATTACAGGTTCTGCTTCTGGCACAAATGCACATGGCAATACGTTTACCGCACAAATAACAATTCCTTTGCGAAGAGAACTTAGCTGCCATCATTTTGTAAGTGGGCGATTTGATTTAACTCCTACAGGCAAAGCTACACGTACCATCGATTTTGGAAATGGTGCTTGTGATGACCAGGCTACGGTTACCATCAACGGAAATGTTTATAATATTACCTTGCATTAATCTTTTTGATATTGTTTAGTGAATCTCCCGTCTTGCATCCGTGCAAGGCGGGTTTTTTATTTTCTGCCTAGTGGTTCTTTTAAATCAGAAATTACATTTTCAACATTTATTCGAACGATTCTATTTATTACTTTTGAACGTTCCATTTAAGAACTTAATTCATGATTCGACTTTGTTTTACTATCCTATTTCTTTTGTGCTTTTCTGTGTTGAGTTTTGCCCAGATTGACACCTCGTGTAAGTCGAAGGCAGGTGTTTACTTGAATTCTGTGGCATTTGGTTCAAATACTTTTAGCGACAGCATTTGTTTGAACAATAAAATGGATAGAATAACAATGGGAAACAACTCCATCATTAAGTTGAATTCGAAGAAAAATGGTCAGAAACGATACGAGCCAGGAGATATTTTCGGATACAGTGACGGTACTAATAAATATCGCTTTTTTTACGATGATAAAAATGAAGGTGGTCCTTTTGGATACTTCAAACTTGAAGAAATCAATGGACTATTTATTTATTCTCAATGGGCGCTTCATGGGGGCACTTTTTATTTCTACAGCAAAGATTTGGATAGTCCGATTAAAGAATTATTGAAAAAGAATCTGGATAGAGATTTTCCGAATGAAGATTTTAGCAGAGAAGTGCTTTCATTAAAAAACTTAAACAAAAATAAGGAAGCCGTTGCAAAATTGAAAGCCATTTACCTCAAATACTATTCTACAAACAAACTATCTCCTGTTAAACAATAGAGAAGAAGTCGAAACCATCCTCAATCTTGTTAGAATTGTTCCAAAATCGACCAAGTTAAGCGTTACTGTATCCATTTAACCCAATAATTACCAAAGGTAAAACCTTTACGAGCGTATAAAATTCCTTTCGCTATAGCGAAAAGGTCATTCGCTATAGCGAAAAAGGTAAAAGCGAGTCTATTCAATAAACTGTGTCAAAATCTTAAATTTGACACGAAATGAAAA
>JBAXQU010000130.1:0-6150 GCA_037131555.1 Bacteroidota bacterium
TAACTAAACAAATCTAATATGAATCGAATTATTGAATGTGTTCCCAATTTTTCAGAAGGAAACGACATGAACATCATCAAAATGATAACAAACGAAATTGAATCTGTTGAGGGTGTAAAATTATTAAATGTGGATCCAGGAAAAGCGACTAACAGAACTGTTGTAACCTTCGTTGGTGCACCAGAAGCCGTTGTTCAAGCTGCATTCCTTGCTATTAAAAAAGCTAGTGAACTGATAGATATGAGTAAGCACAGAGGCGAACATCCCCGAATGGGCGCAACAGATGTTTGTCCTTTAATTCCTATATCGGGAATCTCAATGGAGGAAACAGCTGAATTTGCAAAAATATTAGGAGCTCGAGTAGGTAAGGAATTGAATCTTGCGGTTTATCTTTATGAAGCTGCTCAAGTAAATCCAGAAAGAAACAATTTGTCAATTATCCGAAATGGGGAATACGAAGGCTTTTTTAAGAAAATAAAATTACCTGAATGGAAGCCCGATTTTGGCCCTACTGAGCATTCTGTAAAATCTGGATCTACCGTTATCGGAGCTCGTGATTTTTTAGTTGCATATAACATCAACTTAAATACAACTTCTACACGTAGAGCAAATTCTATTGCATTCGATGTGCGTGAGGCAGGAAGGGTTAAACGCGAAGGAAATTCAGTTACTGGTAAAATTATTAATGATGAAAAAGGAAATCCTGTTGTTATTCCTGGTTCTTTGAAATCGGTTAAAGCAATCGGTTGGTTTATCGAAGAATATAGCATTGCTCAAATTTCCATGAACCTAACCAATATTAATATAACACCTGTTCATATTGCCTTTGACGAGGTTTGCAAAAAAGCACTAGAACGAGGTATTCGAGTTACAGGTTCCGAACTTGTTGGTCTTGTACCTCTAAAATCAATGTTAGATGCTGGAAAGTATTTTCTTGAAAAACAAAAACGTTCCATCGGAATTTCCGAAAAGGAATTAATTAAAATTGCGGTTAAGTCCCTTGGTCTTGACGAATTGGCTCCATTCAAACCAGAAGAAAGAATCATTGAGTATTTATTAAAAGACGATTCCAAATCACGATTAGTAAAAATGGATTTGGTTGAATTTGCGGATGAAACGGCAAGTGAAAGTCCTGCTCCTGGTGGAGGCTCTATTTCTGCTTACGTGGGTTCTTTAGGAGTTTCTTTAGGTACCATGGTTGCCAACCTTTCTTCTCACAAACCCGGATGGGATGATAAGTGGAAAGAGTTTTCAGTGTGGGCTGAAAAAGGGCAATATTATAAAAATGAGCTTCTCAAATTAGTGGATGAAGACACCAATGCTTTTAATAAAATAATGACTGCTTTCGGAATGCCGAAATCAACTGATGAGGAAAAGAAAATGCGTACGGCTGCTATTCAAGAAGCTACTAAATACGCTACCGAAATTCCATTTAGAGTGATGCAATTGTCTTACGAATCAATGGAAATCATTAAAGCAATGACTGAAATTGGAAATCCAAATTCAGTTACCGATGCAGGTGTTGGAGCCTTGTGTGCTCGTGCTGCCGTTATAGGAGCTTATTTGAATGTGAAAATAAATGCTTCAGGTTTGTCTGATAAATCATTTGCCGCTGATATCATTGCAAAGGGTAAGCAAATTGAAGAGAAAGCGCAGGCTTTGGAAAATGAAATTTTAAATGTCGTAAAATCAAAAATATAAAATGTCATTTAGCGCGTCCTTTCAGAAAAGAGTAAAAAAACATCCAATGTTTAGGAGGTTAGTTTTTTCTTTTCCGTTCAGGTTGTTGCTACTCGACTTTAAGAAAAATTTACTACTAATTATTTTTTGGTTGTTTTTCTTTGCAGCCATTTCCAATTCCATTTCACCGGCTTACGGGGTGGCATTTCTTTTCTGGGGTCCTGAATATCTCGACAAGCTTAGCTTTTTCTCTTATTTTATTTTAGGGTTTTCACTCGGAGGGTTTATTATGGCATATAACATTGCCAGTTTTATAAAGAATGCGTTTCGTTTTCCTTTTCTTGCTTCGCTCCGTTTCCCATTTCTGAAATATTGTTTAAACAATTTTATCATTCCGTTTACATTTACCATCTATTACTGTTTCGAAATTTATTTTTTCTTACGTGGCGAAGACGTCATGAATGTGGCAAATATATTTCTCATGGAGTTCGCATTCATAAGTGGTATTCTTCTTTTCTTGTTCGTCTCTTTACCTTATTTCTACAAGGCGAACAAGGACATGTTTAAACTTTTTGGTATCAAGCATAGAAATGAATTATCGTACACTTCTGATATAAAAAATAGTGGCGAACGGAATAAACGACTCATCAAAGAATCGCGCGATTGGTATGTGGAGACCTATTTGAGCAAACCTTTCCACACGCGTTTAGTGCGTTCTGTTCAGCATTATAAAAAAGAAATGCTGAAAGATGTCATTCGTCAAAATCAACACACCGCGTTTTGGTTTCAACTTATTTCCATCGTTTGTTTTCTTGGCATTGGTTTTCTTGGCGATCAACGAATTTTCGAAATCCCAGCAAGCGCTAGTCTCTTTTTCCTTTTTACCATTTTTATTATGATTTTTTCTTCATTTTATCGATGGTTCCGAGGATGGTCTACACCAGTGTTCATTCTTTTTCTTCTTGGCTTTAATGCCATCCACAAGATTGACTTGTTTGTAAACAATCGTGCTTATGGCATGAATTACAACACTACATTGTCCGATTACAGTTATGACAATTTTAAGAAAATGGACAAACGAAATGATTTACTTTTACAAGATATAAATCAAACCATTAGTACACTAAACAAATGGAAGATTAAAAATACCGACCCAAACAACCCCAACAAAAAACCTAAAATTTATTTCTTAAATGCTTCTGGAGGTGGTTTACGTTCTTCGCTTTGGACGTTGTACACCTTGACGTATGCGGATAGTATTTCAAAAGGAAAGTTGCTCAATCATATTCAAATGGTAACAGGCTCTTCGGGAGGAATGGTCGGAGCGGCCTACTTGCGCGAATTATACCTTCAGAAAAAGTCGAATAAGATTGACAATTACTATAAAAAGGAATACCTCACAAATATATCAAAAGACATACTCAACCCAATTGCGTTTAAGGTTGCTACTAGCGAGTGGCTTTTCCCTATGCAGAGTTTTATAGTCAATGGAAACAGATATCCAAAAGACAGAGCATTTTCGTTCGAAGAAAAACTCGAAGAAAATCTAAATAATGTTTTCGATAAAAATCTTTCCGATTATTATACTCCTGAGTCGAATGCCGAAATTCCGATGATGGTGTTTTCTCCATCCATTGTCAACGATGGTCGCAAGTTGATGATTTCACCACTTGGCATTTCATACCTAACTCAAAATGCTAGGACAACCAAAACGTATTACAATCGTTTGTTCGATGCCATTGAATACTCTCGCTTTTTCGAGAAACAAGGAGCAGGCAATACTAGGTTTACAAGCATTCTGCGCATGTCGGCCACATTCCCTTACATTTCACCCGTTGTTTCCTTGCCTAGCGAACCCCGCATAGAAATTATGGATGCAGGCCTTCGCGATAACTACGGACTCGAAACGAGTTTGCGTTTCATCAGAGCTTTCAACGATTGGATAGCCGAAAATACGAGCGGTATTGTCATCATTCAAATTCGTGACAAACATAAAAACATTCCTATTGACGAAAATCCTCCTCAAACAATGGCTCAGTCGCTCACTCGCCCAATGGGAAGTTTCTATGGCAACCTGTTCGAGGTGCAAGATTATAACCAAAATCAGCAAATATTAAATGCTGATGCTTGGTGTAAATCTAAAATTGAAATTATTGATTTGCAATTGCGAAACGATAAATCGGATCATATTTCCCTCAGTTGGCATCTTACAGCCAAAGAGAAACGCAAGGTCTTCGCCTCGCTTTATCTTCCCGAAAACCAGCAGTCGATAAAACGAATTGTTGAATTATTAAAATAGATATCGAACCGATTATTCCTGCCTCCCTTCTGTTTTACTTCAAACCTAACCACGTATTCAAATCGGTAATCATCTCATGGCTTATAGTGTGGCCCGCTAAATACTCTTTATAGGATGGATGTATCGATTGACTTTCTAGAAATACTTTGCTATCGCGAGCATGATTAATTTTAATCACAAGATCATTTGTGCCGTGCGATATAAAAATTTTCAACCCTTTTAATTTTTCTTTTGTAGCCACCATTGGTTTTATCTCATTCAATATTCTTCCGCTCATGGCGGCTATTCCTTTGAATTGTTTCGGCTCGGTGAGACCCAAGCTATAAGCCATTATGGCTCCTTGACTAAATCCAACCAAATATACCTGTGTTTCATCAAAAGCATATTTCGTTTTCAATTGAGTGATAAAATGTAAAATTTCTTGTCTACTACTTTCTGCTTGTTCTTTATTAATTATCGGTGTTTCCTTTGTAAAGTCGGCTTGATACCACATATAGCTATTCTCGCTTAACGTGTAGGGCCCACGCACCGACACCACTAAAAAGTTTTTGGGTAATAAATTTGCAAACGAAAACAAGTCTGCTTCATTGCTTCCAAATCCATGCATCAACAAGACGAGTGGGGGAGTACTTGATTTTACTAATGGTTCGCGAACTAAATAGTGCAACATGTTTTCAGGTTTTGGATTCAATGTGCAGCCTGCACTTAGGTTAATTGAAAAGATTATTAATGCAATTGAAAAATACTTCATGGTGTATGTATGCTTATCCAATTTTCACAGAAGTCATCGTTAGCGAACCTGCTACAGCTTTGTCGTTAAACAAACATAGCTTTTCGTTTTCGCCTTTTAATGCCAAGGTGTAGAGCAAAGGTAAGAAATGATCAGGAGATGGAATGGCCAAATCGAATGCTTTGCCTTGCGACTTATAATTAATCAATGCTTGATGATTATTGGTATGTATGAAACCTTTCATTTTTTCGCTCGCCTCAGTTGCCCAATCGTAAGCATAATCTGATGTGTTTAATTTATCCCAAGCTATCATTCCTAGGTTATGCACCATGTTTCCACTTCCTATAATCAACACACCTTTCTTGCGTAGCACACTTAACTCTTTTGCTAAGTTGTAATGATATTGAGGGGCTTGATAATAATCAAGGCTCATTTGTATCAATGGAACATCTGCATTCGGATAAAGATTTTTTACTACACTCCAGCATCCATGGTCCAAGCCCCAGCTTTCATCCAATGCTACTTCAGTTTTTTTGATAATACTTTTGGTTTCTTTTGCCAGTTCAGGGCTTCCAGGTGCAGGGTACTGAACATCAAACAATGCTTGAGGGAAACCTCCAAAGTCATGTATCGTTTTTGGATGTTGCATGGCAGTTACAAATGTTCCGCGTGTTTCCCAATGTGCCGAAATGCATAGAATAGCCGTTGGCTTTGGTAGTTCTTTTCCTACATTTCTGAATCCTCTTACAAATTCATTTTCTTCAATTGCATTCATCGGGCTTCCGTGTCCCAAAAAGAGTACTGGCATGGTTTCGGTACTTGCCAGTGGATTCATTAGTTTACCAAATTCATTTAGTTTCATTGCTGTTGCTGCTATTGGCGCGATTGCCAGTGTATGTAAAAATCGTTTTCTGTTCATTCATTGTTATATCAAATGGGTTGCAAATAAAACGTCCGCAATACAATAAGTAATTATTGTGGGTTGGTTCGGTATTTTGCTTAAAAAGCCATGGCAAAGATATAAAATCAAATACGAAGTGGTAAGGACAAAATTCTAAACTCAATATTCGAAAGCGGAAGTAAATGGAGCCGGAAAGGCTTGTAAGTGGATGATATTGTGACTGATTGGTGGAGTTCGAAGGGAATTCGGTAAGGTAAGGAAGCGGTTAGCATTGGAGTTAAGTTTGTTAGCATTGGGGTTAAGTTTGTTAGCATCAGGGTTAAGTTTGTTAGCATTGGGTTTAAGTTTGTTAGCATTGGGGTTAAGTTTGTTAGCATCGGGGTTAAGTTTGTTAGCATTGGGGTTAAGTTTGTTAGCATCGGTGTTAAGTTTGTTAGCATTGGCCTTCATGTTGTTGTCAATGGAGAAGACCTCATCCGAAATGGTGGGTCTGTTCAATAAACTGTGTCAGGTTAAAATTATTTACCTTTGTATGTTGAT
>JBAXQU010000131.1:0-5622 GCA_037131555.1 Bacteroidota bacterium
TGCACAAGCGAGGATGTTGCTGAACATATTTCAAAACCTTTGTAAACGTTTCGCTTTGGTAATAGGGCGAATCTTGTTTCGGAATAAAGTAACCTATCATTCGGTTGTTTTTCAAAATCACTTTTTCAAAACCTATTTCCATCGCCAGCCATCTCAACCGTATGGTATGAATGAGTTCCAGCGCCTGCTGAGGCACGGGGCCAAAACGATCTAAGAGATTACGTTCAAAATCTTCGAGTTCTGTTTCGTTTTTCGAGTCGTCTAATTCTCTGTATAGATTAAGCCTTTCTGTAATATTGACAACATACTCATCCGGAATTAATATTTCCATATCCGTATCGATGGAGCAATCCGAAACATATTTGCTGGTTTTACTTTGTGTGAATTTTTGTGTGCCTCCCACTTCGGTTAATGCCAGTTCTTCGTGTTCGTTGCGCAATTCCATGATGGCTTCGTCCAGTATCTTTTGATACATCTCAAAACCTATTTCGTTAATAAATCCGCTTTGCTCTCCGCCCAACAAGTTACCTGCACCACGTATGTCGAGGTCGCGCATGGCAATATTAAAGCCACTGCCAAGGTCAGAAAACTCTTCTATTGCTTTTAATCGTTTCCTTGCTTCGTTGGTAAGCAACGACACCGGAGTAGTTAACAAATAACAAAACGCTTTTTTATTCGAACGGCCCACACGACCACGCATCTGATGCAAATCGCTTAATCCAAACATTTGCGCATTATTTATAATAATAGTGTTTGCATTCGAGATATCCAACCCCGATTCGATGATGGTAGTAGCCACCAGCACATCATATTCTCCTTCCACAAAACCTAACATCACCTTTTCCAGTTTATCTCCTTCCAGCTGTCCGTGCCCTATTGCCACACGCACATCCGGACACAAGCGCGAAATCATACCGGCCACTTCCATTATATTCTGCACACGGTTATGAATAAAAAACACTTGTCCTCCACGCGAAACTTCAAACGAAACAGCATCTCGAATAACACCTTCTTCAAATGTGTGCAACTCTGTTTGCACCGGATAGCGATTAGGCGGTGGTGTGCTGATAACCGACAAATCTCGTGCGCCCATCATCGAAAACTGCAACGTACGCGGAATAGGCGTTGCTGTAAGCGTCAATGTATCTACATTGGTTTTTATCGTTTTCAATTTATCCTTTACTCCTACTCCAAACTTTTGTTCTTCATCAATAATTATTAAGCCCAAATCTTTAAACTTAACTCCTTTTCCAACTATACCGTGAGTTCCTATCAATATATCCACTTTGCCTTGCTCCACTTTTGCCAAAGTTTCTTTCTGCTCTTTAGCCGATTTATAACGGTTAATGTAATCAACCGTGCAAGGCAAGTCTTTTAATCGTTGTTTAAATGTTTTGAAATGTTGCAGCGCGAGTATAGTAGTAGGAACAAGTATAGCCACCTGCTTGCTATCGGCTACAGCTTTAAAAGCAGCACGAATGGCCACTTCTGTTTTTCCGAAACCTACATCACCACACACCAGCCTATCCATAGGATATTCGCTTTCCATATCCTTCTTTACATCGGCTGTAGATTTTATCTGATCGGGAGTGTCTTCGTAAATAAACGAAGCCTCCAATTCGTTTTGCAAATACGTGTCGGGACTATAACGAAAGCCTTTCAGCGCTTTTCGTTTGGCATAAAGTTGTATTAAATCGAAAGCTATTTCTTTAACTTTCTTCTTTGTTTTCTGTTTTAAATTGGCCCAGGTGTTTGTTCCCAGTTTATTTACTTTAGGCTCCGAGCCTTCTTTTCCGGAGTATTTGGCTATGCGGTGCAAGGAGTGAATGCTGATGTTTACCACATCATTATCTTTATACACCAGGCGAATGGTTTCTTGTGTTTTTCCGTTTACCTCTATTGTTTCCAAGCCCCCATATCGCCCCACACCATAATCTATATGCGTTATGTAATCGCCCGGATTAAGGCCTTTCAGCTCTTTTAAAGTAAGCGCTTCGTTCTTTTTATTAAAACTACTTTTTAATCTGAACCGATGATAGCGGTCGAATATCTGATGGTCGGTATAGCAAGCTATTTTTAAATCGTTATCAATAAAACCCTCGTGAATAGAGGAACCTCCACCGCTTTCTACAAAGGGTAAGGTTTGTGTTTCGAAGGCGGATGTTTTCGAAATATCTTCGAAAATGGTATACAGCCTTTCTATTTGTTTATGATTTTCGGCAAACACCACATTGGTGTATCCATTGCGGATGTTCGATTTGAGGTTATCGAGCAGGTAAGCAAAGTTTTTATTGAAATCGGGCTGAGGCGAAAATTTATACGTTATCGTTTTGGTGGGTGTTAACGAAAAATGATTGCCAAACTCCACCATAGGGTACTTCATCACCTCTTTGGTAAAACTATCTTTGTCCACATAAAGCTCTCCGGGTTCGAGCTGAGCCACCACCGATTCGAGCATGGAATAAGATGTTTCGGCTTGTGCAAATGCTTTCTCTATACGGTCGATGGTAAGTTGAAAATGGCGAAACCAGATTACCGATGTATCTCCAATAAATTCGAAAAACGTTTGTCGGCTTTCGTGCAATAGCTTTGTTTGCACATTGGGAATGATGGAACAAAACATGAGTTTTTGAACCGACAACTGAGTAACGGCATCAAAACTTCGGATGGAATCTACTTCGTTGCCCAAAAACTCTATCCGATATGGATAATCGTTAGAAAACGAATACACATCAACAATGCCTCCCCTCACCGAATATTGCCCCGGCTCCACCACATAATCTACCCTGTCAAAACCATACTCGTTGAGCACTTCTACAATAAAATCGATTGAAATGCGCTCCCCTTGTTTTATGGCAAGCGTGTTTTTGGTAAGATGCACCTTGGTTACCACTTTTTCGGTAAGGGCTTCGGGATAGGTTACAATGCAAATGTGTTTTTTGCCGTTGTTTATTTTGTTGAGCACTTCTGCCCGAAGCAAAATATTGGCATTATCTATTTCCTCGTGCTCGTAAGGCATACGATAGGAGGCCGGAAAAAATAATACATTATCCTCGCCAATGGCTCCTTCCAAATCGTTCAGAAAATAAGCGGCTTCTTCTTTATCAGCCAGCACTATCAAAAAGGTTTTGTGAATATGTTGCCATGAGGCGGCTGCCACCATAGCTGCACCCGAGCCAATAATGCCCCGGAGCTGCATACGCGCACCTTCCCCTTTCAATTCTGCTGTTAGCAGGCTATTGTTTGCGGAATCACTATAGAGGCGTAATATTTCTTCTTTGGTCACTTTTAACGAAAAGGGATGCAAAAGTAGTTAATTATGTTCATTGGTTTACGAGTTCATTCTGCGGTTATTGAGAGCGAAGCTATGAAAATCAATTGATTTACATAGACCCCTATTTACTGCTCCCTTCCTTCTTTTAGTTGGTGCTTGTCTACCGAATTGGTCTACGTGAGACCAATATTTATACTTTTTCAAGCTTCAGCTTTTTCGTTCCAATCGTTTTGTGCTTATTTTCAATGCACTTTGCATCGTTTCCGACTTTCTTCTTTTCTTAAAAAGGCTTGATACCTCCGTAAATGCTTTGCATACCTTCGTGAGGACTTTCGGTATAACCGCGAGTACTTTCCTTACAATCGAAAGTACTTTGTTTACCATCGAGACACTTTTTTTACCATCGCGAGGACTTTCTTTGCAACCGAAAGTACTCACTTTATCATCGAGAGGACTCATTTTACAACCGCGAGTACTTTCTTTACCTTCGAGAGTACTTCAGAAGGTAAAAAAAGTACTCGCGAAGGTAAGTAGAACGAAAATGGAGGTTTTGGCTATTTTTAGGTCTCCGCGAAGCGAAAAAATGGAAGCAAAAAGTTTGTTAACGAACCGATTTAACCTAAAAACAAAGAAAAAAATAAAGAAAATGGAGAAACCTGAATAAATATACTCCCTATTAATGGAGGTGGATTATTTTACCACTATTACCTTGCCAATGTACTTATGTTCCTTCTTGAAAACATCTTTAAGTACCACGGTATATACATATACATCTTCCTGAACTACATTACCCTTGAATTTTCCATCCCAGTGTTCATTGATGTCACCACAATTAAACAAATGCATCCCCCATCTATCCCAAATATCCATTTGATATTCGATGATACCGACACCCTTTCCAAAAAAAGTATCATTCTCGCCATCTCCATTAGGACTAAACGCGTTGGGAATATAGAATGAAAACTCTGGTTGAATCTCTAAACATATTTGCGATGTATCAATGCAATAACCATTGTTCACACTTAATAGAACACAATAAGTACCGGTATTACTATAATAATGCATGGGATTTTCTTCCGTGCTTCCATTTGACGTACCTGAATTGGAATCACCAAAGTTCCAATTCCAACTCGTTGCACCTATTGAATAGTCCGTAAACTGTACACTTGAATTATTCATATCTATCGGTTGAACGAAAAAGAAACTAGCCGTTGGCGAAGGATAAACAGTAACAGCATTCAAGCTTGAGATCGAATACGTGCAGCCACTATCAGACACCACTGTCAATGATATTGAATAACTTCCAGGAATAGTATAACATGTTGATGGACTTGGTTGATTAGAACTAGTTCCGTTACCCAAATTCCATGTATAGCTCGAAATTGTTGTTGAAGGAACCATATTAATGCTTCCGAATATACCACAAACAGGGGAACAACCAGCTATCGGCACGGTAAACGTCACTACAGGATTAGGGTTAAAAGCCACAGAGGCACTACCTGCAGCTGTTCCAGAACAACTATTATTCGAGATAGCAACCACACTATACACACCCGCACTCGGATTAACAATTGTATATGGCGAACTAGTTGTTGATAGAGCAGTAGTTGATGTACCATCAGACAAACTAAAATTCCAAGGACTCGATCCTGTGAATGAAATATTAATTGGCGGAGCAGCATTTCCTTGACATGCATTACCACCTCCAGAAACATTAGCTGCAGGTAATGGATTCACTGTTACTGTGGAAATTGCAGAAGATGAACATCCAAGTAAAGTCCCTATGACGGTGTACGTTGTAGTAGCTAAAGGAGTTACCGTATTTGTTCCACTTACTCCGGCTGACCAAGTATACGTTGTTGCTCCATTTGGTGTTAGGGTCGCTGTTTGGCCGAAACAGATAGTTGGTGAGTTCACCGTAACCACTGGTAATTGGTTCACTGTCACTGTAACGTTTGCTGAAGCTGTGCAACCAAGTAAAGTCCCTATGACGGTGTACGTTGTAGTAGCGAGAGGAGTTACTGTATTTGTTGCACTAACTCCGGCTGACCAAGTATACGCTGTTGCTCCATTAGGTGTTAGGGTCGCTGTTTGGCCGGCACAGATGGTTGGGGAATTTACCGTAACTACTGGTAATTGGTTAACCGTTACAGTAACGTTTGCTGAAGCTGTACAACCAAGTAAAGATGTACCTGTCACAGTATAAGTTGTTGTAATCGGTGGAGCCACATCTCCACTTGCACTAACTCCTGCTGACCAAGAATAACTTGCTGCCCCATTTGCAACTAAATTAGCTGTTTGTCCTTCACAGATGGTTGGGGAGTTGACTGTTACAACTGGTAATGGAT
>JBAXQU010000132.1:0-5487 GCA_037131555.1 Bacteroidota bacterium
TTTCATTTCGTGTCAAATTTAAGATTTTGACACAGTTTATTGAATAGACTCGTTTCTCTCCAAATAATAAAAGACTCGAATTAAAAATTCTTATCCTCAGTAGTAATTTGTGAATTTTCGAGCGTTTCGGTTGACACTTCAAACAAGTTAGTTGAAAGCTCAACTAGGTCGATAGTCACCTCAACTAAGTCGATAGTCACCTCAACTAAGTCAGTTGAAAGCTCAACTGAAACGGTTGAAAGCTCAACTAGTTCGGTAGAGCGTTCAACTAAGTCAGTTGAAAGCTCAACTAAGTTGGTTGAAAGCTCAACTAGGTTGGTTGAAAGCTCAACTAGGACGATAGTCACCTCGACTGAGTCAGTTGAACGTTCAACTGCACCGAAAAGCCTTAACAAAAACACTCCGTAAGTCAACTATTTTATATAAATAGATAAAGCAATTAACCCAATGCAACAGTTTAATAGGCAAGTGTTAGAAACAATAATATTTCACAACTCTTAGCGTGTTTCGCTTGTGTTAATAATATAATTGCATCGTAGTGTGGTTTGTAAAAAAAAGATTTTATATTATTGAAATAATTTATAATTTTGCATTCAAATAATAAACATAAAGATGAAAGCTTCATTTTTAATATTGTTTTTTACTCTCTTTTCTGTGGCTTGTTTTTCTCAAACGAACTCTTCGCCTACAGTAAAACCTTTGTACTGTAGTTCCAAAAGCCTAGGAACTACTGACTACACAAAAACGATTAATTCGAAATTAAATCTCAACAAAACATTTTCGTTGTACGAACTGCAAAACAACCCAACGTACGCAAAAGAGATGTATTACAATAATTCTACTCATTCAGGAAAGGAAATGATGTATATCTATCACAACCGATTTTATTCTGTTGCGAATCTTGCACAACAATCGGGCAGTATTCAGAGTTCCCTATTCTGTGGCACATTCAATTATTTGCTTTTATTACTCAATGTTAAACAATAAAAAAATGAAAAAATGAAAAAGGTATCTAAAAAACAATTATTATCTACTTTGATTTCAGAAACTAAATTAGGGTGGAGAGCAAAACGTGCATTCGCTAATATCGGAATAAACACCATAGGCGAATTGATTCAACTAAGTAAAGTTGATATTATAAGAATGGACATTGGTAGTGCCACCTATTTCCAAATCATCAATTTTGTGGATGAAGTGGGACTTGAGTTTAAACCATATAATCCGAAGAAAAATAAGCTGCGCTGAGAAACTAGAGTTACTTTGTGTTTACAGTTCTCAACACATGCTTCGACAAGTGTTAGAATATCTTTTTAAACGCACTGTTTTTACTATATTTGTAACCATTAAAATCTAATATTACTCTAGTAGGACAAGTTAACTTTAAAAAAAACGGGGAAGCCGAAAACCGAAACTAGAGGGCAAAACAATTCAGTATCTATGAATAAAAGATTACTAACATTCGCATTCATTGCCTTAGCAGGATTAAATTACCTATCGGCACAATCAACCTCTAATTGGCCTTATTGCTCAGCCGGTTTTGACGATGCACAAGGGTTTCCGGTGGCAGATGCTGTCAATAGTGTTTCGTTAGGAACACTCACCAATACCACCAATGCTCAATATGCCGCACCACACTATGTATTGTACGACAATCTTGCGATACCTAGTCTTGTAAAAGGTAATACTTACAGCTTGTCCGCATCGTTTAATGTACAAGGTGGCGCAGGTTACGGAGTATGGATCGATTTTAATCAGAACAATACTTTCGAAGCGAGTGAATTGGTGATGGGCTCTACTGCTTCGGCATGGCTTACCATTGGCTCCAACACGGTGATGACGCAAAACATCACCATTCCGTATAGCGCATTACCGGGCAATACTCGCATGCGTGTGCGCATTGTAGAAGACGATAATTACACGGCAACCAATGGAGCAGCTATACTTCCTTGCAATGTAAGCACATCTACTATCAATGTGATGGATTGGGGCGAAACAGAAGATTATATCATCCGTATTACATCATTGGTGGGTATCGATGAAACGAGCGAAACAAATCATTTGAAAGTGTATCCAACCCTTGCTACTACCACACTTACCCTGAGCGAACCATTGCCAGATAATTCAACCTATATCATTCGCAACCTTGCGGGACAAGAACTACTAACAGGAAGAATAAACAACACCAATCAACAAATTAATGTGGCTACGCTTGCCGAAGGTGCTTATTTCTTGCAAGTCGTTAATCAAGGTGGTTCGTTAGGCGAACAAAAATTTATTAAATCAAAAGAATAATGAATAGAGCAGGTGGCAACAAATGGTTTCCACCTGGTATTTTTTTCCTCTCCGCTACTAGTCGCAATACCAACCTCATCATGAGATGTCTTAAAGCTCGACTTGCATCTCATCAGTAAATTATACAACAATAATTCATTATTGTATAATACCATTGGCAACCATTGTTCTCACCTTTGTACGGTGGTGAAGACTCATTCTCCACATCAATAATCTCACAATGAATAACGCATTTGATTTCCTAGTCAACTTATCTGGAATAGCCTATCGCCACTAAATTCAAGCCAACTTTCATTCGAATCATTACCTAGAAAACAAGAATATCATTAAAAATAAAACATCAATAAATAAATAAAATGAAACAACCAGTAATCAGAAAAAAAGCAAACAAACCACTAGATGAAACACTTTCGGAAGTGGTAAAAAAAGTACTCAAAGACAATAAGTCCAACTTAACAAAAAAAGTGGATAAAGCAGTCAAAAAGTCCATGGATAGAATTGTTTTAAAGTTAGAAAAACAAATTAAATTGGTGATAAAACTAAATAAAACATGACAACAGAAATAGGAATATCGGACATCAATAGGCAAGATGTTGCCAATGAATTATCGAAATTGCTAGCTGATGAAATGGTGCTATATGTGAAAACAAAAAATGCAACATGGAATGTGGAAGGGGCTGATTTTAATGAAAAGCATAAGTTTTTCGAATCGCAAATGGAACAACTAGATGAGATGATAGAAGATGTAGCAGAACATATCCGTTCGATTGGTCACTATGCTCCTGCAAGCTTAGAATTGTACTTAAAATTAACTCATTTGACCGAAAAAGTAAATGAGCAAAACGATAGTCAAGGGTTTATAAAAAACCTATTGGAAGCCCACGAAAGCATCATCATCATTTTGCGCAAGCACGTCAAGTCGTTTGCTATCGATTATCACGATGTAGGCACTAGTAATTTTATTACCGGACTGATGGACAGCCACGAAATAATGGCTTGGCTTTTACGCTCGCATGTTCCTAAACATGTACAATAATCTATTTCTTCAGTGAAGAAAACATCAGGCCTTAGTGCGGCTTACACCTTGCGAGGTATTATTTTACGATTACCAATTTCTCGGTTTTGAGTTGTTTATAGTGGGTATGTAGGCTGTAATAATATATTCCTGCATTCAATTCTTCTAGGTTTAGGTTTAGGGTTTGGTTGTTGGGCGGTAAGGTATAGGTGATGAGCCTGCGGCCTTGCATATCGTAAATGCTTAGTTCGGCTGCTTGGGCGAGGTGATAGCTTAGGGTCATTTGGCCATTGTTTGGGTTGGGGGATAAATTGAAATTATCCTTATCTACTTTTGCTTCACTTATACCCGTATGGTCCAAGCTATCACATGTGCAACAATGGACATTTATATCATCAAAATAATAATATATTTCATTAGTTGTAAAAGCACCAGTAACATTAGTATGAATGGTATCGTTTAAGGTATCATTAAAAAAATTTCCTATTATTATATACTGCTCACCCCCTTGAGCTAAATATTGGCCATAAATTAAAGTCCAATTTGTGGTATCACTTATAATACTTGTATCATTTATTTGTGGAACAAAACTTAATTCATGTATTGTTGAAATGAAAGTATGAGAACTGGAAAAGTAAATACCAAAATTATTTATTGCTGATTTACAAAAATCGCCTAAACTTACATAAAAACTTGAACAATACATTTGATTTGCAATTAATGGGCTATTTAGCTGCACTTGTATATACTCCTTGTATCCATTGCCAGGGCTATAGAACCCGACCCCTACATAACCAGACCCTGAATGAGGATATTGAAATCCCCATCCATTAGAAGGTACGTCACAAGATGAAATAGGCATACATATGTTATCTGCATCTGGTGAACCATTTGTTGGACTATCCCAAGGAGGTAATATTCCTGTATTCAAAGCACTTGGGAAGCAATTAGTAATTATCTCAAAACTTGGATTTGGCACTAAATTCTGCCCATACCCTTTGAAGAGGAAAAAACAAAAAACAAGGAGGGCAATTTTTTTCATCTTTCAAGGCTTGGGTGGTGGTTGAAACTTTGCTGCATCAGAAGAACGGTATTATTTAACAATTACCAATTTCTCGGTTTTGAGTTGTTTATCGTGGGTATGTAGGCTGTAATAATATATTCCTGCATTCAATTCTTCAAGGTTTAGGTTTAGGGTTTGGTTGTTGGGCGGTAAGGTATAGGTGATGAGCCTGCGGCCTTGCATATCGTAAATGCTTAGTTCGGCTGCTTGGGCGAGGTGATAGCTTAGGGTCATTTGGCCATTGTTTGGGTTGGGATATAGTGTTATATAATTAGGATTATCTAATTCTTCTACTCCTAAACTTGCAGAATCCATTACTGTTACATCATCTACATAATAGTATGCTTCTCCAAGAGCCGTTGCTGTGGTATCAAATATCTGAACTGTTGTGTTAGAATCATTTTGAAAATTACCAATTGTAATGAAATCTTCACCACCTTGAGCATGATAAAAACCAGATACTTTTGTCCAATTTAAGGTATCGCTTATTACCGAATTACCAGATAAAAGTATTTGTGGTGTAATATTATAGGGTTGACCAACAGGGCAGCTTACAGCTGTATTAGTAATATACGCCCCAATATTATTTATTGCAACAGATTCGTTATTTGCATGATTTGTATAAAATTCCACATAATAACATTTATTGCTTATGAGTGAAGTAGAAAATTGTATTTGTATATATTCCCTAAAATTATTTAAAGTTGGCACATAGCCATAAAAAGCGGCATAACCATTGCCCGAACGAGGCAATTGATAATATAAACAACCGTTTTGACATGGTACTCCTCTTGTAGAGCTCTGATTGCAAGAATTAAAATAGTCTGAAGAAGACAAATTAGGATCATACCATGGTAAAGCAAAATTGATTTCACCACCTGTAGTTGGGCAATTAGAAAAAAATTCAAAATTTCCGTTTGGAACTAGGTTTGTTTGAGAATTTAATTGTAAATTCTCAAATAAGAAAAGCAAAATAAAACTAGTAAAAATATATGTTTTTTTCATTTTATTTTCCGCCCTTGTTGGTCTTCCTTTAAAGTTAGCAGAAACGATGCCTTTGCTGGTGTTTTTTCACCTGCAAACGAACGACTCATTAAATACGCCACTTTTTTCATCC
>JBAXQU010000133.1:0-5202 GCA_037131555.1 Bacteroidota bacterium
CAATAGGCTTACGTTTAGGAATCATTAAAGGATGGGATTCTAACTGGTATGGCGGAGCAGATTTTTCTGACAAATTAGTAGAAGACTTCAAAATAAGAACGTATCTTAAGGCACGTTTGGCAAAGGCGAGTATCTCAAAGATAGTAATAGAACGTACTGTTAAGATTATTACTGTAACCATTAATACTTCCCGTCCCGGAATAATCATTGGAAAAGGTGGCCAAGAGGTTGATAAAATCAAGGAAGAATTGAAAAAAATCACCAAAAAGGACATTCAAATCAATATTTTTGAAATTAAAAGACCTGAATTGGATGCACGTTTGGTTGCTGACAGTATTGCTCGTCAAATAGAAGGACGTATCTCTTTCCGTAGAGCAATGAAAATGACAGTAGCATCAACCATGAGAATGGGCGCTGAAGGAATCAAGGTTAAATGTTCTGGTCGTTTGGCAGGAGCTGAAATGGCTCGTGTAGAAGGATACAAAGAAGGACGTACTCCTTTGCACACTTTACGTGCTGATATTGATTATGCACTAGCTGAAGCTCATACTACTTATGGTCGTATTGGTGTAAAAGTTTGGATTTGCAAAGGTGAGGTATATGGCAAACGTGATTTATCTCCAAACATTGGAAGTTCAACCGCAGGCCCTAAAGACGAAAAACGTGGATTTGGTGCAAAAGGTGGCGATAGAGGCGATAGAAAATTTGACAAACGCGCTGGTGGCCCTAGAAGTGGAGGCGACAGAAGAGAGCCAAGAAAATAATTTAGAATTCAGAATAAGAATTATAAGTAATAACTGATAAAATAATAATAACAAGATTTTGAATTAGGAACTGCCTAATGAATAAATCCTAAAATACGAAATACAAAATGTTACAGCCGAAAAGAACCAAATTTAGAAAGATGCACAAAATGAAGATGAAAGGTAACGCTAAACGTGGCGACCAACTTTCATTCGGTTCATTTGGACTTAAAGCAACTGAAGGAGCGTGGGTAACAGCTCGTCAATTGGAAGCTGCCCGTGTTGCTGTTACACGTTTCATGAAACGTGAAGGTCAAATATGGATTAGAGTATTCCCTGATAAACCAATTACAAAAAAACCTGCAGAGGTTCGTATGGGTAAAGGTAAAGGTAGCCCTGAATATTGGGTTGCTGTGGTAAAACCAGGACGCATTATGTTTGAAGCAGAAGGTGTGCCTATAGAAATAGCTAAAGAAGCGTTGAGATTAGCTGCTCAAAAGTTACCAGTTACAACAAAATTTGTTGTTAGAAGAGATTTTTCAGTAGAAGGATAATATAGTTTGTGTTTTTAAGTTAGTTGATTGTTAAAAGGAATCCCGAAGTAATTCGGGATTTTTTTTGCCCCTTTTCGTTGATTTCTACACTAATTCCATAGAAGTTTCGGTCGTAGATTTAACCTTACCAAGTATTTTGGTGATGAAATAAAAGAATGAAATCGCCTCTAATTTAAAAAGCGAATAAAAAATATTTTTCATATCTCATTAATATATTTTATCTTTGGTGAAAATTTAATTAATCAAGACATGAAAAAAATAATACTCGGAGTAGCATTAGTAATGGTTACTGGTCTATTCGCAAAAGCACAAGGTGTTAATTATGGCGAAAAGGTTGATTTCTCAACCATTCAAAATTACGAACAATTCTATCAAGGCATGAAAGGAAAAACCGAAGTACACGCTAACTTGGTTGGGCCTATTACCTCAGTTTGTCAAGTAGATGGCTGTTGGATGAAAGTTGATAAAGGAGAAGGGGTGACGATGTACGTAAATGTAAAGGATCACAAATTTGCTTTACCAAAAGACATAGCTGGAAAAAAGGCTGTGTTTACAGGTGTTGCATCCATGAAAACCTTAACTGTAGAAATGCTGAAACGATATGCCACCGAAGAAGGGAAATCAAGAGAGTTTATTAATTCAATAAAAGAGCCATCAACAGAGTTGGTTTTCGAAGCAACAGGTATCACAGTCTTATAAACGATAACAAGCGCTTTGGGGATACATGCTCCTCACAAAACAGAAAAGTCCCGAAATATTTCGGGACTTTTTTGTTTAGAATCTTATCGATTACTTAATCTTAAAAGCGGCTTTTACTTTTGCAACGTAATCAAGTTTTTCCCAAGTAAAAAGTTCAACTTTTACCTTTTTCTCTTTACCCTCCGGAGTCTTGAAAGTTTTAGTAACCACTTCTGATTTTCTTCCCATGTGTCCATAAGCAGCAGTTTCGCTGTAGATAGGATTACGTAATTTCAAACGTTGTTCGATAAAGTAAGGGCGCATGTCAAAAACATTTTCTACCACTTTTGCGATTTCTCCATCGGTTAAATTAACTTTTGAAGTTCCATAAGTATTCACATAAATACCCATTGGTTTAGCAACGCCAATTGCATAAGATACTTGAACTAAAATTTCAGAACAAACTCCAGCTGCTACCATGTTTTTTGCAATGTGTCGAGTAGCGTAAGCTGCCGAACGGTCAACTTTCGATGGGTCTTTTCCTGAGAAAGCTCCACCTCCGTGTGCACCTTTTCCACCATAAGTATCCACAATGATTTTTCTACCGGTTAATCCTGTGTCGCCATGTGGCCCACCGATAACGAAGTTTCCTGTTGGATTAATGTGGTAAGTAATACTCTCATTAAACAATTTGTGTAACGATGTTTTCAAATGTTTTTTCACGCGAGGAATCAAGATAGACTTCACATCTTTC
The DNA here is from genome assembly GCA_037131555.1 of Bacteroidota bacterium. Classification (GTDB taxonomy): domain Bacteria; phylum Bacteroidota; class Bacteroidia; order 2-12-FULL-35-15; family 2-12-FULL-35-15; genus 2-12-FULL-35-15. The sequence continues at coordinate 2,730 of JBAXQU010000133.1, forward strand.
GTGATTTGTTCTTGCATTTTTTTCTGATCTCCTTTGGTAAAGTCATCGTGTTGAGTAGAGATTACGATGGTATCGATACGTACAGGTTGGTTATTATCGTTATATTCAATAGTAACTTGCGACTTAGCATCAGGGCGAAGGTATTTCATTTGTTTGCCTTCTTTACGAATTGCAGCAAGTTCGAGCAATAATAAATGCGCCAAATCCAATGGTAATGGCATGTAATTATCAGTTTCGCTAGTTGCGTAACCGAACATCATTCCTTGGTCCCCTGCACCTTGCTCTTCTTTTTTCTTTTTATCAACACCTTGATTGATATCAGATGATTGTTCGTGAATTGCCGAAAGCACACCACACGAATCAGCTTCGAACATGTATTCGCTTTTGGTATATCCTATTTTTTTGATTACATCACGTGCTATGGTTTGAACATCCAAATATGCTTTCGATTTTACTTCACCTGCCAACACTACTTGTCCAGTGGTTACTAACGTTTCGCAAGCTACCTTCGATTGTGGGTCGAATGCTAAAAAGTTATCAATTAATGCATCAGAAATCTGATCTGCTACTTTGTCCGGATGTCCTTCTGACACCGATTCGGAGGTGAATAAATATGCCATTGTTTAATTTTTATTTATGTATAGTTTTTAAAGTGTGCAAAAGTAATATTATTATTTAAAAATCTCCTCTAACTTCTTCGTTAATTCTTCACCTCTCAGACTTTTTGCTAGAATTATGCCATTTCTGTCAATCAGTACGTTGGTAGGTATTCCATTAAAGTTATAAAGTTTTACAACAGGTGATTGCCAGAATTGAAAATCGCAAACGTGATTTGGCCAAGATAAGTGATCCTTTTCGATGGCTGCTTTCCAGTTTTCTTTTTCTTTGTCAAGCGAAACGCTGTATACATCAAATCCTTTTGACTTAAACTTGTTGTATGCCAATACTACATTAGGGTTTTCCATTCGACAAGGACGACACCAAGAAGCCCAGAAATCGATTAATACAACTTTCCCTTTTAATGATGATAAGGAAAGAGGTTTGCCATCTGGAGTATTCATTGTTATTTCAGGTGCTGGTTGTCCTACAGCTAGTTTCTTCTCAGCTTCTGCAGCTTGTTTTTGTCCTGCAATGCTTTCGTGAAAAGACTTAATGTATGGTGAATTTGGATATTTTGCGAATAATGCTTCGTCTAATTTTAAATAAGTTGATAAAAATTCCTCTGCTTTCAATTGCTGTATAGCCGCTAACGATGCAAAGGAGGTTGAGTTTTTTTCAATAAAGCTTTTCAAGTACTCGTTATGTGCATTAACCATTGCTGTGTAAGGCCCTTCTAACTGTTTACTCATGGCTTCAATTTTCATGGTATCTTTCTCCGTGTTCACGAAAGCTTGAAACATTCGCTGCAATGAATCCCTTTGTCTGAAACTTTTTGCTGAGGCCTTATTCACATCCCAAAACAATTTCGAATCGGGTGAACCTTCAACTTGATAAGTATTGCCTAAATCGTTGGCTAAGGCAGTAACAGTAACTTTTTCGTTTGGGCTGAAAATAAAAGTAGCAAAGTTTTTTTCGGCAATACTCAATCGATAAAAACCTATTTCTTTTATTTGAGAAGTCATTTTGAATTCGCCTTTTTCATCCAACGTCACCGAGTCAATCTTTGTGATACCTGTTGGAGAAAGCTGTTCAAGATAAAGATGTTCGTTGTGAGCATTCGTTAGTTTGCCGGTAAGTTCAAATCCTGCAGTTGCCGAATTGGAGGTAGAACAAGCCATAAATAATAAGAGTGGTAATAACAATAAGGTGTTTTTGATTTTCATTTTGGTTTATTTTTCTAATTCTTGTTTTACTAATTCAGTAGCGATTTTAGGATCGGCTTTTCCTTTAGATAATTTCATTACTTCGCCCATAAATAAGCCAAGTAGAGATACTTTCCCGTTTTTATATTCAATTACTTTTTCTGGATATTTTGCAATGGCTTCGAGAACAAAGGTGCGCAATGCGCCTGTGTCACTTTCTTGAATCCAATTGTTTTCTTCAGCTATTTCATCTGCCGATTTTGATGGATCTTCAAGCATTTTCGGGAATATCTTTTGAGTTGCAATGGTGTGACTCACTTTTCCTGTATCAATAAAATCAACTAGTTCGGCTATGCGTTTTGGAGTTATTTTAAACTCGGAAATGTGTAACGCATTATCATTTAAAAATGATTTTACTTGCACAGTTAACCAATTTGAAGCGGCTTTCGTGTTTTTTGTTTGGGCTATTATTTCTTCAAAATACAATGCTATTTCTTTCGAATCGGTAAGTACTCCTGCATCATAAGCCGATAAACCAAGAGCAAGGTATTTTTTGTACAAATCATTTGGCAAAGGTGGTAATGACGCTTTTACCTTTGCAATATACTCCTGTGAGACAATAACAGGTTGCAAGTCGGGCTCGGGGAAATAGCGATAATCATTGGCCATTT
>JBAXQU010000134.1:0-5090 GCA_037131555.1 Bacteroidota bacterium
GGTGTTGGTAAAACCGTATTGATTATGGAGTTGATCAACAACATTGCAAAAGGATACGAAGGATTGTCTGTGTTTGCAGGTGTTGGAGAACGTACTCGTGAAGGAAACGACTTATTGCGTGAGATGATTGAATCGAACGTTATTAAATATGGCGAAGAGTTTAAACATTCGATGGAAAAAGGCGGATGGGATTTGACCAAAGTGGACATGAAAGAGTTGGAGAAATCTCAAGCTACCTTGGTGTTCGGTCAAATGAACGAGCCTCCAGGAGCACGTGCACGTGTGGCCTTATCGGGATTAACCATGGCGGAGTATTTCCGTGATGGTGATGAAAAATCAGGCGGTCGAGATATCTTATTCTTTATTGATAATATCTTCCGTTTTACACAAGCAGGTTCAGAGGTATCAGCGTTGTTAGGCCGTATGCCATCAGCAGTAGGTTACCAACCAACATTGGCAACAGAAATGGGATTGATGCAAGAGCGTATAACATCTACTAAGAGGGGTTCTATTACTTCAGTACAAGCGGTGTATGTGCCTGCGGATGACTTAACCGATCCGGCTCCTGCCACTACTTTTGCCCACTTAGATGCTACTACAGTATTGAATCGTAAAATTGCTGAGTTAGGAATTTATCCTGCTGTGGATCCTTTGGATTCTACTTCTCGTATCCTTACTCCAATTGTATTGGGAGATGCACACTACAACACAGCACAACGTGTTAAAAATATTCTTCAACGTTACAAAGAACTTCAGGATATTATCGCCATCCTTGGTATGGACGAGCTTTCGGAGGAAGATAAATTGGTTGTATCGCGTGCAAGACGTGTTCAACGTTTCTTATCACAACCTTTCCACGTAGCTGAACAGTTTACAGGATTAAAAGGTGTGTTTGTACCTATCGAAGATACTATCAAAGGATTCAACATGATTATGAATGGCGAAGTGGATGAATATCCTGAAGCAGCATTCAACCTTGTTGGTACTATTGAAGATGCTATCGAAAAAGGTAAAAAATTATTAGCTGAATCGAAATAATAAAGCAAAACTAAAAAAATGCATTTAGAAATAATAACTCCAGAGACGAAATTATTCTGTGGCGATGTGGAAGCCATAAAACTTCCAGGCACCGATGGTTCGTTCGGAATTCTTGACAATCACGCCCCTCTTATTGCTTCTTTGAAAAAAGGAACAGTAAAAGTGACAGACACCAAAAAGCAAGTAGAAAACTTCGAAATAAATGGTGGTGTGGTTGAAGTGTTAAACAATAAGGTAGTTGTTCTAGCGAATTAGAATTAGTTCAACCCGCTTTTATCGCAAATCCCGATTAACAGAATGTTAATCGGGATTTTTATTTCCTATTGGTATTGTTTATTTAATATCTCCATTGGATACATAATCGAAAATATTTATGTTGAACCAATGATATAGATAAATAAGAAACAATATTCCGAATATAAGAACGAAGGAAAGTAACAAGCCCATTGTTTTGCCTAACGAATTGCTTCCCGAAAGCAGCAACCTAGCAATCATCACTTCTACTTTCGAACTCATGTAGCGATAAGAAGGCACTAAGACAAATACCAAAGCAACCATAGCGAGGGCTGTTATTTTAAATGGACTTAATCCTGTATTGAGATGTATGATATAATTGGTGATATAGCCTGTGAGTAGTTGAATAATAAGAACACTTGTCATCAATACCATCAGGTTAAATATTTTTTTGTACATCGTTTGGCGGAATAGTAATTTGGTTTGCTGCGAAACTACTAAGGAATGAAGGTGCAGAGTTATAAAAGTTTTAAGTTCCATCAACAAGACATAGTTGAAAAGAAAAAGAAACAACCACCTCAAAAGTTTTAATTAAGAGTAATTTTATCCAACAAAATATACATTTCTCTTCAGGGAACATTTCATGAAAAAAATACGATTCGCATTATTCATAGCGTTCATACTTATCTGCTTTGGCTTTATTAACAATACTTCCAAGCAAGGACCTCCATTCAATGATTCGAAATCGCTTTGGGCCGACTCAATTATAAAAACACTTTCACCCGAAGAACGTATTGCTCAATTATTCATGGTAGCCGCTTATTCGAATAAGGATAAGACGCATGTGAACGAAATAAAAAAGTTAGTGAAACAATATAAAATTGGAGGCTTGATATTTTTTCAAGGAGGACCTGCACGACAAGCAATACTCACCAATCAATATCAAGCTTTATCAAAGGTTCCATTGTTCGTTGCCATTGATGCAGAATGGGGACTATCGATGCGACTTGATAGTACTACACGATTTCCTCGACAAATGACATTAGGCGCTATTCAAAATGATTCGCTTATTTACAAGATGGGCGAAGAAATAGCTCGACAGTGCAAGCGAATGGGGATGCAAATAAATTTTGCTCCTGATGTGGACATCAACAACAATCCGCTGAACCCTGTAATTGGAACTCGTTCGTTTGGCGAAAATAAATACAACGTGACTAAAAAAGCGATGATGTATATGAAAGGTATGCAGAACAATGGAGTGTTGGCCAATGCAAAACATTTCCCAGGTCACGGTGATACAGATAGCGATTCGCACAAAACTCTGCCTACCATCAAATCATCGCGAGCAAGATTAGATACCTTGGAACTATATCCTTTTAGAGAACTTATTTCGCAAGGCCTCGGCAGCATGATGGTTGCTCATTTATCCATTCCGGCTTTGGATACCACACCTAATCAACCATCGACTTTGACAAAAAAAATAGTTACTGGATTATTAAAAGACACGATGGCATTCAAAGGTCTTGTGTTTACTGATGCTTTAAACATGAAAGGTGTAAGCAAGTTTTACAAACCTGGTGAAGTGGAACTAAAAGCACTATTGGCCGGGAATGATGTTTTGCTGTTCCCTGAAGATGTACCGACTGCAATAAAAAAAATAAAAGCTGCGATTGATAGCGGTCTAATATCGCAAACAGAAATTGATGAACGCTGTTTGAAAATATTAAAAGCAAAAGACTGGAGTGGATTGAGTCGTTATTCGAAAATTAAAACAAAAAACTTGTATAAAGATTTAAACCCCATTTCGGCTGATGTACTGAACAGAAAACTTACTGAGGCATCATTAACTCTGTTGCAAAACAAGAACGATATCATTCCGATACAACACCTCGATAGTGTGAAGATTGCTTCGCTATCGTTAGGATATAAAGACATCACCATTTTTCAACAAACGCTTTCGAACTATGCGGAAATAAGGCATTTCGGGCTTGATAAAGAAGCGAAGAAATCGGCATACGACACGGTGATGAACGAATTAAAAAAATACAATTTGGTAATTGTACATCTCGGAAATACAAATAATAAACCTGACAAAGATTTTGGTTTAACACCGCAAGTGATGAACTTGTTGAAGGCGTTGATGCAACAAACGAGGGTGATAGTGAATGTGGCTGCAAACCCATATATACTTGCAAAGATGGATAGTATTCAATTTGCTGATGGAATAGTGATGAGCTATGAAGATAATGACTTGAGTGAGACGTATGCAGCACAATTAATTTTCGGAGGTGTGGCTGCTACTGGTAAATTACCCGTTACAGCAAGTTCGTATTTTAAACTTGGAGCAGGAATAACCACAAAAGCCGTACGATTTAAATACACCATACCCGAAGAATTGGGAATTGACTCCAAAGTTTTATCGAAGATTGACACCATTGCAATGAAAGGAATTAAGGATAAAGTTTATCCAGGATGTCAGGTGTTGGTGGCGAAAGATGGTGCTGTGATTTATCAAAAATCGTTTGGACATCATACCTATGATAAAAAAATAAAAGTGAAAAATGACGACCTATACGACCTTGCTTCGGTGACTAAAATAGCCGCTTCAACACCTTGCATCATGAAATTGAGTGATGAGAAAAAAGTAAATGTAGACGAGAAATTAGTGACCTATTTACCTATGCTTGCTGGAACAAATAAAGAAAACATAGTGATAAGAGAAATGATGGCACACCAAGCAGGGCTGAAAGATTGGATTCCTTTTTGGACAAAAACGGTGGACAAGGGAATGTATAAAAAAGGAATTTACAGTACATCTGCTGATGATGTATTTACCAAACGGGTGGCCGAAAATCTTTATATCAATAAGTTTTATGAGGACAGTATGTATACCCAAATTATTGCTTCGCCCGTAAAGGAAAAAGGCAAGTTTCTGTATAGCGATTTGGGGTATTATTTTCTTAAAAAAATAATTGAACAGAAAACATCAATGAGTGAGGATGCATATACCTACAAAACATTTTATGCACCGCTAGGCCTTAAAACAATGGGCTATAAACCTCGCGACCGATTCGAGATGGATAGAATAATACCAACGGAGAACGATAAAAAATTCAGGAAACAATTGATACATGGCGATGTACACGACCAAGGAGCTGCCATGCTTGGAGGTGTTGGCGGGCATGCTGGATTGTTTTCGGATGCGAACGACTTGGCGGTGCTGATGCAGATGTATATGAATAATGGAACGTATGGTGGCAAACGATACATCGATTCGATTACGGTGAGCCGATTTACGAAGTGTCAATATTGTTTTGAAAACAGAAGAGGAATTGGTTTTGATAAACCTGAGATGAGTGCAGGAAAAGAAAGCCCTGTTTCGCTTTCGTGTAATCCTGAAAGTTTTGGACATTCGGGATTTACAGGCACCCTCACTTGGGCCGACCCGGTGAATGGCACGGTGTATGTGTTTCTATCGAACCGAGTGAACCCCGATGCTGACGATAATAAACTTGCTAAAAGTGGTATACGCACCAAGATACAGCAAGTGATATACGATGCGCTGAAGAATTAAATTTTGGTTCTAACTTTACCGCTCCCGAAGGGTCGGGACAGGTAAGGCAGAAAGTCACAAAGGATAAGAAGGTACTATCTGAATGAAAGTGCTACGCATGATAGTATAAAACGAACTCGCCACGGACGAATTCTTACTCGCCAAAGGCAAAGTCGAACTCGCCAAGCACAAATTCTTACTCGCCAAAGACAAAGTCGAACTCGCCACGAACGATTTCCTACTCGCCAAAGGCAAAGTCGAACTC
>JBAXQU010000135.1:0-5066 GCA_037131555.1 Bacteroidota bacterium
CCAGCAAAGGCATCGTTTCTGCTTACTTTAAAGGAAGACCAACAAGGGCGGAAAATGGAAAATCGAAGCAAAAAAGAATAACAATTAAAATAGGTTTGAGTTATAAAAAAGGAATAACAAAAAACAGAAAATGAAAAAATCATACTTCATATTTTTATTTTGTTCGCTAATTATTAATTCTTTTGGGCAAGAGAACAAAGATACTCCCATAAAAAATCAAAGGAGACTTTATTTAAAGGTTCTTTATTGTCCGGTTTATTGCGCTAATATTTCACCATCAGGTAAAACAAGAATCAATTTATCGAGTATACCTTCTGAGGGCCAAGATTACTATACCTTTGATAACAAGGCTGAAAAAGGAGGTTTCGGATATGAGGCTGGTTTGTTGACTGAAATTAGAATATATAAGGGCATATCATTAAATATTGGGATACTTATAGAAAGGTTAAATTATAAAACAAAAGCGAATACCTCTTTTTATAATGAACACTATTCAACTATGGGAAATAATTATACAGAAACACGAACTGATATAAACCTTTCTCAATCGTACCAATTTCTTTCCATACCATTAATTGTCAATTACGGTTACAAAAAAAATAAAATTACCTATACCGCTGGGGTTGGTGTTTCTTATGATTTGTTAACTGCCTTTAATACCACAGAAACTCCTGGTGTGCAATCAGGTAGTAGAGAAGCAAAGTTTATATACAATACAACGTCTGACAATCTAATAAGCCTCTATCCTTTAATAGTAAATTTAGGCGTAAATTATCAACTTTACAAATCATTAAGTATAGGAATAGAGCCTCATTTAAGATACTATTTTGCGAGTAATTTAAATTACTATAATAATATAGTTGCCAATCCTATTGCCGAACAAGGATTTAATTCTCAATTAAAATTACTTGGACTTGGCGCAACTATTTATTTAAAATTTTAATACCATGAAAAAAATATTACTTATTACGTCTTTACTTTTGTTTATGACAGCAAGCCTGCTTAAAGCTCAAACATATAGAGAGTTATATGACAAACTTGAACAAACTGAACAAGAAGGTTTTAGTTATTATAGCAATTTCAATAGTCTCCTGCAATATGAAGGTTACTATTATATGCAATCGTATATTAACATGTATAAAGCGACAAAAGACATAAAGTATTTAAATAAATTAGTGATACATGCGAAACGGGTAATGGACAGACGAGATGATAATATTATGAACGTTTCAGCAAATCAGATACCCCGCTGGCGCTGGCGTGTTTCGCTAGTGCCGAATAATAGGTGGTGTCCTCACCACCACTTCTAGTACTTAAAAAAAGCAAACCAAAAGAGAAGAAGTTCCTAACTGCACCTGATTGAAGTGGAAATCCTTTTTCTTTGACCTTTTCGGGCAAAAAAAAGATTGAAACGGAAAGCAGGAGGAAGGGAAACGAAGAATGAGAAACTACCTGCCACAATTTAGATTTTAGATATGAGATATGAGATTTAATTGCGATTTATCGGAATTAATATTACCTTTGGCGTGTGGATGCTCATGGGATGAGCATAAAGTTAATTTTTAAAACGAAAAAATAAAATATAATCATATAAAATAATAACTAATACCACAAATAAAATGAGAACAAAACAATCTCTGGCCATTTGCATTATTTTCTGTACTGCAATAATTTTTTCTTTTAAAACTTCTGCTCAAACACCAAATTGTTTCTGGGCTAAACAGTCGTCAGCTCCGTTTTCAGGAGGTAATAACATTGCCGTTGGAAATAAAGTAGCTGCTGATTTAGCAGGTAATGTATATGTTACCGGCCGATTTAATACAAACGCAACACTTTTTGGTACCACAACTTTAGCAAATCAAGGCTTTTTTATAGCTAAGTATAATTCGACTGGAGGTTTTCTTTGGGCAAAAGGTCAAACTGGCATTTATTCATCTGTTGGCTTGGACATTATAACTGATAATGCAGGAAACGCCTATGTTACAGGAAGTTTTGGAAATTCAATTACATTAGGTGGTATAACTTTAACCAGTGCTGGGAGTGATGATGGCTTTATTGCTAAATATGATTCAATGGGAACTATACAGTGGGCGAAACGGTTTGGCGGAGCTAGTGGTTATGAATCCGGAAATTCATTAACTCTGTCTGCTAATGGAAATATTTTTGTTGCAGGTAGTTTTACAAGTAGCACGATGACAATAGGATCATCTACAGTTACCAATAATGCTAACACTGGATTGAAGGACATTTTTATTGCCAAATTTGATGTTAATGGAAATGCACTGTGGGCAAAGGGCTGCGGAGGAGCAAAAAATGATAGTCCAAACGGTATTGCTTTAGATGCAACTAACAATATATTTATTACAGGAACCTTTATGAGTTCTACTATGGTGGTTGGAGGTACAACTTTACACAATTCTGTAACCACAAACAATGATGCTTTTTTAATAAAAGCTGACTCCCTTGGTAATTTTTCATGGGCTAAAAGTATTGAAGCCACCGGTGGTTATGCTGAGTCGTATGGCTTGGCAACTGATGCTTTGGGTAATATTTATTTTACTGGAGACTTTAAAGGAGGGTCAGCGGTCTTTGGCACAAACACCGTTCCCAATCTATCACCAATAGATTCAAATAATATTTTCCTTTCGAAATATGATGCAGGAGGAAATGAGGTTTGGACGAATACAGGGTATGGTACAAGCGGAGGAAGGGGTGCTTACGACCTAGCCATGGATGCCAGCGGTAATATATATATTGCTGGTGGATTTGGTGGTGGCTCAGTTAGTTTCGGAACAACTACGATAAGTAGTACTGTCGGCTCAAGTTCTATGGTTGTAAAATTTAATCAGGCAGGTAGTTTTCAATGGGGCTATGGTGCAGGCGGAACAGGGTCTATGAGTCTTGGTGATGCTTTAGGAATTGCAGTTGGGCCGGGCAATGTGTATTTTACAGGTACCTATATGGGTACTATGAATGTTGGAAATATCACCTTGAATAATAGTTCCAATTTAGCACAAGAAATGTTTATTGTTGGTATTATGCCGCAATTCGATGCAAGTATTACTTCTTTTACAAGTGCTACCTGCTATGGTGCTCATGACGGAACTGCTATTACTACCGTTTCCGGAGGTACACTTCCATACACTTATTTATGGAATACCGTTCCTTCTCAATCTACACCATCGGTTACCAACCTCGGAGCTGGCAGCCATTCGGTTACTATTACATCAGCAAACGGGTGCGCTCAAACTTCATCAGTTGTTATTACTCAACCAGCCCTTGACTCAGCAAAAATATGCATGGTAACTGTAGATGCCTTGTCGCAGCATAATATAATTATGTGGGATAAAACCGCATTTACAGATGTTGATTCTTTTTTAATTTACAGGGAAATTACCACCAACAATTATATGAAAATTGCAGAAATTTCTTATGATTCCTTAAGCCAGTTTGTTGATACCGTTCAGCACCTTTATTTTCCAAATACTGGTAATCCAAATGCTGGAGCGTATCATTATAAAATAAAAGCACATAGTCCATGTGGTACTTATGGTCCGTTAAGCCCCTATCACAATACTATATTTATGATTAACAATAATGGCAATTTTTCGTGGAGCCAGTTGTACACCATCGAAGGAGCTGCAAACCCTGTCTTGTCATATATTTTAATGAGAGATGATTATGGTACCGGTTTATGGCATGCCGTGCAGAGTGTGGCGGGCAATCAAAATTCTGTAACCGATCCGCAATATTCAACCTATCAAAGTGCAGGAGCATGGCGTATCGAAACACAATGGAACATTGCGTGTACACCAACAAGGAATTTCAACAATTCACTTTCCAACTGGTTTAGCAATAATCCAACGGTTGGAATGCATGACATCTTATCCAATAATTCCGTAACCATTGCCCCAAACCCAGCAAGTTCGGTATTCACCATAACATCAGCTGAAAAGATAATAGACATAAAAATGAGAAATGTTTTAGGAAAGGCAATTACTCCTACGCTATCGAAAGGAGCTAGTGGAGAGACTACAATAGATATAAGCAGTTTCGCAAAAGGAATTTACTTTGTGGAAGTATTCACAGAGAATGGAAGAGTGAACGGGAAGGTGGTGAAGGAATAATTGGCTTTACGAATCTGGTACTTTACGAAATACGAATAGTACGAATTTACGAATAGGGTTTAGAATTTAGTACTTAGTAGTTAGAATTTTTTCTTTCTGCATTTGCGGTAAATTCAAAATCTTCAATCTAAATAAATCCCTAGCTTTGTGCTGTTTTAAAAACCGAATAGTACTAACAGAAAAACCATTTATCCGATGTTAAAAAGCTATGAGCGCCTACTAACAGGCAACAAACAATGGGCAAAAGATAAACTTAAGGACAACCCCGATTTTTTCAAAAACCTTACGCGTGGTCAAAACCCTGAATACCTTTGGATAGGATGTTCGGACAGCCGAGTACCCGCGAACGAAATAACCAATACTCAATCGGGCGAAATATTTGTTCACCGAAACATTGCCAACATTGTGGTGAATACCGATGTCAACCTGCTCAGTGTTTTGTACTTTGCTGTAGAAACGCTAAAGGTGAAACATGTAATCGTATGTGGCCACTATGGTTGTGGAGGTGTGTTGGCAGCCATGGAAAGCAAAGACCATGGATTTGTGAACAATTGGTTGCGCAACATCAAAGAAGTGTACAACAAACATGTGGTGGAACTCGAATCCATCACCGACCAACAACTGCGAGCCAACCGATTGGTAGAACTCAATGTGATAGAACAAGTGCATAACCTTGCCAAAACACGCATTGTACAAGAGCATTGGAAAAAACGCGAACTTGAAATACATGGCTGGGTTTATGGCTTTGACGATGGTTTGATACGCGACCTAGAGGTGAACTATAGCGATATAAAAAACGTAGAGCCCATCTTCAGATACGATATTTAGCGCAGGTTTCGCTCTTCGGCAATCAACAATTATTTTACCTTTGCATCCCTATTAATTAAAAAATGGAAAACAGAAGAGTACGATTACGATTTGCACCCAGCCCCACCGGAG
>JBAXQU010000136.1:0-5054 GCA_037131555.1 Bacteroidota bacterium
CTATTATTATTTATCTTGTTTTGTATAAGAATTCTAGAAATTAAAAAACCGCTAAGAACAAAGAATAAGTTCACTCCACCGCTCCCTAAAATGGAGTTAATAATTTTCATGTTTGGTAATCTCATCCAATGACCAAACATTACTGCAGATACAGCAACGAAACGCAATCCATCAAGTTGGTTGAAATAAATATACTCTTCATACTTTGTCTGATTTAAAGCCATTTAAATAGTTCACTTATTTTTTTCCTTGGTATTCGGGTAAGTATTTCATCACCACTGCAGGATTGCCTGCCACCACTGTCCATGCTTCCACATCACTTCTCACCACACTTTTTGCACCTATTACAGCACCCTCGCCTATCGTTACACCTTTTAATATGGTCACATCAAAGCCCACCCATACTTTCGATTCAATAACTATTGGCTTGTCTTTTACCACCGACCAATTTTTGTTCACCACATTATTTCCCCCATGATTCATATGGTCGGAATAACATTGATGATTATCATTTTTTCTTTCTTCCCAATTTAAGCTATGCGAATTATGGTCGTAGATTACAATTCCCCAAGCCATGGTTACATCATTTTTTATTTCAATGCGGTTTCTGCTAATAAAAGTAACTCCTCCAAGATGCACATTGTTGCCAATTACAACTTCTCCTTTTTCCGATTCGAAAACAAAATTAGCCTTGATAAGCCCCTTATTGCCTATCCTAACATATTTCCTTTTCTCCAGTTTATGTTCCAAATCAAATCGAATGCTTGAGTTAGGAAGCAAAACAGTGGTTTCATCTTTCCGTATGTATTCCTTATATTTCTCCAAAGAAGTTACCAAAGGTTTGGGCTTTCTGAGTCGGTTGAGTATACGTTGAATCATATTAAGGATACTTTGTTAGAATTACTTTTTGAACAAGCTAAATAATGATGATGTTCTCCATACCTTGTTATCGCGTAAACGGCTATTCTCATTTCTATAATTTATTCAAAACTCCAATCATTTTATGAATGAGCGCCTTTTTATATCCTAGCATTTTCGAATCTTTTTCCTTTTCAGCGATTGAATTTTCTAATTTTAATCTCGATTGGTTAAGCAAACTATTTATCTCCACTTTAAACCAACCGAACTGAACCAACAGACTTAATGCTTTGCATACTTTTTCTACATTACGTTTTTGGTCTTGCATACCCCATGTACTCGATGGATTAAGGTTGCGTACACTCATTACCTGAGGCAAATAATAATAATTACCCTTTCGGGCATTTAATAAATGTAATGGCCAATCGCCCATTGGTAGTTTCAAAAATTCGGGCGAGTACAATTCCTCTGGCACTGGTGTTCTAAAAACAACCGATGCTGTTGGTACCATATTAAATTTGGTAAAATCGGAGATTGAAACCTCTCCTCCTTCTTTCAACGAAAGGTAAAGGCTAGAAGCTTTAGTATAATCGTTCCAATAACGTTCTTCCGAATTATGAAAACATCCTGAAAGAGAAGGATTCTTTTCCAACACATCCACCTGCTTCTGCAATTTATAACTATCAGTCCAAAAGTCATCTCCTTCGCACACGGCTATGTACTTGCCTTGGGATGCTCTAAAGTTTTCAATAAAATTGTATCGTCCTGTAGGCGAGCCATCAATCATGATCACATCTTTCCGCGAACGAAGAAATAATTTTATTTTATCTGGAAATCTTTTTGCGTAATCAATACAAATCTCGCGTGTACCATCTTTGCTATCATCTTCGCCAAGAATAATCTCGAAATCGAAAGATGTTTTTTGCATCAAGATACTATCCAAACATTGTTGAATATATTTCACATGATTATATGTAATGACTATAACAGAAACCAATGGAGTCATCGATCCTATTTAATCTTTTTGGCTGGTATACCTGCGTAAACTCCTTTTTCCTCAATGTCTTTATTCACAAAACTCAACGCACCGATTGCTATATCGTTTCCTATTTTCACTCCACCAGCAATTTTCGAACCTGCTCCCACATAGGTGTTTTCGCCTATTATAGTGCCATGCACAGTCACTCGTTTATGTGTTGAACCCAAGGTAATCACATTAGGGCCAAGGAAACAATTTTTCTTCAACGTAGCATTTGATGTCAATATGGTACCATATTTCAATGTTACATTATCCTCTATCACACAATGCTCACCTGTTCTTATTCTTCCCTGAAGAATTACATTTTCGCCTACTTGGGTACCTATCTCCACTTCGCAATAGCTACCTACTTTGGTACCTTTGCCCAATTTCACACCTTTGTGAAGGATGGAATAATTTCCTATCGTCACATCATCTGATATTTCTACATCATCATTTATAATGGTAAAATAACCAATACTTACATTTTTTCCGATTTTAGCTTTTTCGGAAATTACATTCATTTTTTCCATATTTATTTGCTTTTAAAAGGCTTTGGTGCACCTTTGGGTTTATATTCAAAATTATCTTTTTTTATTACTTGTCCCGGAACGCCTACTATAGTAGCATGTTTTTCGTACACCGATTTATTCACCACCGAGCCTGCGCCCACAATGCAACCTTCGGCAATAAACACATTTGGCGACACCACACATGCACTGCCCAAAAATACTCTATCGCCTATTTGTGCATTACCTGCCAAACTCACATTATTTGCCAGATGTACATGTTTC
The DNA here is from genome assembly GCA_037131555.1 of Bacteroidota bacterium. GTDB lineage: Bacteria > Bacteroidota > Bacteroidia > 2-12-FULL-35-15 > 2-12-FULL-35-15 > 2-12-FULL-35-15. Next base: position 2,671 of record JBAXQU010000136.1, read on the forward strand.
CCTATCTGACTTCCATGCCCTATTTTAGTACCATGTGCCATCACCGTTCCTCGCCCTACAGTTGTGTTTTCAGACAAGGAACCTCGCACGATGGAAATATCCGAGCCCAACAAACAATCTTCCTCTATAATCACTCCTCCTAATTGTGGCTGCATGATGCGTTCTCCGTTTTCATCCCATATCCAAGCCATTCCTCGCGCACCTATCAACGAGTTAGCTTCTATCACTGTATTTTGTTTTATCACCACATCATCGTTGATGGTGATATGCCCAAGCAAAGATACATTTTCTCCGATGATGCAATCGCCAATGATGCAGTAAGGACCAATATATGCCGACTTTGCTATTTGTGCTTTTGGATGAATAATAGCCGTGGGATGTATTCCGGGCATCACTTTTTTCTCGAATGTGGCCGAAATTTTATAATGTATCAATTGCGGATTCATCACCTTGATATAGGTATTGCTATCCGATTGCTCAGGACGATAATCCACCAATATCACACTGTTTTTAATACTTGCAGCCTCTTGCTTGTAGTCGGATATTAAATAATACACTCCGTTTTCTACTTTGTTTTTAGTACTCGACAAGGCAAAACGTTTTTCAGATTCAGCATTGGTGCTCATCACCTCTGCCATTGGGTCAAACAGCTTTACAAGTTTCACCAATTCGCTGTATGTAAATTCAAGCACTTGCATAGTTTACTTTCCATTTACTAATTTACAAATCACTTCCATTTCTTCTTCTTTCAACCCTACGAACAATGGCAAACACACTATCCTACTGGCTATGCTTTCGGATATAGGCATGGTTTGTCCTTTGCAATAAGCGATGGTATTGAGCGAAGGATAAAAATACCTGCGTGGAATAATATCTGCTGTTTCGAGCCTTGCCATTACTTCCAAGAGCTGTTGTTCGCTTTCGAAGATTACAGGGTAATAACTATTGTTCCACTCGGTATGTTCGCGTATTTTAAGCTTACGAAGGTTCCTGAAATCAAGATTGGCAGTGTAATAGTCTACTACTTTTTTTCGTTCGCCAATGATGGTGGATAGGTAAGGAAACACCGCTAAACCCATAGCCGCTTGCAATTCCGAAATCTTAGCATTGATGCCTAGTCCATGAAAAGCCAAGGGGCCATTATGTCCGAAGTTGTGACTATAAAAGAGTTTATGATTCAAGTTGTCATCGTTGCAAAACATAGCACCACCTTCGCCCGTATGAAACAGTTTGGTGGCATGAAAGCTACAAGTGCTTACATCGCCATAATTGAATATCGATTCGTTGTTATACTTCACCGCAAAAGAATGTGCAGCATCATAAATCACTTTCAAATTATGTTTCTTAGCTATCAACTCAATGGCATCTACTGCACAAGGATTGCCAAAAACATGAGTAGCCAATATAGCAGTAGTAGCAGGTGTTATGGCTGCTTCTATTTTGGTTTCGTCAATGGTCAGGTAGTCGGGATGGATGTCGACAAACACCGGTTTGCAGTTTTCCCAAACGATGGACGAAGTGGTGGCTACATACGAAAACGGTGTGGTAATGATTTCGCCTTTTAATGCCATTGCTTTAATGGCTATCTGAATAGGAATGGTACCATTGTTAGTAATAATGATGTTCTTCACTCCCAAGTAACCTTTCAGATTCTCTTCTAACTCTTTTATCAGTTCACCCCTATTCGTTATCCATTGCTTGTCCCAAGCACGTTTCAATATCTTTTGATATTCGTCTTGTGGAGGTAAATACGTTCGGGTTACTGGTATCACGGGTTATTTTTCTTTCCTTATTTATTTTGACAAAAATACTTAAAAAAATGAAATTTTAAAATACTTTGTCTTGTTTTTAGCGCAACGCAGCAAAGTTCCCTCTCAATGATTATTTATTGGTGGCACATAAATGATTTGAGAATAACAATATTCTGTTCGCTCCTTCTGAGCTTTTATAATAATTCTATATTTATTGCTACAAACAGAACGCTCCTCTGAAGCTTTTTTCTAAAAACTGATTACAAATTTGGCTTTTCAACTGTAAACATGTTTACACAAAAAAATCCTGCCCATATTACTGAGCAGGATTTTTTATTCTCCTCCAACAACTAACAACTAACAACTAACAACCAACAACTAATTTATGGCAGGCAGTTCATCACGCTTCGTTTCCTTTCGTCCTGCTTTTCGTTTCAATCTTTTTCTTTGCCCGAAAAGGACAAAGAAAAAGGATTTCCACTTCAATCAGGTGCAGGTAGTAACTTCTTCTCTTTTGGTTTGCTTTTTTTAAGTACTAGATGTGGTGACAGGACGCCACCAACTAAAACGCACTAAAGTTTGGCGTAGCGTCTCGCTACGTCATATATAACAAGTCCTCTGGACTTTTATATT
>JBAXQU010000137.1:0-4976 GCA_037131555.1 Bacteroidota bacterium
CATCCATTATGGAATCGTTAATATCTTTTAATTGTATTTTACCCATATAACAAAGTTATTAAATTTTTATAAAGCCTGTGCGATTAACGAATAAACATCGTTTGTGTTTTTATCATTTAGCATACTCCATATCATTCCCATATCTCCTTTTGGTGGGTTTGTATCGTAAGTAATATAATTGCCGTTTGAATCTTTTTGTATTTTATACCCTATTGTACATCTACAATTGCAAACATTTCCTGCGGATGCGTGAAAATCGCCTGGATAGTCCATATATTCAAAACCCATATTATCTAATGTAGGCACTTCAAATTTTGCATCCATTGGCACTTGTACTCCGTTCATATGATAATGGTCAGATTTATTTCTAGGCATAATTCTTGTTCTATTGTCTTGAATAGAAATCCAAATCTTATTTGTTCTTAAACCTGTGGATATTGCACCGACTACCGAACCTGTATTGGCTGCTTTTGCCGTTTCGGTTCTTGCGATAAGTTCAGCACGATAATCAGTTATTCCTGCGGTTTTTAAATTGGATATTGTTTGATTCAATGGTATTCCTTGCTCTAAACCTTGTTTTAAATACCTTCTAATTTGTTCTTTTGTTGTATCGGTTAAATCTTGAACTAATTGTGTTAAACCTTTATAATCTAGGTAACGAACTATTACATTTTGCCATAAATCCGTAAATATACCCTTGTATTCTTCAGGTAGATTCGATTTAAACCCCTTTTTAAGGCTTTTGTAGGAACTTTCTGCCATTTTAGTACCCATTGCTAGGTGCAATGAATAAATGGTCTGTTTTAAGCCTTTAGTGGGCAAATCATCTAATGACTGGGTACGACAAAACGCATCCACCTGTTTTTGTAGTTCTTTTTTGAACTTTGGCGAATACGTCTTGAGTGCTCTTTCATACAATTGCTTGTATTGGCTCATTATTTATTTAATGAAAGTAAGTATAAAGTTTCAGCGAATAAGGTAGCAATTTCATCCACTTGATTTTGAATCCAAGTTTCTTGATAAATATTTAATCTATCTTGTTGAATCTCTGCATAACACGCTTGAAAATATGCCATTACTTGTTCAGGGTTTTGGTAATTAACAGGCTGAACTATTGCATAATCAACAGGTCTGCCATAAATACCGCTAACACTTTCAACTAAACCATCGGTTAAGTCTAATATTTCATCATAAAAGCTATTTAAAGCCTTATGCATTGAATAGACATTAGTTTGATGATGCCATACAACTGATTGTTCAAATGCTGATTTTAAATAACTTACAAAATCTGCAAAGTTATCCATTGGAGTATTTTCCATCCCTTCAGAAGGGTTTTCAACTTGCTCAACAGGTTCTGACATTTCTACATCACTAAATGCCTTTTCAGCTTTAAATTGTGCTTCTAATTGGCTTATTTGTTTTTCTAAATCGTTTATCATTATTTATTATTTAAAAGGTCATTAAGATTCTTTGGTGGTTCAATTGGTGTAAATGTATCTAAAGCCTGAAGGTTAGATGGAATATAAATTTTACTTAACTCATCTCTTAATTCATCAGGAACGTGAATACCCATTTCCTCATATTTTTGAATCGGTGTTAACCACCAAGCCTTATCTAACCAATCAACTTGTTGTTGTTTATTTGCTTCTAATTCTTGATAGACTGTTAAGTCGTAATCAACATATACATCTTGTTGGTTTGCATATCCCCAATCGGTATGTAGTTTCTTATTGAAGTCATCACGGATTTCATTAAGCAAAGGAATGGCACAACGTAATGTTAAAGCCTTTTCGCCTTCCATTTGGTTGTTGTACGTTTTATTCATTGAATCATTCATCAACTGACTTGGTACACCAAAAACATTACAAAGTGAAATCATATCCCACTTCTCTGATTCAAGGATTCCTAATTCAACAGGAGATAAACCTATTTCCTTCCAATCTACCTTATAACCTGAAACGGCTATTTGATTAAAGTTTGCTGCTCCAGCTTTTTCGCTAACTGATTTCTTTAATGCTTGTGCTTGTGCTGCTCCGCTAATTGGGTCGAATCTATCATCATTCATAAAAAGAACTCCAGCAGGTCCACCATTTTGGAATGCCGATACTGCTGCGGTTTTCGCTTCGTTGGAACGTGTTAAAGTTCGTGAGGCTGCTTTCAACGGAGACTGACCATATAATTGATTCCCTGTTATATTCCATTGTGGGTTAAAGTATTTATCGTGTAATATTTCCTCTCTTTTGAATGACCATAACTTACCAAAGTATAATTGATAACCAGCAACAACAGGAGGAAATACCTCAACGTTTGCTATGATAGCCATATATTGAGCAGGAAGTACGTTTATAGACAAAGGTTTGCCCATATTAGCACCTGCTTCAATCAAACGACCATATACAAAAGAATTACCTGTGATTAATTTAAAAGCACACCATTGTTCAACTATATCTGCCCAAGAATCTTCATCATTAGGGTGCTTAAGCAATTCGTTCAATCTTAAGTCGCCTGTATATTCTTCAAATGCTTTAGTTCTTAATTCAAGTATTGTTTTCCAATTGGTAATCTTATCAGGTTGGCTCATTAAAGCCTTGTATTTCTTTGCAGCTGGTTCGTTAATTACTTTGTAAACACTAAATGGAGCTAAACGTGCTTTATCGGTAATAAGTTTAACTAATGAGTAAACAATATCATTAGAACAATATCCATCATTAACAAAACTTTGAGCATCCGCACCTTGCCACGTTACAATTCCTCTATTAATCGCAACACTAGAACCTAAAGGACCAGTCATTGGTAAAACGGACTGCAAAGGCTTAACGGCAGAAATTTTCTTCTTTTGGAAGAAGTCAAGTAAACCCATATTAAAAGAATTTAAACAAAGTTAATATTTTTATATTAGAAAACACTTACAACGAATTTAGGGGTAAATTCAAAATACATTCTCATAGCCAAACAATCCGAAAAGTCAGGAGAACGACCAATCAATGCCTTTACTTTGTCTTTTGATATTATTCCTTTGCTTGAATCATTATCAACCGACTTTTGTTTTACTTGTTCTAGTTCCTCAATGATTTGTTGCTTTTGTCTCCCATCTGCTTGAATGTAGATTTCATTCTTGTTCATTAACTCTGCTAATTTAAAATAGCATTGAGATTTAAGGTTGTCAAAGTTTTCCTTATTGTGTGTAACAGGATTCTTTAAAGCCGTGCTATTATTGACAAACCCTTTGCAACGTAGAATATCCACGACACCGCCTCCGACACCATCTTCATCAACTACAATATTTGAAAGTGGTACTTTGTTTTCTAATTGTAAACCTTTTATAAGGTCAGCCACTTCCACAACCGATTTGCCTGAATATTGATGGAATTTAACACGGAAGCCACTCCATACACCGATAACAGTAGTATCACTTCCAAAACGTGCCACATCGCAAGTAATAAAAGGATTGCCGTTAGATACAAAAGAATTAGTGAACGAGTTAAGAATGTTATCATAGTCTATAAGTTGTGATGGGTCGTTTGAGTATTCCCAATTACCCATAAGCAAACGTTCCTTTGAAACTGTATCAAGAGTTAAAAGGTTTTCTTTATAATGCTTTGAGATAAAAGGATTGTCATCTATTAACGAAATAATAAATCTTTTATTGTTTCCTATTGAACCATCTTGCTGGGGTTTATAAAACTCCGAGTATGTCCAATTCTTTGCAGGGTTACAAGTGTAAAGTATTTTAGGTACTAATTCGTTTTGGTCCAACTGAAATCTTATTCTTGATTTGATAATGTTTCTTGCTTTGTCATCTACTTGGTTTGCTTCATCTATGAATGCATCGGTAATTTCTAATGAACCCAATTCATCAAAGTTTGGGTCAGATGGATAGGAATAAAGGTCTTTTAGTAATATTGTTGAGCCGTTAGTAAAGTCTATTTGGCTCATTTGTGCGTTGTACTTGTAATGTAAACCGCTTTGAAGTCCTTGCATTTTAGCTATTTGGAAGAACGAAACAAGGGTAGTTTCTTTGAGGGTTTTCAATACGGCACGACCAATCAAACCTCTTGTGTTGGGGTATTTTAGTCTTTGTTTTAGTTGCCAATAACAACCGAGTGCGGTCTTACCACCACCTGCTCCGCCTCCAAATAGTATTTCTTTTGTTGTTTTGTCCTCTAGTAGGTCAAGGGCAATAGTTTGTTTAATGGATAGTTCCATTATAGGCTTCCTTTATTTTCAACGTATGTTTTCTTTTCATCCCAATTGACTGTCAAACCACCTGATAGTTCTATTTCGTTAGTTTGTTTTGCTCTGCCTTCTAATCTATCAAGGATTTCCTGATAAGCACGTAAATCTGATTTCATTGCCTTTGCAATTATCTTCATATCTAACTGTTCAGCTATTGTAAATTCTTCTTCTTCGCCTGTAACAGGGTTACGCACTTTAGTAACAAGTTCAAGTAAACGAAGCAATCTAGTTCTAGAATTTGGAACTCCTTTAGGTCTGCCTTTTGGGTTTGCGACCTCTCCTTTCTTAAATGGGGTTAAATTTTGTTCGTTAGCCATAATCTCACTATTGTTTCACTATTATTGCAAAGTTACTCCGTTCTTTTTGATTTCCAAAGCAGGGTCTAGTTTACGCATCCTATCTATAATCACTTGGCAATATTTTGGGTCTAGTTCCATACCATAGCATTTGCGTTTAAGTTGATGTGCAGCTACCATTGTTGAACCAGAACCGCTAAATAAATCTGCTATTATTTCAGCATTGTGATTGCCGATTGCCCTTGATGGAACACTTATTGGCTTTTGAGTTGGATGCAATTTATTATCTCTATCTTTTTCTATTTCCCAAGTTGTATTTTCTGTTGTTGCTCCAATAAAGTTAGTTTTTTGCCCAATTTTACAATATACAAATGGCTCATATCTATTTTTATAATGACTATTCATATCTGCGTAGCCTGTATTAATTTTAATCCAAGCTAAAAC
>JBAXQU010000138.1:0-4690 GCA_037131555.1 Bacteroidota bacterium
TTTGTCTCATTACAATCAATAGTTGGAATATTGGGTGATCAAAAAAATAGTATAACTTACTCAAATGGACATGTTGAAAGCCATCGGTATTAATAAATATTGCAATAATTGAACACTGAATTACCATGCCGCGCATAGCCTTTTTCTTTGGTATTTCGATCTACATGTACATGGATGATCATGAAAAGCCTCATTGTCACGCAATGTATGGGGATTATGCTGGCTCATTCAGTCTGGAGAGCGGCGACTTATGCGCTGGCCAGATGCCAACCGCACAACTAAAGAAAATAAAAAACTTTATCCTGGGTAACCAGGAGGAATTAATGGCAAAGTGGAATGAACTCTCTTCTTGAAACACCATGGGTACAGGTTGTGGAGGTGATGCCACTTTCAGGACAAAGATTGAAAGTCCGGCTCACCAATGACAAGGAGTTGACCCTGAATCTCGAACCATTGATACAGAGTCGCGATGCCTACTGGCGCCTGCGTCAGGAGAGGTATTTTCGGCTAGTTAGTATCGATCCAATTGGTGGTATCTGCTGGCCAGAAGGTGAAGACCTTGCTCCTGACGGGCTGGAACGTTACCTATAGCAATACAAGCGGCTTACTTGAGCAATAGCCAGCGACAGAGCGGCATGACCGTAACGGCTATTCCGTGATGCTCAAACTCTTCCGATCCGTTGAGTGTGACAATCAGGCCATGGCGCAACCCGAACTTGTTGCAGCACTCTGTCAGGCCGCGAAGCTCCCGTTGCCTTGTTTTTGCATCGCTGAGGGTTGCCGAAACCTGAATGGCCTCAGTTATATCGAACCCCTGTTTGACAATAAAGTCACACTACCCCCGAAGAATTACTTGGAGAAGAAGATGTGGAATGACGAAATCGTCGATGAAGCAAGAGCTATTCGTGATGCCCACGCCGCTAAATTTGGTTATGACTTGCAGGCGATCTATGCTGATCTGAAAAAGTCAGAAGCTGAACGTATGGCCGCTGGTCATCCATGTATCCCTACGCCTGAGCGTCCGGTGCCCAGCACTGCATTGCAACAGTCTCGTTTCGCTCTGCGCTGAATTCAGACATTATCAACACATAAAAAACGAGAGGCACATTGTTACCGGAAGTACTGCCAGAACTGATGAAGGCGGATGGCGTCGTTGCCATTGCGACCATAGGAGAAGACGGGCCTCATTTGGTCAACACCTGGAATGCCTATTTGGCAATGTCCGAGGATGGCCGCTTGTTGATACCTGCAGGTTACATGAACAAGACAGAGGCCAACGTGGCGTATAACCCCAATGTGCTCATCACATTAGCAAGCAGCAAGGTAAAGGGGCTACACGGACAGGGCGCAGGCTGTTTGATCAAAGGCAAGGCGAAGTTCATCACATCCGGATCAGAGTTTGATGTGCTGAAGAAACGGTTCAACTGGTTGCGCGCAACATTGGCCGTAACAATCGAATCTGCGACTCAAACATGGTGATTCTCATTGCCCGGCTTGCCTGATGATTCTGCTTTACCTGGTCAGTATGGGCTTGCTGGTTAAACCATCCCTCTACCTATCGGATTTCTTTGAACGTAACCGCTCCAGCTATTATGATACCCTGACGCAGGAGCGAGTCAGTAATGACCTGATCCATTGGGTGCGGTTTTTTCTCAATGGAGTAGCTCAGACCGCAACCAAAGGACGAGAGGTCTTCGAGCAGATTTTGACCCTCCGCACATAGGGATAATAACAAAAATGGGCGTTGATACTCTTGAAGAGAAACTTGCAGCCATAACTGCAAAAGGGTGCTCGGGATGGTTAGAAGATGCGAAATACAGAATAGAGAATGAGAGATGGTTGAAACATTCACAGGCCATCGCGTTGCGAATTCTGCGGACGTTACGCGCAAAAAACATTTCACAGAGTTGCCCTTGAAATTTCGCTTTTGATGGCTCCTTCACTGGCGAACGATACAGAACTCGAAATTGGGCAACCTTATATACCGAAGCACAAAACCATGTTGACAAAAGGAATTAATGTCAAAGTGGAATGAGCTCACTCGCGGGTAACGGTTGCGTGTATGAAACGTCGGGGATTGCGGGCTACTTTCCTGTCAAGTTACACCGAATTTGATGCGGGGCAGAACGCCCGAATAACCACTTAAACCCCAATGTTTTATACACGATGTTGGGGGCTGGTGTTCTATTTTTCCTGTCATTTTTAATCCTTGTCAATCGAATAAACTTCCTTGAATAGCAGTTTTGTTCTTCACTGGCGAATTTTTCTGCATTATTTTTTTTACAGTATCTGAAATATTGTCTTGTGTAATAATTGTAATGCCTTTCTGTTCTTTGATAAGGTCTCTATTTAAATCAAACATTGGATTATTATTGTCGATATGTTCGTCATACATTACTGCTCTCGGAATATCATAATCTTTTGCGAAACCCATTGCTAAACGCGCTCCACTGTCAAGTTTTTGTCCGAACATTTTCCAACGTTCAGCAGAATTCTGAGCGTAGCTTGCAGCTAAAATAATCGTGTCGCAGAACAACGCTTGTAAGCGGTCTCTTTCTTTATAACGACTACTTAATTCCATTGGGTTTTTAAAATCATTACCGTATTCCGTAACAAGTAGACCACCTTCTTCTACAATTTGAAATGCTAAACCTTTGTTTCTTGCTGGCATAATACTGCTTAATGGACTTGGCAAAATCGCAACTGTTTTACCATTTGAATCTAATGCTTGTTGATGTGAAATGCTGTCGCAACCAAAAGCCAAACCGCTTACTATTGTTGCATCATTTTTAACGAATTGTTTAACGATATTTCGTTCTCTTTCTTCAATATCGCCTTCGGGATTTAATAGTCCAATAACTGAAATGTTTTTGTTGTAAATGCTCAATAAGTCAATATTCCCTTTGTAATAAAGAAAATTAGGTCTTTCACTTTCTTTTACATTACCACGATGTTGCGGAAAATCTTTGTCCCCAAGTGCCACAATTCCATCGCAAAATTCATTGTCAAATTTTTCTACAAGTATTTTTTCAAACTTACTTTTTAGACGTTCAAATTCATCTACACTTGTTAGTTCTCCTTTGATTGTTTTGTTAATAAAAGACACAATTGTTTCAACACTTTCGTTACCTTTCAAATTTTTCGCAATCCAAGCATTGCCAATTCCTTTGTAGAACTTGGTTGTTAAAATATTTAATGCGTTATCACTATATTTCATTTTTGCAAAATTATTGATTTCTTGATACGGTTTTTCCAATTGAATAAAAAATAACCGAGTTAGCTCTTTTGTCAAGTAATGCTTGTATGGCATCCTCATCAATGTTTACAGTCTTCGTGTATAAATCATCAATGAGTAGAATGTCTTTACTTTTTATATTTTCAGAAATTGTGCAAGTATCTTTTGTAATTCCAGGATATGGTAAATTTCCGTCTCCACCTTCACCATTTCTGTCTAAATGCGTTGTTCTTGTGTTTGTATGGCGAATAATGTATTTTGTTCCATTTTCAAAATTCGCCAACTTATCCACAACTAAACTAATGATTTCTCTGAAAAGTAGTTGGTCTTTTCTATAATGACTTTCTGCTTTAGAACGAGGAATAACGCAAACGGTAAGATTGTTTTTTTTCCTTATTTGTAAAATTTGAGGTAAATCTTGATGTAAAATTTTACTAAATTGAGTTGCAACATTTTGTATACGGTCAGGAAATGGGTCAACATCGTTTTTTAAAGTCCAAATCAAATTCTCAATACTATTGAGGTTTTGCCAAGAACCACCACCATTATAGTCAGCGTGAAAAAATGCATTTGTATCCTGTTTGAGAAATGTCCCTATCAACCTAATTTCATCAGAATCATTTAAAAAAAATCCCGTGCTCATAACTCTACCTTTTCGTTTTTCGCCAATTAGATTTCGGAAATTGGCTTCTCTTTCTTCTGGGATTTTATACCATTGGTCTTCTGATAAAATTGTAAAACTTTCCATTTTTCAAAGATATATAGGGTTTATAATTGAAATACCTGCTTTTTTAGCGTCTGCAATTTCGCTTTCTTCATTTTCAAAAGCGATAACGAGATTGGGCGGAACGCCCAATTTTAAAATTGCGTTTTGAAACTTGTTTATTTTTTTGTCATTGTCTTCAAGCTTTCTGAAAAAAATATTACTGAATTTGTCAGCAAGACCGAAATGACTTAATGTTGTTATTGTTCTGTCTTTTCTACAATTTGAAACTAAAACAGTCATGTTCGTTTTTGAATACTTGAACAATATGTCTACAATTGCTGTGTTAAGTTTGGATTCGTGCAGAAAGTCGTTATAGTATGCTTCTTTTTCTTGAATTATTTTTTCATATTCGGTTTCTATCAAGTTTGGAACTTCGTTTTTAAGATTACTTCGATTAAAACGCCTGTCGGGATTGTAGGTTAGTTCAATGTTTGATTTTGTTACAGATTGGATTGCTTTCTTGTAAGCAAGGAAATTAGAATAATTTGTATCAATCAATGTTCCGTCCATATCAAAAAATAAGACGGTATCTTTTTCAATCTTATTGTCTATGATTTGTATTTCTACTTTTTCTTCATTCATAATTTTCTGACTTAGTGTCATTGTCGTATCGGTGGTCGTTTTACACTTGCACCCAACGTTTGAGGCTAAAAGATGGCGGGCAATTTGGAGCACTTCACTTTCAAACT
>JBAXQU010000139.1:0-4547 GCA_037131555.1 Bacteroidota bacterium
ACCAACAACAAAAAATCCCTGGTCGTAACTAACGAGGGCTTGTTGCTTAAACACCATTCCATCCATTGTTTTATAAGCTAGTGTTTGTGCATCTTCAGCCGAATATCCTTTCGACATAAAGTTTTGTGCAAGTCCTGCAATGCGATCGGTGCTGGCGTTATTATAATCTGTTACGTAACTCAACATGCTTCCTCTTACTTCTGCATTTTTATTTACAAGAAAAACATTGATTAATGCAATGCCAACGGCACCACCCAACTGACGAATCATATTGGCAAGACCGATGGCCTGAGCCATATCTTTCCCTCTAAGACCGGCCACTGCCAGAGACAATATGGGTGACATCATAAATGCAAGTCCTATACCTCGCAATACAAAAGGGAAATAGAAGTTGTATTGATTGGAGTCGGGTGAGGAAAATGACATCATCATCAGAAAAACAAAGGTGATAAGAATACCGATGATAATAATTGTCTTCGGATTTTTGCCTGAACCAAGCATCTTGCCTACAATGGGCATAGTAAGCCCGGAGCAAAGCGCACTTGGAATCATAAACACCCCTGTTTGAGTAGGTGTCCATCCCAATGAAATCTGTGCAAACAAAGGGAAAATAAATACAGTACCGAAAAGTAAAAAGCCAAGCATAAAGTTCATTAAACTACCCATTGCCAAATTGAAATTCTTATACAATCGAATGTTTACAGCAGGGTAATCTATTCTCAATTCGCGAATGATAAAGGCGATTAGACCAACAACAGCAATGATAGAAAAGGTAATAATTTCATCACTTTCGAACCAGTCTTTCGAAGCACCTTCTTCGAGTACGTATTGAAGCGAACCTACAGAACAAACGAGAAAGATAATTCCCCACCAATCTATTTTTCGAGGTTTAACGGCTCCTTCGCGGTCGGTAACAAAAGTCCAGGCAAGTATAGTGGCAACAATTCCGATAGGGATATTCACAAAGAAAATCCAGTGCCAGTTAAAGTTGTCGGTGATGTATCCCCCGAGGGTAGGGCCAAATGTAGGGCCGAGAATAATTCCCATTCCGAATATGGCATTCCCAGTACTTATTTTCTCCGGTGGAAATGCACCAATAATAATAGATTGAGCTGTGGATAACAAACCTCCTCCTCCTATACCTTGCACAAAGCGCCAGAATACAAGCATCCAAAGGTTGGTACTCAAACCACACATCAGCGAAGCGAATGTGAATAAAACTACCGACCCTGTGAAATAAGTTTTGCGGCCAAACAAGTCGGACAACATACTGGTAAGCGGTATGATGATAACGTTGGAAATGGCATAAGCCGTAACCACCCATGCTATTTCGGTGGTGGTAGCACCAATGCTGCCGCTTATCTCGCGAAGGGAAACATTGACTACAGTGGTATCGATGAGCTCAAGAATGGCGCACGAAATGGCTGTAATAATCAATATCCACTTGGTTGCCCCTGTGGGATAAACTACTTTGTGATGAATGGCTTCCACTTATTTTACGCTTACTTCAGCAAATACACTTAAGCCTGGATATAATATACCCGCATTTTCTTTTGGATAATCTGTTAACTCAATGCGAACAGGCACACGTTGCACAATCTTCACAAAGTTACCGGTTGAATTATCAGGAGGTAATAACGAAAACTTAGCACCAGTAGCACCAATATACGATTCAACAACACCGGTAATCTTGATGTTTGGAAATGCATCCACCACAATGTTTACTGTTTGTCCCGGTTTTATTTTACGAACCTGAGTTTCTTTAAAGTTGGCAGTAATCCATAAGTGAGAGTTGTCGATAACAGAACACATTGGTTGAGCAACGGTAATGTATTGTCCCACTTCAACAGCACGTCTGGTAACTATTCCATCGCATGGAGCAATGATGTTGGCATTGTTCAATTGTGTTTTGGCAAGATTTAATTCTGCTTCGCGTTGTTTCACCATAGCTTCGGCAAGCGTTATCTGAGCTTGCTGTGCTTCGGCCTGAGAGCGCACTCCCTGCGATTGTGCAGCAGATGATTTGAACTGACTAACGGCACCGTCATACTGCGCCTGAGCGACATCAAGGTCGGCTTTGGCAGCATCCATCTGCGCCTGTGTAGCGGCTTTGGCAGTAAACATGTTTTCTATTCGTTTGAAATCTGCTTGCGATTTAGTTAATCGGGCTTTTGCCGAATTTACATTTTGCTGAACAGATGAAGATGATAAAGCGGATGCATCTGCATTGTCGGACGAAGCACCTGCATTGCTTTTTACTGAAATTAAATTTGCTTTGGCGCTTTCTACTGCTGCTTCGGCCTGAGCTACTTTTGTTTTCAAATCTGTATCATCAATGGTGATGAGGGTATCTCCTTTTTTCATCGGTTGATTGTCTTTGAAACGAATGGTTTTTATATATCCCCAAACACTTGATTTTACAGGAATAATATCTGCATCTATCTGAGCATTGTCGGTGCCTTCGTAATTAGCGCTTTTGATTAGATAAACAATGGCTATAAGAGCAATGGTGCCCAATATGGAAGAAATGATAATTAATTTCTTTTTGCTTTTCTTTTCTGTTTCGATGTTTTCTGTTTCCGGGTTTTCCGATTGTTGTTTTTGTGTCATATTTTTTTTGCTATTAATAGTTGGTGATTCCTTTAGTTGTATTATAACTTGTTATTGCATACATTAATTTAATTTCGTGTACTTTTTGACTAAGCACAGCTTGCATTTCGGCATTGAGTTGAATCAAATAATCGGTAGTGGTTACACTTCCATTTTCGAGTTGACTCGAAAAGGTTTTGGTAATGTTGTGTCGTTTTTCGATAATCAATTTATCTTTATCAATCATGTCTTTTAAAGAATTGATTTGAGCTACCTGAGTGTTCATGGTGGTTTTGGTATTAAACACAAACACTTCTTTCTGTACATCCACCATTTTCTTGCCAATGGTAATAATTTGTTTTTCGTTGTTCAGGGTGTAGAGCGTACCAATGTTCCATTTCAAGTTAACTGCAGCCTGACCAAAGAAACGTAAATCTTGATTCAGAAAGTTTGGTCCGGGACGACCATAAGCCCCTTCCGCACTTACCGTAAGACGAGGCAATGCCAATCGGTTATTCACTTTGTGTTTGGCTTCGAGCATGGCTTTCTGTGTGTCGAACAACTTTAACTCAGGACGATTAATTTCTTCTCCAGCTGATGTGCGCAATATAGGTTGAGTAGAAAGTGCGGTGCTATCGGTAATGGTTTTATTGATAAACATTCCGAGCGATTGGTAAAGCGCCATCATATTATCGCGGGCTTCGGTAATCGATTGTTCTGTTTTTAATTCTTCAGCTTCGAGCTCGTCCAGATTGCTTTGCAGAGACAATCCGTTTTTAACGGATGAAGACAATATTCCTTTTTTACCTGTGATGTCTTCTTTGTAAACACTAAGTGTCTTTATGTTTTCGCGAGTAAGTAAAACCGAACTGTAAAGTTGATTGATGCGGTCGATAATTTTATAAAGTTCTACTTGATTTTTCTGCAATTCATTTTCTCCATTCAACTTGTCCAGTTGTTTTTGCTGATGATTCAATCCTCCTTCAAAAACACTTTGTTCTAAATCGAGTGCAGTGATATAACTATCATTAGGAAAACTAGTGCCCATAAACGAAATAACTTCGCTTTGATAAGTGGCTTTCGAAATGAAGGACAACTTTGGCAACCAGTTTTTGGTATCACTATTGAGTTGGTTCTTTTCGTTTTCGGTAATCAGGTTGTTTTGTTTTATCAGCGGATAATTTCTCTTGGCCATCTGTATGCACGAGTCGAGCGTTAGCGTCTCCTTTTGTGCAAAACCGATAGTTGACATGAGCAATAATGCTGCGGTAATTCTTTTCATTGGTTAAGTTATATTGTTTATTTGGTAATTGAATTTTCTACAAATGTTTTTACTGCAAGTTTCAGTTTGTCGGTACTGAAATCTTTTGTCCAGTCTTTCCCATTCGATTTGAGTGAATAGGTAAACATGGGCGATGCCAGAAAAGGAAAAGAACACAGCGATTGAAGATTGATCATAAACATAGCGGCATCTAGTTTTTTTATTTCTCCTTTCTTTATACTTTCTTCCAACACTTGAACAAAGCGAATTGTTTTATTTTTTTTTGCTGCTAATATCTTTGCTCTGATTATTTCCGGATTGTTGCCTATCTCTTTTATAATAAACATCGACATTTGAGGATACTCCGAATAAAAATCGATGATGTTATCTACATAGATAAATAATCGTTTTTTGATGGGCAGGCTTTCGTTGGAGAATACATCCATTACTTCAAAAAACTTTGACAAAGCTCCTTCGAACACTTTGTCGAAGAGTTTCTCTTTGTTTCGGAAATAGTAATGGAGCAGTGCTTTGTTTATCTGAGCCGTGTCGGCTATGTCTTGCATACGGGCTCCGTAAAGGCCATATTTCATAAACACTTGCTTGGCTGCTTCCAGAATCTTTTCTTCGGTGGAAGCATCAGTTAACTTTTTCATTTAATTTAATAGTTTAACCATTTGGTTAAACGCAAAAGTAT
>JBAXQU010000140.1:0-4439 GCA_037131555.1 Bacteroidota bacterium
CTGATTTTTGCACTTTGTGCAATGTCTAAGTCTGAGGGTACTGCATTTGCCATAAATTACTTTTATTGTTTTTTAGTTTATTTATTGTTTTTAAAGTTCCAAATGTAGTATAAATCAAGGCAAGCGAAGAAGAAAAAAAAGATGATATTCGTCACCATTTATTTATCAACGTTTCTTTGCATTCATCAAGTCTTCCTTGGTATTGATGTTGACAAAAACAGAATCGTCAAACAAAGTATTCTCATCAACTGAAAGCTGCTGAACAGCGAACTGAGAGATTAAATCCATTAGTTTCTTCTTCCCTTCTTTCATCAATGTTTCCCAATAAAAAGCGCAATCTTTTGAATACACACCAAACATGGGTTCGTAATTGTTTTTGAAAAATGGAATGGTGATTTGAAATCCTTGAGCATGATTGATAACAAAATCGATTGCTTGGCTTGTTACAAAAGGCATGTCGCAACTGAGTATGAAATTGTGAGCAGTAGCAGTATGATTCAATGCAGCATGGATGCCACCTGCTGGGCCTGATTGAGGAATGATGTCCGTGATTAATTCGTATCCAAATTTAGAATACGCTTGATTTCCTGATACGATAACGATGTTGTTTACAACCGGTTTTAACTGATGAATCACATGTTCGATAATGGCTTTATTATTAAATTCAATAAGCCCTTTATCCATTCCCATGCGGGAGCTTTGCCCGCCTGCAAGGATATAACCTGTAACATTTGTTTTAGTGTGATTCATGCTTTGCGATTGTAAAAACAGGTTAAAGGTAAACTTTAATTTTCTATCATCACCATACCTAGTTAGTAGAAATCAACTGCTAATAAAAAACAATAATAGCGGTATATCCAATCCTTAGCCTTACTTTTGCGAAGAAACAAAATAAACAATAGTATGTCTTTTGAAAAATTAAATCTGAACAAACCTTTGCTGAATGCCCTAAACGACTTGGGTTATATTGAGCCTACTCCTATTCAGGAACGAGCTTTCCCGGTTATCATGTCGGGGAGAGATGTGATTGGAATTGCTCAGACTGGTACAGGAAAAACATTTGCATATTTATTGCCTATACTTCGTAATCTTAAATACTCCGACCAACGACACCCACGCGTATTAGTGATAGTGCCTACGCGTGAATTGGTATTGCAAATAGTAAAAGAAATAGAAAAACTTAGCACCTATACCAGCACTCGATTCTTGGCTATCTATGGTGGAACCAATATAAATACTCAAAAACAATTGGTGTATAATGGTGTTGACATCATCGTTGCCACCCCTGGAAGATTGGTGGATTTGGCGCTTACCGGATTACTTCGATTGAAAGATATTAAGCAATTGGTGATTGATGAGGTAGATCAAATGTTGAGTTTAGGTTTTCGTCAACAACTGCTTAGCTTTTTGGAAACAATGCCTAACAAACGACAAACACTGATGTTTTCGGCTACCATGAATGAAGAAATAGAAGCTGTGGTGGCTAAATATTTTTATGAGCCTGAAAAGATAGAAGTGAATCCTCATGGTACACCTCTCGAAAAAATAATACAAGTTTGTTATCATGTGCCGAACTTCAACACCAAGTTGAACTTGCTCGAATACCTTTTGAAAACGGATGATTCGATGAATAAGGTATTGGTTTTTACGGGTACAAAAAAACTAGCCGATAATGTGTTTGATCAATTGAAACAACGCTTTCCGGATGATGTTGTTGTTATCCATTCCAACTTATCGCAAACGGCACGTATCAATTCGTTGAAACAATTTCATGAAGGAACCAAACGTGTGCTAGTAGCAACCGACATTGTAGCGCGAGGTTTGGACATTACCGATGTGAGTCATGTTATTAATTTCGATACTCCTGAAACTCCTGAAGATTACATTCACCGCATTGGACGAACAGGAAGAGCGAACAAGGATGGTGTGGCTATCACATTTATTAATGAAGCCGAACTTGAATTTCAAGTAAGCATCGAAACGATGATGAATAAAGCTATCCCTTACGAAAGCATGCCCAAAGAAATTGTAATATCAAAGATGCTGACGGATGATGAATTGCCAAAGATGGTGGACAAGATAAAACAGAAAAAAGGAAAAGATACGCATGTTCCTGGTCCAGCTTTTCATGAGAAAAAGTTGAAGAATAAAAAAGTGAACCTTGGTGGTCCTGCTCAAAAGGAAAAGCTAAAAGGCAAAGATGCTAAGATACGAACCTATAGAAGGAATTAATTGAACTTACATTTTGAAAAGAAATTTAACTAGATAGGTAAGCAAGACTGCAATAAACATTGACAATCCTATCATGAGGCGATAATAATTATTTCGCCCACCCATCAAACGCCACTGCTTGTTACCAGCATTGTCGGCAAATTTATCTTTTATTCCTTTGTTCGAAAAGAGAAGTAATAAGGCTAAGGTGATTATAAATAGTACAATCCAAATTATTACGAGTGGTTTCATGATGATTAGCTATTTGATGATGTGTGCGAAGATATAATTTTGCAAGGAATGACGGCATCTTCATCAAAAAAATACACTGCACATAGTCGGTGATAGCCATCAGCAATAATTAGCTTTCCATTGTGCGTATCTCTTACCAAAAGAATGGGCGAAAGACTCACTTTGTTTTTTATCTTTTTGATGTCTTTCTTCACATGCATATTGCTAACACCTAATAAGGATAGGTTACTTGCACGAAAAATATCTTTCGATTTAAAATGACTGATTTTGGCTTTCTTTAGTTTATCAGCCATTTGCTTTGCTAGTTGTTCGTCAAACAAAAGGCTAAGGTAATTGGATGCTGCAGGGTAGTTATGCGCTTCGGGTGTGGAGAGCCATTGAATGAGGCTTTCCTTGTTATCATTTTTCGTTTTCATCAGGATTTCGTTTGGTTAACCAAGCATCTATGGGTTTTAAAAATATATTTACGATGAGTATAAACACTGTGGCAATAAGGGTTTCGATATATAAACCTGCTGCTGCCAAACAACCAATGGCGGAGCTACACCAAATGGTGACGGCTGTGGTGAGGCCATGCACACTGAAGCCTTCGCGAAAGATGACACCAGCACATAAGAAACCAATGCCAGTAACCACTTGACCAATGATTCGGGTTACATCGCCTGTGGTTTGAGTAAGCATAATGGAGAGCAATACATAAAGTGCCGAACCAAGTGCGACCAAGGTGTTGGTGCGCAAACCTGCTGCTTTGTGGTGCCATTGTCGTTCGAAACCAATGATGAAACCTGCAAACAAAGCAGCAGTGATGCGTATGGTGAAATCGAATACTGTCATTGGTATCTATTTGTTAGTTACTTTAATTTATTAGGTATTAACATCTATAGAAACAATGAAACGCGAAATGCGATTCGGAATTTCTTAATTAATATCAACCAAGGTTATTTATTTCGAACTTACTTTAACAAATTTCTTTTTAACCACTGTTGTTTCGTTTAATCGCATTTCGATAAAATAAATACCTGCTTCTAGTTCGGCTACATTCAAGATGTCTTGTTTGGTGGCATTGCTATAGGCTTTGGTGAACATTACTTGTCCGAGTGTATTGATGATGGAAACGTTATTGATGTTTGCTCCATTGCTCGAAATAGCTAATACATCGGATGCTGGTACGGGTGCTATGTTGATTAAATCGTTGGCATTGTCGAGACTTGTGATGCCCGATGTGCAAGGCATTTGACTGATACCATGTGGTTGAAAGAACGTATCGAAAGTAGAGGCATCGGTTATAGGCCACATGTCTTGTTCGAGGATTTGATGATTAGGTGCAATTAATATCATGGTTGGGAATGCGGAGATACCATAGGTTGCGTAAAACGATTGTGCTCCTGCCGAAGCACTGCCTTGGGTACCGCTTATGCCTATTGGATAAGGGCCAGAAGCATTCATATAGGTTGATTCCCAGCTGTGCATTACTGCATTGTTGTCATCGCGATTGATGGAAACAAATTGAATAGGCGCATTGCTGCTATTGCAACCGTAATTGAAAAATGCTCCGAAAAGTTTTGGGGCACATTGTTGGCATGGGCCACAGGTGGTGAACATAAAATCGAGAACAACATACTTGCCTGTAGCCAAGGTGTTGAACAGATTAAAGCTGTTGCCGTTGATGTCGGTGGCAGTGAAATCGACTGCGGTGGTAAGGGTTGTTTGTGCTAACGAGATTTGAGCACATAAAATAGAACTTAACAAGAATAGTGTAATTTTTTTCATTTGATTGATTGTTTTAAAGTGTGACTATTAATTTTATTTCTGACAAATGTATAGTTTCTTCTTTTCTTTTACAAGTATTTTTTTTGGGGAGATTAATTACTGGTTAGGTGATAAAATGAATGACGGGTTGTGGTTTTTGTTTTTCCTTAGTTTTGGCGTAGCGTCTCGCTACGTCATATATAACAAGTCCTCTGGACTTTTATATT
>JBAXQU010000141.1:0-4226 GCA_037131555.1 Bacteroidota bacterium
ATTTCGAGAGTTTGTCGGGCTTGCAGCGACAACTCAAATACATCAGGCGATTGGCTAAAGACCATTTGCTGGTGGTTATCTTTTTTGAGAATACCGAACTGCGCTCGTTTATTGAGAAACCGGCAAGGTCGACAGAAGAAATTTATAACAAAACCATAGCCGAGAAATTGGCGTATGAAAAAAAACTTATTGTAAAGGAGCTTGAGAAGTATGGTATTCAAAGCATCTTAACGGCTCCGCAACAACTTTCGGTAAACACTATTAATAAGTATTTAGAACTAAAAGCACGAGGATTGATTTAAGTCCTTTCCCCACTTCACCCCATGATGTACGAAGAACAAAAGCCTAAGAAAAAACTTACTCCTAACCAAGCGATGCTGAAGGCGCAAGCTACTTGTGCTTACCAAGAGCGATGCCAGCAAGAAATGCGCAATAAGCTTTACGATTGGGGTTTGCACTCGATAGAGGTGGAAAACATAATAGCACAACTTATCACTGATAATTTCCTGAACGAGGAACGTTTTGCGATTGCTTTTGCTGGAGGAAAGTTCAGAATAAAAAAATGGGGACGAGTGAAAATTAAATTGGAACTGAAGAAACGAAAGATTTCGGATTACTGCATAAGCAAAGCCCTGCAGCAGATAGATGATAAAGATTACCTACGAACGATACGCGAGCTGATTGCCAAAAAAGGGAAAGAAATAAAAGGAGGAAAGGAAAATATTAGAAATTATAAAATAGCTAGGTTTGTTGCTTCGCGAGGTTTTGAGCAAGATGTGGTTTGGGACGTGATGAAGGGGGAAATGTGAGGTTTTTTACCGCTAAGGCAGAAAGACACGAAGAGAATAGCCAATAGCCAATAGCTATGAAGCATTGATTTAGTGTTTTTAACTATTGTTTTTTATTCTATTGGTTTGTTGGTGAAAAAACAGCAACAAAAGGCCGTGATTTTGAGAACTTGTAAGGAATACCAACAAAGGCTGAATGTTAATCTAAAAAACGCATTGCGTTAATTCAACTCCCCCCAAAACACACCTTATATATATGTATGATTTTTAGAATTGCGGGTAAATATCCAAATAGGGTAGTTGTGGTTTAGGTTTTCTGCCAAAATGGCGGTTTTTGGCAAATGTAGGTTTACGCAACTGTCAAAAGTATCGTTTTTCTCGTGTTGTCGGTTTACGCAAGTGCCCAAAGTAACGTTTTTCCCCTGTTGTGTAAACCTACAACTGACAAAAGTATCGTTTTCCTCGTGTTGTAGGTTTACGCAACTGTCAAAAGTAACGTTTTCCTCATGTTGTAGGTTTACGCAACTGTCAAAAGTAACGTTTTTCTCGTGTTGTAGGTTTACGCAACTGCCCAAAGTAACGTTTTTCTCGTGTTGCGTAAATGTAGATTAGGAGAAAGTAACGTTTTCCTCGTATTGTAGGTTTACGCATTTTTGTAAAACGCTCTCCCTAGGTTGGTATTTTCGGCAATTGGAGGCATCATTTTGTATGGAAATTTGCTAGGGGAATGCTTCGGAATTGAAATGGAGCAAGTTTAGACTACACTGGAGCAAGGAAATGCCGAACTGGAGCAAGTTTGGTTCGAAATGGCGCACGGAAAGAGTAAACTGGAGCACGTTTGGAGTAAAAGGGAGCAAGTTTGGTTTAAACTGGAGTAGTTTTAACTCAAACTGGAGCACGGAAGGACCAAACTGGAGCACGGAAATGCTAAACTGGAGCAAGCTCGATTTTGGGTTATTTTTGGACAAAAATTAGCCCTTATTGGTGATATCAATAAGGGCTAAAAGGGTTAGTTCACACGATACACTTCGATGCTTTTCAGCCAGCGAACATGACGAATTCCAGTTTTGATGTCGCTGGTGCAATTCAAAACGAAATTACCAGTATTTTTTATCGGTTGCCCGTTTTCTTCGAACATCACGAAAGTGCTATCACCAGTGTTACTATTAAATAATTCGGCCCACGAAAATGTTGCCATGTAATTATCGGTAGCACGGGCTACTATGTAAAAGTTGCGGTCTTTATGCCCTTTTTGTATTATTTTCGCTTTGTCAAGCAAGTCTTTCAAAAGTACTCCTTTGCCCGATTTTCCTAATTTGGGAGCCATACCATTTTGGCAAACCACTTTCAAATCGGTTATATCCACCACTTTCATTTGTTTCAACGAATCAACGGTGAGCACCAATGGATGCTCTACTTCACCTTTTATTTCTATTTGAGTGCTCATGGCTTTGGCGCTATCGGCTGCCGACATGGGAGATGAGCAAGCCTCTTTGGCTGTTGTGGGTTTATCTTGTTTTTTTTGTTCGTTAGGAGAGCAATTGCTCAAGCTAAAACCTACCAATACTGCTGTTGCTATTAGTGTTGTTTTTATCATGATATTCTGTTTAGTTTTTTAGCTTAACTATTCATCCTCCTTATTTTTTTAAACCAATACCCAACTCATCCAATTGTGCTTGTGCAATGGGCGAAGGCGAATCGATCATCACATCGCGTCCTGAATTGTTTTTAGGGAAAGCAATAAAATCGCGGATTACTTCGGCTCCGCCAAAAAGCGAGCATAAACGGTCGAATCCGAAGGCAATGCCACCGTGAGGAGGAGCGCCAAATTCGAAGGCATTCATCAAAAATCCAAATTGAGCCTGAGCTTCTTCTTTCGAAAAGCCTAGTAAATCGAACATTTGCGATTGTAATTGTTTGTTAAAAATACGAATGGAACCACCACCTACTTCCACTCCGTTTATCACCATATCGTAAGCATTAGCTCTTACTGTGCCCGGATTGGAGGTTAGCATAGGAATATCTTCTGGTTTTGGCGAAGTAAACGGATGATGCATGGCATGCCAGCGATTGAGCTCATCATTAAATTCGAGCAAAGGAAAATCGATTACCCAATGGCAAGCAAAGGTGTTTTTATCGCGTAAGCCAAGTCGGTTGCCCATTTCCAAACGCAATTCGGAAAGAGCTTTGCGGGTTTTGTTTGTTTCTCCTGCAAGCAATAGTATAAGGTCTCCGGGCTGAGCATTGAATGCAGCTGCCCATTTTTTCAATTCTTCTTCGTTATAAAATTTATCGACAGACGATTTTATGGTTCCGTCTGCATTGTAACGGGCATAAACCAAGCCGGTAGCGCCTATTTGAGGACGTTTCACAAATTCGGTCAACTCATCCAGTTGCTTGCGGGTGTATTCGGCAGCACCTTTGGCACATATACCTACCACTAGTCCTGCATCGTCAAACACTTTAAAACTCTTGCCTTTTACAATGTCGTTTAATTCTACAAACTTCATTTCAAAACGGATATCCGGTTTGTCGTTTCCATAAAATTTCATGGCATCAACATAGGTCATTCGCGAAAGCGCAGGAATATCAATACCTTTTACGCTTTTGAATAAATGACGAATCAATCCTTCGAAGGTATTCAGCACATCTTCCTGCTCCACAAAAGCCATTTCGCAATCTATTTGGGTAAATTCGGGCTGACGGTCGGCACGTAAATCTTCGTCTCTGAAACATTTTACAATTTGATAATAACGGTCGAAACCTCCTACCATCAGTAGTTGTTTAAATGTTTGAGGCGATTGAGGCAAGGCATAAAACTCACCCTGATTCATACGCGATGGCACCACAAAATCGCGGGCTCCTTCGGGAGTAGATTTAATAAGTACGGGTGTTTCTACTTCCAGAAAACTTAATTTATCAAGATATAATCTGGTTTCGATAGCCATTCGGTGGCGAAGTTCCAGGTTTTTACGTACTGCATTTCTTCGCAAATCGATGTAACGATATTTCATTCGTATATCGTCTCCTCCGTCAGTATCATCTTCGATGGTAAAAGGTGGAGTGATGGAGGTATTGAGAATTACAATCTTTTCGGGGGTTATTTCCACATCACCGGTAGGTATTTTATCCGATTTGGAATACCGTTCGTTTACCTTTCCGGTAACACTGATTACATATTCTCGACCCAACGAACGAGCCGTTTCAACAACTGCTTTATCCGCATTTTCGGTTTCAATGGTTATTTGTGTAATTCCGTAACGGTCGCGCAGGTCAATCCAAAGTAAGGAGCCTTTGTCGCGCACTCCCTGCACCCATCCGCTGATGGTAACCGTTTGTGAAACATTAGTTATTCTTAATTCTCCGCAAGTGTGTGTACGTAACATGACAATAAATTATTGATGATAAATGATGAATTATAAATGGAAGGCGAAAGTA
>JBAXQU010000142.1:0-3999 GCA_037131555.1 Bacteroidota bacterium
ATATTACATCTATATCTCTTGTATGATATAAATATATCTTTGAATACTTAATGAGTATACTGAAATCTATTGAAAGAAAGAAGCAACAGATTCATGCAACCGTAGCTTAAAACGATTATCCAGTTATTTTATAAAAGAAGTCCGTTCATTTTTTATAACTTTGCAGCCCAAAACATTAGCTATAATTACGTGTTATAAGAATGTTTTAGTAAAACATTAAAAAAGTGACTTCTAACTCAAATTTAATTATACCCGCATTTCCCCTCTCCCTTTGGAGAGGGGTCAGGGGTGAGGTGATATTATGGATTTCAACTACGATATAATTGTGATAGGTGCCGGTCATGCAGGCAATGAAGCCGCTTGTGCAGCCGCCAATATGGGTTCAAAGACTCTGCTCATCACCATGGACATGAATAAAATTGGCCAGATGAGCTGTAATCCCGCTGTAGGTGGAATTGCCAAAGGTCAAATAGTGCGCGAAATTGATGCACTGGGTGGGCAAATGGGTATCATAACCGATCGTTCTGCCATACAATTCCGCATGTTAAACCGCTCCAAAGGCCCTGCTATGTGGAGTCCCCGTTCCCAAAGTGATCGACAAGTGTTTATCAAACATTGGATACACACCGTATCAAACACACCCAATCTTTCTATCTGGCAGGACACGGTCAAACAACTGACTTTCGAAAACGGGGCAGTTAGCGGAGTAATCACAGCGCTGGGAGTGGAAATGAAAGCTAAATCAGTCGTACTCACCGCTGGAACATTCCTGGGAGGTCTGATGCATTTTGGTAAAAATCAGCTCAGTGGAGGTCGAGTTTCTGAACCAGCTTCGTATGGTATAACCGAACAGCTAAAATCTATCGGTTTCATCAGCGATCGAATGAAAACAGGTACCCCTTGCCGTATAGATGGTCGCACGATTGATTTCACAAAAATGGCCGAGCAAATCGGGGAAAATGACTTCCATAAATTCTCCTTTCTGGAAGAAGCCAAACGGGAGCTTCCACAACGCAGTTGCTGGATAAGCTATACCAATGAAACCACTCATGATGAATTGCGGAAAGGATTGCTGGATTCTCCTCTTTACAATGGACAAATACAGAGTATTGGTCCTCGCTATTGTCCAAGTATCGAAACAAAAATAATCACTTTTGCCGATAAACTTTCGCACCAACTGTTCCTCGAACCCGAAGGAGTTGATTCGCAAGAATACTATTTGAATGGTTTTTCATCCTCACTCCCGCTAAAGGTTCAGATTGACGCTATTCATACCGTTGTCGGTTTGGAAAATGCACAGCTTTATCGTCCGGGTTATGCTATTGAATACGATTTCTTTGATCCGACTCAATTAAAACATACGCTCGAGACGAAGAAAATAAAGAATCTTTTCTTTGCAGGACAAATAAACGGTACTACAGGTTATGAAGAAGCCGGAGGACAGGGATTGATAGCCGGAATCAATGCCCATATCAATTGCCAGGGAGGTACGGAATTTACACTGGGTCGGAATGAAGCCTATATTGGGGTATTGATTGACGATTTGGTAACCAAAGGAGTGGATGAGCCCTACCGAATGTTTACTTCGCGTGCCGAATACCGCTTATTGCTTCGACAAGATGATGCCGATATGCGCCTGACTGAAAAAGGATATGGAATTGGTTTAGCTACTCAAAACCGCTACAATCAGTTACAGACTAAAAAAGATGCTCAGGCTATTCTGACTGATTTCATCAAAAATGAGTCTGTAAAACCTGTTGCTATGAATGATTTTCTGGCTGCAAATGATTCATCCGAATTAAAACACGGATGCAAATTGAGTGATTTAGTATTACGTCCTCAACTTGGAATTGAAATGCTGGCGGAAGCAGTACCTGCCTTGAAGACGAAAATCGATGAAATTGGCAGTCGTAAAGAAGAAATAATTGAAGCAACCGAAGTGCTTTTGAAGTACGAAGGTTATATTGAACGAGAGAAATTAATCGCTGAAAAGCTTCAACGCCTGGAACATATCAACATTAGCGGGCGGATTGATTATAATTCGCTGCAATCACTATCGACCGAAGCACGGCAGAAACTAACGAAGATTGCTCCTGAAACAATTGGTCAGGCAAGCCGTATTCCGGGCATTTCGCCGAGCGATGTGAACATATTGTTGGTAATGATGGGGAGATAACCAGGCCCCTAACCCCTAAAGGGGAAGAAGAATGTTCCACGTGAAACATTTAAATTGTTTGACTTTGTTCCACGTGGAACATTAAATAAAAATCAATTAGATTGTATAATTCCCCTTTTGAGGGTATGGGTTATGAAAACATCCAATACATTAAAAGAACAGGTAAATGCGCTTCCCGAAAAACCGGGGGTTTACCAGTACTATAATATAAACGATGAAATAATATATGTAGGCAAAGCCAAAAACCTAAAGAAACGGGTTAGCTCCTACTTTAATAAGATTCATGACTCAGGCAAGACAAATGTACTGGTAAAAAACATAGAATCGCTGAAATATATTGTTGTAGAAACAGAAGAAGATGCCCTCCTCCTCGAAAATAACCTCATTAAACAATATCAGCCGCGCTATAATGTATTGATGAAAGATGGCAAAACTTATCCAAGTATTTGCATAACGAACGAACCCTTTCCCCGAATTTTCAAAACACGGACTATCTTTAAAAACGGATCACAGTATTTTGGACCCTACAGTTCGAACTATACAATTAATTCTATTTTAGATATAGTGCATGAACTATTTCCGCTTCGAACCTGCCGCCTGCCCCTGACAAAAGAAAATATAGAAGCCGGCAAGTTCAAGGTATGTCTGCAATACCATATCCATAAATGCAAAGGGGCTTGTGAGGGCAAAGAAACGGAAACAGAATATAAACAAACCATTGAACAGCTACGACAGATTATCAGGGGGGATGCAAATGAAATAAGCAAGTTGTTGCTGGAACAAATGAAGAAATTAGCAAGCGATTTTAAATTTGAAGAAGCACATTTACTAAAACTGAAATATGAATTAATTGAAAGCTACAAATCAAAATCTATCATTGCAAACACAGTAGTAGAGAATACCGACGTATTTGCCTATGATGAAAATGAAAATGCTGCTTTTGTAAATATATTACGTATTTCGAAAGGTTGTATTATTCAGGGCTATACCATCGAATACAAAAAAAGACTGGACGAAGACAAAGCAGATCTGCTATCCATGGCCATTGTAGAGCTTCGTGAACGACTACAGAGTAACTCGAAAGAAATAGTGGTACCTTTTGCTATTAATTACCAACTGAAAGATGCAACGATAGTTATTCCTCAACGTGGTGACCGAAAAAAACTCTTAGGGCTTGCTATTCAGAATGTTAGACAATACAAACTGGATAAACTTAAGCAGGAAGAGAAACTTAACCCGGATCAACGGGCCATGCAACTGATGAAAAACATTCAGGAATTGTTGCATATGGACAAACCACCTATGACTATTGAGTGTTTTGACAACTCGAACATATCAGGCACCGATGCGGTGGCGGCATGTGTTGTTTTCAAAAAAGGGAAACCATCGAAAAAAGATTACCGGAAATATAACATTAAAACTGTGGTTGGTCCCGATGATTATGCTTCGATGAAAGAAGTGGTTCGTAGGCGCTATACTCGTATGTTAAATGAAAAAAGTCCACTCCCCGACTTAATCATTGCCGATGGCGGAGTAGGTCAAATGGAAGTGATCCGACAGGTAATAGAAAACGAACTGCATATTAACATCCCTATTGCAGGTTTGGCAAAAGACAGTAAGCATCATACCCGGGAATTACTATTTGGATTTCCGCCGAAAGAAATCGGACTTAAAGTGAATGAACCACTTTTCAAAATTCTCGCATCGATGCAAGACGAAGTCCACCGATTTGCCATCAGCTTTCATCGGGACAAGCGAAGCAAGACACAAGTGGCTTCGGAACTCGATACGATACCCGGAATTGGAGAAAAAACAAAAAACGA
>JBAXQU010000143.1:0-3967 GCA_037131555.1 Bacteroidota bacterium
TTGCAACATAGATATCAAACATTGCAACATAGATATCAAACATTGCAACATAGATATCAAACATTGCAACATAGATGTCAAACATTGCAACATAGATGTCAAACATTGCACATTTGCCGCAGCAATTGCGTTTTTAGAACACCATTTTCATATAATACAAACATCAAATATCAATAATCAATCAATAGTAACAAATTAAAATTCAACACCATGAACAAAAATCAAATCTCAAAAAACAACATGTACGACAAAATGAAGGTATTTTTCGTAAACCCCGATTTTTCACCCATCTGGTCCCCATTCGCCAAATTAGATGACAAAATCACCCTATTCGGAACCAAAAAAGATAGCCTCGATAAGTACATCATCCAACAACAACTAACCACCACCGGCATCACACAAGACAAAAGTGCAGAACTCAAAAAAGCCGAAAAACTAACCGTCAAACTAGCACGCAAAGCACGCGTTTGGGCCAAATCAGTCTCCAACGACACCCTTGCCACACTCTTCGACATCACCAAATCAACACTCTCAAGGCTTGTCGAAACCGAATCAATCGCCAAAATGACCGAAATCCACACAGCACTCAACGCCAACGCCACACCATTAGCCGACTACAACATCACCGTACTCAACATATCCGACCTCTTTGCAGCCATCAAAGCCGCCAAACTACTACTCTCCACACCAGGAACTGCCAAAGCCACCACCAAAGCCGGAACACAAGCCATCACAGAATATATGAAAGAAATCGATGACATATTAAAAGACATTGACGACCTACTCATCCCCGAATACGAAGACACCGAACCCGACATGGTAAAAGAATACCGCAACAACCGCAAAATCGACAACATCGGCCACTACCTCACCCAACTCATCGCGCACATCACACCACTCGGAGCCACCACACCCATCCAAAACGTCATCATGACCATCATCGAACTCAACCGTTCAAACCCTTCCGACATCAACGGAATCGCCCTCATCGAGAAATTCCGAGCCGGAACCTACCACATCAAATTCACCGCCCTCGGATACCAAACCCACATCATCATCATCAAAACCATCCGCGGCAAAAAAGTAGAAATAACCGTAGAACTCACACCAAACCCCTAACTCGCTCACCCGAGTTCCCTCCGAAAAACTTTCGCAAGTAACTTTTAAACCCAACAACTTGCGAAAGTTTTTCTTATTTTTACTTCGAATAACCGCGAACACAAAACAAAAAACAAATGAAAAAAATAATTCTACTTCTACTTTTGCTAAACTTTGTTTTGCAAACAGAACTTAAAGCGCAAACAACTCCCTTTCGTGGTGTTTTATTAGAACACTTTGGAGGACATACTTGTCCGAATTGTACGAGAGCAGATAGTAAATCTGAACAAATAAAAGCAATGTATCATGACAGTGTTGCAATTATAAATATTCAATCAGGAACATTTGCACTACCCAGTACATATATGTCTTACCCTTTTCCTGACGATTTATCTTGTAGTACTGGTGAATCCCTTGATACATTCTCTCTTGTATACTCAACTGGTTATCCCGAAGGAATGATTAGTAGAACAGATTATAATACTACAACGTTAACGCATCTAAAATTTTATTCGAATTGGGAGGTTGAGGTTAATTCATTAGTCCATCAGACACCACTTGTACTTATTGACCATTCAAACAGTTTTAACAGTACAACCCGTATGTTAAATACAACGGTATATACGGAAGTGTTAACGAGCTTAGCTGGAAATTATTATTTATCGGTTTATCTGACAGAAGACAGTATTATCAGTCCAGTTGCAGATATTGACAATACAACCAGTATAGATACAGACCACGTTAATAATAATTTATTAAGGGCAGGTATTAATGGAACTTGGGGGACTTTAATCAGTTCTGGAACATTTACATCAGGTTCAATACTCACAAACAATTTTAATTTTCATTTAGACACTCTTTGGAAAGCGCATCATTGCAAAGTAGTTTGTTTCGTTTACGACAATGCAACGAAAGAGGTTTTACAAATCAGTCAAAAATCATTGCTTGACAATTCTCCTTCTCCGCTCTCCATAAATGAAATTAGGAATAATAGTTCTGTTACCATTTCCCCCAACCCATTCACCACCCAAACCACCATTACATTTTCAGAAGATGAGCCACACATCCTAAAACTCACCGACCTGCTTGGAAAAGACCTAAAAACCTGGCACTTTACAGGCAAAGAACTAAAATTAGAAAGAGGCAATTTGAAATCAGGAATTTATTTTTTACAAATAATAGACGAAAAAAACAAGGTGGTAAATAAGAAGATAGTGATAGAGTAAGAATGAATTAAAAAATAAAAGAGATGAAAAAAATAACATTGTTTTTGATAGGAGTTTTGCAGTGTGTAAATATTTTTGCACAAGCACCGCAATGGGCATGGGCTGAGGGGGCAGGTGGTACAAATGATGATAGGGCATATTCAGTTGTAGTGGATGCAAGCGGAAATGCTATTGTTGCAGGAAGTTTTAGGAGTGCTACTATAACATTTGGCTCAACTACATTAACAAACGCAAATAATAATGGAAGTTTTTCTGATTTTTTTCTTGCAAAATATGATGCTTCCGGAAATGTAATATGGGCAAAAAGTAATGGAGATGTGTTGGATGAAGTTGTAAGGTCTGTTGACGTTGATAACGCAGGAAACATTTATATTGCTGGATATTTTGGCAGTGCTACTTTAACATTAGGTTCTATCACATTGACAAATTCAAGCGCAAACTATTATGATGTATTCTTTGCAAAATACGATTCGAATGGAAATATTATTTGGGCAAAAAGTGCAACAGGAACAAATGGAGATTTGGCTCAATCTGTTGCAATTGATGCTTCGGGGCATATATATTTAGCTGGTAATTTTAATAGTCCCACACTCAGTTTTGGCTCCACTGTATTAACAAACAATGATAATACTGGCAATACAACTAATTTTTTTCTTGCAAAATTTGACAACAATGGAAATATCCTTTGGGCAAAAAGTGGTGGTGGCTCAACTGGGCCTTCAAGTGGTGGACCATTTTCTGTTGCTTTAGATGCAAATGGTCATGCCTATTTGGCCGGAGAGTTCTCGATACAGAGTATAGTTTTAGGAACAACTACTTTAACAAATGCTAGTGTAGGAACTCGTGATATTTTTCTAGAGAAATTCGATACCAATGGCAATGTGCTTTGGGCAAAAAGTGCAGGAGGTAATAGTCAGGATCTCGCAAATTCACTTGCCGTTGATGCCTCTGGCAATATATTCATGGCAGGTAATTTTTACAGTACTACAATAACTTTTGGTACTTCCACTTTTACAAATGCTGGCTCAGATGATGTTTTCCTTACTAAATATGATAATAATGGGAATGTAATTTGGGCAAGAAATGCTGGAGGTCCAGGTGACGATTGGGCAACTTCCGTTGCATTGGATGTTAATGGGAATCCATATTTGGCAGGCTATTTTCCAAGTCCAACAATCACATTTGGTTCATCTACTTTGACAAACATTAATGTTGCTTATCCTGATATATTTGTTGTTAAATATACAACAAATGGAAATGTAACATGGGCGAAAAGTGCAGGAGGAATGAATGAAGAGTATGCAAATTCTATTGCAATAAATGCTAATCATGAAGCAATAGTTACCGGAGCTTTTTGGAGTTCCCCAATAAACTTTGACTCTTACTCTTTAACCAAAGTAGGTTCTTATGATGTATTTGTTGCTAAACTTAATTCCATAGTTGGGATTGATGAAAGAAGTAATAATGTTTCATTTACCATCGCCCCTAATCCATTTACTTCTGAAACAACCATTACTTTTTCAGAAGATGAGCCACACAGCCTAAAACTCACCGACCTGCTTGGAAAAGACCTTAAAACATGGCACTTTACAGGCAAAGAACTAAAATTAGAAAGAGGCAATTTGAAATCAGGAATTTATTTT
>JBAXQU010000144.1:0-2999 GCA_037131555.1 Bacteroidota bacterium
TTGAGCATATCCCATTTTGTTCATGATGTCGACAATAATTTGTCCGTCAACTTTTGTTCCTTTTAATGGTTCAACAACTTGATGAACTGCTTGTATTCTGCGTTCGCCATTTGTAAATGTTCCGCTCTTCTCAAAGAATGATGCTCCCGGAAGAATAACTGTTGCTAGCTTTGCTGTTTCGGTCATAAACAATTCTTGAACTACAAATAATTCAAGATTATTTAAAGCGGCTACAACTTTATGTGTGTTCGGATCTGTTTGAGCAATATCTTCACCAATCACCCACATGGCTTTTAATTTATTATCAAGAGAAGCATTAAACATTTCAGGAATTTTATATCCTTTATGCAAGGGTAATTTAGCCTGATAAAAGTTTTCATATACTTCGTGGTTCAACGAATCTGATACACTATAATAACCAGCTCCTTGATGTGGCTGGCAACCCATATCAGCAGCTCCCTGCACATTATTTTGTCCTCGTAATGGATTAACGCCAACACCGTGACGACCAATATTTCCGGTTATTAAAGCCAAGTCAGCAATTTGCATCACCGTAAATGAACCTTGTGAATGTTCGGTTACACCCAAACCATGAAACGACATTGCTTTTGGTGCACTTGCATATGCAATGGCTGCTTTCTTTACAAGTTCTTTGTCAACTCCTGTAATGCGTTCCATCTCATTCATATCAAGCTTCAGAATATTTTTTCTGAATGCTTCATATCCTTCAGTACGTGCAGCAATAAAATTTTTATCCTCTAAACCCGCTTCAATGATAAAATAAAACATCATGTTCAATAATGCTACGTTTGTTCCTGGTCGTAATTGCAAATGATAAGTTGCATAATTAGCCAATTCGATTTTCCTTGGGTCGATAACAATTGAAGGTTTACCACTAATGGCAAATTGCTTGAGTTTTGCTCCGGTTACAGGATGAGCATCGGTGGCATTAGCACCAATTACGATGATGCAATCGGTTTGTTTTAAATCAATGATTGAATTTGTTGCTGCTCCAGTACCAAATGTTTCTTGCATTCCATGAGCTGTGGGAGAGTGGCAAACGCGCGCGCAACTGTCAATATTATTTGTTCCGATTACAGCACGAAGAAATTTCTGCATCAAATAATTTTCTTCGTTGGTACATCGTGCTGAAGAAATTCCTGCAATAAAATCAGAACCATGATCAGTTTTAATTCTGGTTAATTCTTTAGCGATATAATCATACGCTTCATCCCAGCTAGCTTCTACAAATTCACCATTACGTTTTATCAATGGCGTTTTTATTCTTTCGGGATGATTATAAAATGAAAATGCGAAACGTCCTTTTAAACAAGTATGGCCACTGTTTACTTCAGCATCATAAGGTGCTTGAATAGATTTGATGACACCACCTTTTACAGCAACTTCGAGATTACAACCTACACCACAATAGGTGCAAATGGTTCGCACTTTTTTATCGGCAACAATTGATTTTGATTCAAACACATCAGTGATTGCAGATGTTGGGCAAGCCTGTGCACATGCACCACAACTCACACAATCGGAAAGATTGAAAGTTGTTTCTTGTCCTTTAACAATATGTGAATCGAAACCTCGTCCTGCCATGCTTAGCACAAATTGTCCCTGAACTTCATCACATGCTCTCACGCATCGAAAACAATTAATACATTTCGAAAAATCGGAGGTCATATACGGATGACTCAAATCTTTTTTTCTATCAAGATGATTTTTACCTTTTGGATAACGAACATCACGCACACCTACTTTTGCTGCTACTTCCTGTAGTTCACAATTATTATTTACTTCACAGGTAAGACAATCTAAAGGATGGTCAGTTAATACAAGCTCAACAATATTTTTCCTTAACTTCTGAATTCTTGGTGAATCGGGATAGATAAAAGTACCCGCCATAACAGGTGTGTGGCAAGATGCCTGGGTTTTAACCGGACCATCTTTTGCCAATGCAACATCAACGCTGCAAACTCTACAAGAGCCAAATGGATCAAGGTTTGGGGCATCGCAAAGTGTAGGAATAGCTTTTTGTCCTTGAATCCTTTTAACAAATGAAAGTATGGTTTCTCCATCCTTTATCTCGTATGGAATATCATCTATATAAGCTAAATTCATTTCGTGTTTTGGCTTTATGGTAATGGTATTATTCATGGTAATTTTTTTTAGCCACAGATTTCGCAGATTTACACAGATTAATTTTCTGCGATAATTAGCGTAATCAGTGGCAACTTTTTAATTAAAATATCCTTTCAACTCATCGTTAAAATATTGCATTGCATTTCTTATTGGAAGTGGTAAACCTCCTCCAAGAGCACAAAGGGAACCGATTTCCATGGTTGTAATTAAATCGGTGAAGAGTTCTCTGTCAATTTTATAATCAGAGTTCATGGCTTTGTTCACCAACTCATATCCTCGTGTTGAACCTAAACGGCAAGGGAAACATTTTCCGCAACTCTCATGAGCTGTGAACTGAAATAAATGCTCGATATATTTTATGATGGGATAACTTTCAGGAATACAAACTACAGAAGCATGTCCCAATAAAAATCCATTTTGATTGAATGATTCGAAATCAATTGTTAAATCATTTATCTTATCAACGGGAACCAATCCTCCAAGCGGACCACCAATATGTAAAGCTTTTATTGCTGATTTAAATCCTCCACCAAGTTCGTTTAATACAACCGAAAGAGGTGTTCCCATATCAACCTCATAAATGCCGGGTTTGTTAAAGAACCCATCTAAAGAAACCAACTTAGTTCCAGTTGATTTTCCTCTACCTATTTCAGCAAATTTTGCTCCTCCATTTTTTATGATGAAAGGAATACAAGCAAGAGTTTCAACATTATTTACAACTGTTGGTTTGTTGAATAAACCTTGCTGAGTAGGATAGGGAGGACGTACACGAACTTCCGGTCTTTGCCCTTCGATAGACGAAAGTAAAGCAGTTTCTTCACCACATATATATGCACCTTGTGCACGAATAA
>JBAXQU010000145.1:0-2920 GCA_037131555.1 Bacteroidota bacterium
GTGCAACGGGTAATTCATGCCGAGTTCTTGCATTTTCAGTATCAACAATCGATAAGCCTGCACCATCACTTGTGTGTTGCTTGCTTTCATCGATAGTACGATGTTGAAATAGTTACTATCCTCGCATATTCTCAAAAACTCCAGCGCACTTTCCACCATTCCCAGTGGAGTATCGCCATATCTTCCAAGAATACGGTCGCTCAACGAGCCATGATTAGTGCCAATGCGCATGGCTGTACCATATTCCTTGCATATTTTCACAAGTGGAGTAAAGCGTTTGCGAATGCGTTCCATCTCGGCCTCGTATTCGTAGTCGGAATATTCAATGGTTTCGAATTTTTTCTTGTCAGCGTAGTTGCCCGGGTTCACTCTTACCTTCTCCACAAGGCGTGCGGCTAGCTCAGCAGCATTAGGTGTGAAATGAATGTCGGCAATAAGCGGAGTAGTGTATCCTCGCTTGCGCAATTCGTCCTTTATGTTTTTCAAATTCTGAGCTTCTTTCAAACTCGGTGCAGTAATGCGCACATATTCGCATCCAGCATCAATCATACGTATGCTTTGCTCCACAGTGGCCAATGTATTCATGGTGTCCGTAGTTGTCATCGACTGTATACGTATCGGATTGTCGCCACCCAAAGGCACATCGCCAATGGTTACCACTCTTGTTTTGTACCTCGAATACTCGGTGAGGCTATTACAATAAAGTTTTGTTTTCATTTGTTTATTTGAGTTGATACAAATGTAAAAAATATTTAAGGGCGGTTAAATAAAATTGATTTTTTTAGAACCAAGATTTAGTAATCGTTGCATTTACTTGGCAATATTATTTGCTGCCACTATAAACTACGTTTCATATACTGTTTCATGATGGCATTCCCCAAAATAGTAACGAGTATAATAAAGGTGCCGAGATAAAATCCGGGAGTCATGGCTTCGTCTTTTTTCCAAAGAAAGTAAGCTATTACTATTCCGTAAACAGTTTCCAAGTTTACCGTTAGTGTTATTGTAAACGGACTAATATTCTTCATCAAATTGACAGAAGCAATAAACGGAAAAGCTGTGCCCACTATCGAAAGTATCGAAATCCACATCCAAGCTTTCGGGGTGATGACAAAAAAATCGTGACTGAACTCACCTGTTAATAATAAGTACACAGTAAGCACCACCACACCTCCACTTAATTCGTAAAAAGCTATTAAGGAAGAAGGAATACGTTGAACCAACAGCCCATTGAACACAGTAAATATAGATGAAGTAAGCGCAGCCAGCATTCCGAATACAATACCCCAGGCATAATGTGTTTCTACCTTAAATATCATTGCAATTGCGCCAATGATGACCATACCAAAAATAATTTCATATCGAATTATCTTTCGTTTATAGAAATAAGGTTCAATCAAAGAGGTGAACAAGGTACCAGTTGCAAAAGCAACCAGCGTTACGGATACGTTAGAGATATTGATGGCATTGTAAAAACAAAACCAATGGAACGCAATGATGCCACCTATTCCAACAAGCTTAAAAAAGTCCTTGGTGCTAACTTTAATGTTTCGTTTTGTTGCCAACAAGTAGATGGCAATGGTAGCAATGGTGATGAGCATGCGAAACCATACGAGTTGGTAGGCTACAACATTTTCAATGTTTAATAATTTTCCGAGTATTGGCGACCATCCCCAGATAAATACAATGAAGTGGAGAAGGAGAAGGTTCTTATTTTTAAATAACACGGATTATTTTTTGATAGCAAAGATAGTAATGGATATAGAAAGTCGAGAACTTATTCAAATCTCATCGAAATCTTTTCCTCTACCCAATCTCTCAACGCTTCAATTTTTAGAGTATCCACCACTTCCGAAGCAAAAGCGTGCATCAATAGTTTTTTGGCAGTGGTTTCGCTCAGTCCTCTTGCCTGTAAATAAAATATTTTCTCAGCATCTAGTTTTCCTGTGGATGTTCCATGCGAACATTTCACATCATCAGCATATATTTCCAACTGAGGTTTTGTATTAATTGTGCCATCGTCACTCAGCAAAATATTTTTGTTCGATTGAAAGGCATTTGTTTTTTGTGCATCCTTTCTCACAAAGATCTTTCCGTTGAAAGTAGCTGTAGATTTATCTTCAATGATGCCTTTGTACAACTCGTTACTGTTGCAATTCGGCTTTCTATGGTCAACCAAGGTATGATTATCCACCACCTGATGTCCATTGGTTAGGTAAAGTCCGTTTAAGTGTGTTTCGATATGTTCATCATCCAAAACAATATTCAAATTATTCCTCACCAACGAACCGCTCAAAGTAATCGAATTGGTTGTAAACACCGATTGTTTCTTTTGATACACCTGAGTAGTGCTTATCAAATACCCATTCTCTTTTCCATCTTCTATCTTCGTATAATCCACCACCGCATTTTCCGAAACCACTAATTCAGTTAACGCATTAGTAAATGTCAATGCCGAACAAGCAATGGTTTCGAATGATTCAATAAACCGAACTTGAGCATTTGGTTCTACTACAATTAAATTTCTCGAATTAGTAAACAAGCGTTCATCTGCTGTAGATATATTCATTATCCTTATAGGAGCATCGATGATGACACCAGCTGCAATATGAATAAATACACCGCCTTTGGCCAATGCTGTATTCAAAGCAACAAAAGCATCCGTTTTAATATCTGCATACTTTGCATATTCTTTTTCGAAGCAGCTATCTGTGGTTGCTTCAGCAATATTAATTATTCGAACTCCTTTCGGCAACGATTGAATAGATGATAAACCTTCAATAAAAATCCCGTTTTCAATTACAATGTCAATCGAGTCTTTTAAAAATTTGCTGTGTTTTATATCATCGCAACTCAAAGTTTTGTTTGTTGCAAAAACAAACTCCCCTTTAAGCGTTAAATCAATGTTCACATATTTATA
>JBAXQU010000146.1:0-2902 GCA_037131555.1 Bacteroidota bacterium
AATATTAGCTTGATTATTAAATAGAATTTCTTTTTCTTTATTTTTAATAATCTCAAAAACCATCTTTTGTTTATTTTTGCCAATACTTTGCTTTATTTTTGTTATCCAATTGTTTGTCAGATCTGGAAAATCCTTAACTGATACTTCTTTAATAGTGTAATTTATTTCATCTCTTACACTATTTTCAAAACGAACGATAGCATTTCCATCATCTTTTATAATATTTAATTCTCTTTCGATATCAGCTAAAACATCAAACGATGCTGTAGCTGTTAGTCCAAATATTGGAATACTATCATTACTATATGTGCCGCAATATTTTTGAAGATTATCCCCAAGATTTAGGTAAGGTGTCCTGAAATTATGTCCCCATTCGGACACACAGTGAACTTCATCAATGACTGCATAAGAAAAGTAATGCTGACCGCTTTTTGCTGTTTCAAGAGCTTTGCGGAAATCGTCAATAACAAATCGTTCTGGAGATACAAAAAGGAACTGCAATTGGCCTTGAACCAAAAGGTTGTTTTGATTGAATACTCTTTCTGCTGTTGATAACGTTGAGTTAATAAACTCGCATTTATCAATACCAATTGACTTCAGCCCTTTGTATTGGTCAAGCATTAATGATCGAATAGGATCAATAATAATTGTTGTTCCAGGTTGTAACATTGCAGCCAATTGGTAGGTAAGCGATTTACCACCACCTGTGGGTAAAAGACCAATAACTGATTTTAGTTGTAGTGCACGGTTCAATATCGCTAATTGACCATCTCGGAAGTTACGTTTACGGAAAATATTCTGCAATAATATTTGTAGCCACTCAGAGGTTTCTTTTATGGGGTTAAATATCTCATTGGGAAGTTCTTCGACAAGAGGTTTATATATGATTGATGGTGCCGAAAATACGCCAGTAGAAGTTGTGTAATGTATATAATGTGCATTACGAATTACAATTGTATTGCCAGTTGATTCAGCATCTTCTTTAAATACTCCCTCCCTGCGTAGCAGTGAAATATCAAGTATTAGATCGTAATCTGATCTGTTAATCTTATCTATTGACTTACTGGATTTTCCAGAATGCAATGGATGGTTAATAAATTCGTCAGAACAGAACACTGAAATATCAAATTCTGGAAGTGGA
The DNA here is from genome assembly GCA_037131555.1 of Bacteroidota bacterium. Lineage (GTDB taxonomy): Bacteria > Bacteroidota > Bacteroidia > 2-12-FULL-35-15 > 2-12-FULL-35-15 > 2-12-FULL-35-15. Next base: position 1,142 of record JBAXQU010000146.1, read on the forward strand.
GTTGGAGTTCCAGCTAATGAATTGAGTGTAACTAATAGCTCTGATAAATCCTCAAATGCAGCATAACCACAAGGAATATCTCTTTCAATAACAGCAACTTTGATAGTCTGTGGTGTCAGTGCATTATACTTTATCATCAAGTATTGCAGCATTATTCTCTGCAATCGTGCTATTCCAAAAGGAGATAATAGTAAAGCAGTGAAAGGATTTCTTAAATAGTTACCGCCTGAATAGTTTTCTGCTATAATTTTTATATACTCTTCATTTGAAATATTCCCAATGAATTTATTTTTATCTTCATAAATATTCTCTTCATGAATATGAAAAATTGCTTTTGATAATTGTGCAATTTCAAAATCTTTCAAATGATCAATCAATTCGGTACGATAATGGTATTTTTCACCATCAACTTCAATGATATAGTTTTTTTTGTGTTTAAGCTCAACTTTTTGTTTGTATTTGTTTTTAGTTTCTCTCACTAAATCATAAGGAATCTCTAAACTAAAATCGACTCGCCCTTGATTATTATCTCTTGTGAATGAACTACGGATTCTCTGCTTTTCTAATAGTTGCGCCAGATAGGCATGTTCTTCTGGTAAAAACTGTAGCAGGAAATTCTTTTCAAAGTCACTATCAACATCAGATATCTCAAGGTATTGTGATCTATTTCTTGCTCTAGGATCAATTGTATGTAGTGCTTTGAAAAATTGATCGCTGACATTTTCATCAGATCTCTGTAATGCAACAAAAGGAAAAGTTATTTTTTCTTGTTCATGATTATCGATCCGCTGTGTAAGCGAAAGCGCATCTGCAAAGTGTTGTTCAGTTGAAATGCTCGCAAAAGTTGGTAATCCTCGAGTAACAATATTGCATGTAACAGCTAATAGCGATGGGATTTCTTGAGGAGTATCAAGCTTTATATCACTTTGAATATTGAAAGTGCTCAATGCATAGAGCAAGCCACGCACTTCCCCCTCTTTTTTATGCTGTTTTGCATATTTTCCAAGTTCATCTTTTACAGACTCTAAAATATAGCCTGCTTGATATTGTATCGGTTTTGTCATCTTTCTATTTGCGCAACATTTTTGTGTACAAGATAATGGTGTTTTGTAGATGTTCTTGGATTCTATGTTGTGATTTTCTTTAAAGCATGATATAATGTTTATGGTAGCTGATTCAACGCGATGATAGAGTGAAATCGTCTCTTTGATTGCAGTGCTATATTACGGTATTCCCCCGATTAGGTCCCCATATCCCCAGACTATTGCGCCAATTAATGCCATGTATATGCCAAGGTGTGATGCAATAGCATCGAGTTTTGTTTGTTTATCTTCCTCAATTTCCTTTGGCGTATCAACAATATGTCCGTTGTTAATACCTTTTTGTGACTGGAGCCATTCGGCAAACCCCATTCTTACAAGCGGTCTTACGCTCAACATTACACCACATATTGTTATGATGGACCCTGACCTCCCAAACCAATGCCATTTTCCGGTCAAATGACTTGCAACACCGGAAATGACAACTGTCAACAAAGCACAGCCGATTAGTAGCAAAATATTCGAAAAATGTCTATTCATTGCTTAATGTCCAACATATATATTTAAAGGCATTGCGAATCATTAATCGCAGGGTCATGTGGAGTTGCTGGGTTAGGTATGTCGTTTAATTGCATTGAGCATGCCTGCATACTTAAGGTTGTAAGAGTCTTGGTACCCACTCTTGAACTCTGTAATGTTTTCTGATTCTTTTACCATCCAG
>JBAXQU010000147.1:0-2815 GCA_037131555.1 Bacteroidota bacterium
CTATATTGCGCCTTAGCAGCAACTATTAATGAGAAAAATAGAATAAATGATAATCTGTATTTTTTCTGAAAAAAGAAAGGCATGCTGTTCTGGGTGTTTTTAAATTAATCTTACGGATGTTGCTTTTGGCTTACTTCTTATTAACAACAACCCTCCATTTATTCAATGGAGGGCTGTTGTGTTTTTAATCCTTTCTATATTCTCAAATAATCTGAGAATTACTTATGCATTTACTCAAACGAAATTTTTGAGAAACGATCTCTTCCTCTGTCCTCAGTATAAATCACTATTTCGTTATCTTTTCCTGGTACAAAATTTTCAGTATCCGATGGAGGAATGTATGCGTAATTCTTCTCTTGAATAGGCGCAAAGCAATAATCTTCATTCGCAAACACCAATTGATGGTTAATTGCCCCAGTGTTCAAATCAACTGACGAAGAAATAAAATTTGTACCATGTATCGAACCCATATTTTTCAAATCACTTGGTTCAAAATCTGCTTTTTTATAACGCTCTAAGTTTTTTTCGTGTTCATCATTCAATATATAGATGGCTTTATTGGTAGTCACCGCAATGTATTGTTTGAAAACGTGAGGGAAACTCAAATTCATATTAATTCGCAAAGGAGTGTTTTTTATCCATTCAAATTCTCCTTTCTGATTTAGCTTCGCCACTATCACATCCATGTATTCATAATCCCAATGAGTCTCGGTAGTATGTGTATTTGCATTGTAAGTAGTTACCTCTTGTTCTCTGTATTGCTCACCTACATAATACACCGCATTTCCTTTCGGAATAATATAGTCCAATTTGTATTTAAAATAACGCGAACGTTTTGCATTCGATTCTAAATTTGCCAATATCTTATCGTCAAACAAAGTAACTACTTTCGAATCTATTTTCCCTTTTTCTACATTCACCGTAAAACTAAAAATACCAACCTTCACCAAATCTCTTCCTCTGCGTTCTATCACATCTTTCAAGAAACCACCTGCAACTATTTGAGTAGCGTTTGCTTTTGTAAATTTAATATTTCCCACATAGTAATTATCGTCAAATTCCAATTCCACCACTTGTGGAGTATTCGATTTTGCCGAAAGAATATTCATTGCCAATTTATACTTGTAGTTTTTTTCTGTCGAGTTTTTGTCAAGATAGTTGTAACCAAAATAAATATTGTCATCATCATCAAGCATCAACCCAATAAAATCAGTGTTCTTTACACTAAATCCTCCAAAGAAACTAAAGCCCATTTGTTGTCCACTGAACAATTTCATAGCAACTTCTTTTGTCGAAATTTGTTTCATCGATTTAGCATCATACAAAATAAATTTAGTTTTGTATTGCCCTTCTTTGTTTTCTTTAAACGAAGCTTTCACCAAATACTTTGTTCTCGATGGATTTTGATAAATATCAAAATCAACGAACTCATAATGGTCAGTATTGATGTTCAAAATCTCTTGAAGCTTTGTAGATACCGCACCTTTTGACGAAACCGTACGATAATACAACGTCATTTTATCCGCTTTCTTATCGTATTGACGAATGAAGATATTCACATTATCCACTGCAAACTTCACATCCTCCACCTTCGTATAACGATCTTCCTCAATATCTACCTCTTTCGAAAACGTAGGTTTCAAAGCATCTTTACTATATTTTTCAATAAAATACGATGTTCCTCTCCCTTTTGTTCTAATCCTGTAAGTGTAAAAATTACCATCCTCTCCATCAAGCATCCGGTTCATTTTATTATCACGGTCGTTATCCAAGTTCGGACCATTGGTTACCTTTTGTGCATCCATTACGAAACACGAAGCAAGTAATGCTGCAAAAATTAATTTACTTTTCATTCTCATCATTTATTAGTTAATACTTATATTTTCTTTTATAGTTGCCAAATGTAATATATTTCTCACTACCCACCTCAAAAATTGACGAAGAATTAAACACTATATATTATTGTGTATTTTTCCATCCATCTCATTTTCCCTTCTCCCCAACAACTAACAATCAACAACTAACAACCAACAACTAACAACTAAATTTAGGGCAGGCAGTTTCTTCCTCTTCGGTTTCTTTCGTCCTGCTATCCGCTACAAGTCCGCCCAACGCACAAGCTCGCCCGCTTCGGGCTTTTCGCTGCTATCAGGTGCAATTAGTCACTTCTTCTCTTTTGGTTTACTTTTTTAAGTACTAGATGTGTTATTGGCACTGGCGAAACACGCCAGCTACGCACTTAGCCTCCCATTTGTGCAACATCGGCTCCCATTTGTGCAACATTGGCTCCCATTTGTGCAACATTGGCTCCGATTTGTGCAACATTGGCTCCGATTTGTGCAACATTGGCTCCGATTTGTGCAACATTGGCTCCCATTTGTGCAACATTGGCTCCCATTTGTGCAACATTGGCTCTGATTTGTGCAACATTGGCTCTGATTTGTGCAACATTGGCTCCCATTTGTGCAACATTGGCTCCGAATTGTGCAACATTGGCTCCGATTTGTGTCATTTCACCCAGACCTTGAACCAAACACAAGCCTTGTAACCATAGATGAAATAGGCATTAGCGAAGTATTGGGACAAGTAACGAAGAGTGATGCGCTGACTAACTGCACCTGATTGAAGTGGAAATCCTTTTTCTTTGACCTTTTCGGGCAAAGAAAAAGATTGAAACGAAAAGCAGGAGGAAGGGAAACGAAGCGTGATAAACTGTCTGCCCTCAATTTAGTTGTTAGTTGTTGGTTGTTAGTTGTTAGCGGTTGGAGGTGAGATTTTGTTAGTTGTTGGGGGGCTTTACGAAATACGAATGGTA
>JBAXQU010000148.1:0-2804 GCA_037131555.1 Bacteroidota bacterium
TCTTCGCACCTTTTTGAACAGCTTGTTTCACATAATAGGAAACAACAGGATGCGCTTCAGTCATGTTTGAACCGATCACAAAAAGCAATTCACTTTCTAAAATATCATTTATCGAATTGGTAGCTGCACCGCTTCCAAAAGCATGTGCAAGTCCGGCAACAGTAGGAGCATGGCAGGTACGCGCACAATGGTCAATATTATTTGTTTTTACAACTGCGCGAGTAAATTTCTGAATAGCATAATTATTTTCGTTGGTAATTCGTCCTGAGCCAAGTGCCGAGAAAACATCAGGTCCGTGTTTAGCTACAATATCTTTTGTACGTTCAACAATATAATCCAATGCTTCATCCCAGGTTGCACGTTCGTGCTTACCATTTTTTCTTATCAAAGGATATTGCAAACGTTTTGGACTTGCATGAAATTCAAAACCATATCTACCTTTTACGCAAAGCATGCCATTGTTTGGCCAAACCTCACGTCCGGTAACTCTCACAACTTTATTTTTTGCTTTATCAACATGTAATGTAATCTGACACCCAACACCACAATAAGGGCAAGTGGTGTCAACTTTTTCAAGATTTCCTCTTCCAGTGCCTCGAGATTTTTTATCTGTTAATGCTCCTGTTGGACAAATTTGAACACATTCGCCACATTGTACACAACTCGAATCGCCCATCAAAATATTGTCATCACACATAATGGTTGTGTGTTTGCCACGATGTCCAAAACCAAGCACTTCATTTACCACAACATTATTACAAGCAGTAACACAACGTCCGCAACTGATACATTTATCGTAATCAATTACAATAAATTCTGAGCTCTCATCTTTGCGACCTGTTGGTGCATCAGCATAAGTAGTTTTTTCAATTCCGAGATGATAACAAACATCCTGCAACTCGCAAGAGCCGCTTCGTTCGCAGGCAAGACAATTGTGATATCCTTGCGACAGCATTAAGTCAACAATTTGTTTTTGAGTTTCGATAATTTCCTTCGATTCTGTTTGAACCGTCATTCCATCTCTCGCGCTCAGATTACATGAGGTTTGAAAGCCACGCATTCCTTCAACCTGAACAATACAAGCGCGGCATTTTGCCGACTGTCCGGTTTTAGCATGGTAACATAATGTTGGAATATATATGCCATTTCTTTTTGCAACATCCAAAACGGTTTCGCCTTGGGTGGCTTCATAAGAATTACTATTTATGGTTATTTGCATGATGGTTATCTTTTCAATTCTTCAAATTAATATTTGATGATCGCATCGAATTTGCAGGTACTTAGGCATAGTCCGCAACGGATACACAAATCAGTATTGATAATATGTTGTTGTTTTTTATCTCCAAGAATGGCTTCAACAGGACAAACTTTTTTGCAAGATTGGCAGCCATTACATGCGTCAAGAATTTCGAATTTGATCAGTGATTTACAAACGGCTGTTCTGCATTTTTTATCTCTGATATGCTCGATGTATTCCTCTTTAAAATATCGGAAGGTGCTTTGAAAAGGATTTGGCGCTGTTTGTCCAAGTCCGCACAAGGAAGCATTCTTCACAGTTCCTGAAAGTTTTTCTAATTCATCAAGATCACTCATTTCACCGTTGCCGTCACAAATCTTATTCAGTATATCAAGCATTCGTGCAGTTCCTTCACGACATGGAGTACATTTTCCGCATGATTCTTCCTGAACAAACTCCATAAAAAATCTGGCAACATCCACCATGCAACTACTTTCGTCCATCACAATCAAACCACCGCTTCCCATTATTGCGCCTAAACTATTCAACGATTCATAATCGAGAGGAACATCTAAATGTTGCTCGGGAATACAACCACCTGAAGGACCACCAATTTGTGCAGCTTTATATTTCTTTCCTGTAGAAATTCCACCGCCAATATCAAAAACAAGTTCACGTAATGGAGTTCCAACTGCTACTTCCACAAGTCCCGAAACTTTAACAGTTCCTGCAAGTGCGAATATTTTTGTTCCTTTACTTTTATCAGTTCCTGTCTTCGCGTAATGCTCACCACCTTCTAAAATAAGTTGAGGAATGTTTGAAAATGTTTCAACATTATTTAGCACAGTTGGTTTATTCCACAAACCTTTTTCGGCTGGAAAAGGAGGGCGGGGGCGAGGTTCGCCACGTTTACCTTCGATAGAAACCATCAATGCAGTTTCTTCTCCGCAAACAAATGCTCCAGAGCCTTTTCTTATTTCAAGATCGAAATTAAAACCTGAGTCTAAAATATTCTCTCCCAATAAACCAAACTCACGGGCCTGATCGATGGCAATTTGAAAACGTTCAACAGCTAATGGATATTCGGCTCTGACATAAATATAACCTTGAGAACTTCCAATCGCATAAGCACCAATGATCATTCCTTCGAGCACGCTGTGAGGATCACCTTCCAAAATACTTCGATCCATAAATGCACCAGGATCACCTTCATCTGCATTACATAAAATATATTTTATCGGGTCTTTACTTTTGCTTGCATAACCCCATTTTACTCCAGTTGGAAAACCTGCGCCACCACGTCCGCGAAGACCGGAAATAGTTACTTCGCTTACAACTTTCTCACTTGTCATTTCGGTTAACACTTTGCTGAGTGCTTGGTATCCACCAACGGAAATATAATCGGCAATTTTTGTAGGATTAATCTTTCCGCAATTTCTTAAAACGTCTTTTTTCTGGTTTTTGAAGAAAGAAATATCTGATCGTTTTGCAACTTTTTTTTCGCCAACGGGATGAATCAAACGTTCAACAATTGTATTTCCTTTTATATGTTGCTCAACAATTTCTT
>JBAXQU010000149.1:0-2700 GCA_037131555.1 Bacteroidota bacterium
AGAATGCGAAATTCTTTTTGTTTCAACTTTACATACTTGCTGTCGTGAGGAGCATATTGCTCATAAGCTTCGTCAATAAAACCAAAAGGAAAAGCAGCCAGAGATGCATCTGTAGCCATTATCAGAAGGACATTTCGTTTTTCTATTTCCCTTTTAAAGCGAAATGTTTTATCCGTTTTATCTGACGAAACACCTTTGTTATAATTCCAATAACTCCAGTTGGCAAACAAACTATCTATACAACCTGTAGCAACCATATTACTGAAATAACTATCGGATATGGCAAGCAAATTGGGTTTTGTTTGATTAGTATCGCGATGATACCTGTAAGTTAAATATCCCATTTTGTAATGAGGCAATTCCGAAAACACATTCATCAAATCGCCTTCGTCATTATCTGTTCTGCTAAGCGTATCGCGCAGTTCGATGCTGTTTATAGCTGGTTTGTTAAGCCTTGTGTGATTTAATTCTTCCAGTCGTTTGGCAATGGTATCGATGGCCACAAAACAAGCATACTGCCCCCAATGCACTCCCGTTTGCGAATAAACAGGATATTTACTTTTGCTTTTCAGCGAAATAAAATAACTTCTCAAATCAATATAATTCAACTCCGATAGTTGAAGCAAGCGGGCATAACATTGATAATTGGTGCTATCTGCCGCAGGCTGTTGTTGCTTTAGTGCATCCGGAATATGTTCCGGAAAATAACTTGCTTTGCCGGGGGCTAATGCAAACAGCAGCGTAATGTTTTTCTTTTTCAATTCTCTTGCCACCACTTCTGCTTTCTCCACCTGAAGGGCTATACGTTCTTTACCAATAAAATCTTTCCCCGTGTATCCGTCTATGTAGGCTTTGTCATACAGATAACCATCTTTGCCAACTATCACAGTTTGAAATTTAGAAATGTTAAAGATGCTGTAGTTTATCTGACATTGCAATTTTACCAGCCAATCGTGAAAACCTGCATTTTCGTTAATGGCTTTTTCCATCTGTGGTTGATATGCTCCCGCATTCCACGATTGTAGCGTAAACTCAGGAAAGGCAGCTATATCAAAAAAGCCTTTTAATGGTTTTTCGTTTACCAAACGAAATTGCTTTTGCACCATGGGTATAAACAGCGAAACCACCATCAGCGCCAACACCAGTTGTTTTAAACCCATTTTGTTTTTTTCTTCGGTTACCTTTTCCATTGTTTTTATCAGCCTAATGGCTAAAATTTATAATAAATAAAAGGGTTAAAATCGCTGCTTATAACCGAACTGATGCTCAACATCAGCAAAGCATAACATAGTGCTCCCATTACCAGGGTTCGTTTGTTGGTAAGAGTGGCGGTAAACACATTTTGCTGCCAGCCTTCAAACGTATTCCACACCCCTGCAAACGAGAGCACACCAGCCACCACCATCAGCACATAAAAATCGTTCAGAAAATAAAAAGGATGACGGGTAGCAAAATCGAAGGCAAACATTTTTTGAACAATGGCATTGGCTGTAGGCAAATCGGGCGAACGGAAATACACCCAACCAATGAGCACAATACAATAAGTAACCACAATGCTTGGCAAACGACCAATAACTTTATAAACACGCAACAAAAAAACACGGTCGGCAATAAGAAAGAAACCATGAAAAGTGCCCCATACCACAAAGTTCCACGAAGCTCCATGCCATAAACCCGACAACAAAAACACCACAGCCAAATTAAAATACAATCGGGTTTTTGTTTTTACTTTATTTCCTCCCAGCGGAATGTAAAGATAATCCCTCATCCAGCGGCCCAGCGTTATATGCCATCGCCTCCAGAAATCGGTTATGCTTTGAGCTATGTAAGGATTATCGAAATTTTCGGGAAACTTAAAACCAATCATTCGCGCTATACCAATGGCCATATCAGAATAACCCGAAAAGTCGAAATAAATCTGAAACGAATACGCCACCACACCCAGCCATACCACCGGAGTGCCCACTGTGGTCATGTCGGCAGCAAACAGCTTATCGGCTTCGGCACCCACCACATTTGCTATCAACACTTTTTTGGACAAACCAATACTAAACCGAAACAGCCCCATCAGTTTATTATGTATCGTTTCCTGTTTTTTTCGGTCGGTTATCTGGTCGGCTATTTCGTTAAACCGCACAATGGGGCCAGCTATAAGTTCGGGAAACAAAAGGATAAACAACGCATAGTTTTGCAGCTTGTCGAAAGGCGCATGTTGCCCCCTGTACACATCCATACAATAACTTATTTTTTTAAAGGTGAAAAACGAAATGCCTATGGGCAAAGCTATTTGGGCTATAGGCAAGCTATGAATGTGCAACCCGCTGAGCACAGCACTTATGTTTTGAACAAAAAAATTGAAATACTTAAAATACCCCAGCAAACCCAAATTGAGCAACAACGACACCAGCAGCCATTGCCGTTTACGCCTTTCCTCGCCTGCCTTATACATGGCCCTTACCACATAATAATCGAGCAAAACAGACCCCAGCACCACAAACACAAACAACGGTGCGCCCCAGTAAAAAAACAAAACACTGGCCAGTAACAAAAACAAATTCTTGAACCGGTGAGGCATACCAAAGTACACCACCAGAAACACCGGAAAAAAATACAGAAGAAACAAACCGGAACTAAAAACCATTGGTTACCTCAACATTGCTTTATTACTCATGAGGACAAATATAAGTAAAACACTATTGC
>JBAXQU010000150.1:0-2534 GCA_037131555.1 Bacteroidota bacterium
TTAAAGTGACTGCCACGCTAGTGGTCGATGTCTTTGATGGTGGATAAATTTTGTACGTTTCGCCTGTGATTTCGTCGGTAAATAATACGCCCGATGTAGGTACTACTTTTAAGAAGTCTTGTCGCGCTTTAAGTGCAATGGTGGCGCGTTCTGAACGTTGTTGTAGTTCTGCTAGCATCAAATCGCCGCATTGCGAATAATCGTATTTTGTACCAACTTCGCGGATGCTAAACTTTGCGTTTTGATAGTCAAACGCTTTGCCGTATTTCGTTGCTTCTTCAAGCAATATATCGCGATATGTGTTGTCCGCAATTAATGCTTCCGCAATCTCAATCATTGCTTTCGCTTGCAAGTGTACTTCTAAAGGTTTTGCGCTGCCTTCTTCAAGTCGCGCAATGATATCTGACACGAATGTTGCGCGTTGCGCCTTATCCGTCTGAAATAGGCTTAAAATCGATTGTACTGTTAGTTTATCTGACATAGTCTTTGTTTTATTTCTTCGTAGGCTTCCGTTAGAATTATATCTTGGCCGTCGAATGGTTGTGATGGTTTAATATTTGAGAGCGATTTGAACAAATAGATTTTCCATTGTTCGTCGTAGTGTAGAATCTGCATCGCGCCCTCAATCTCGCGATGCAGTTTAATTCTATACTCTTGCGCAACATTATACATACGTTGACGCTTTTGCTTTGAACGTTTCGATTAATTCGCTAGCCGAACGCATTTCCTTTGGTAGTGCTTTCCATAGCGATGTTAATTCCGCTTTATCTACCGCGTTGTTAATCGCTTCAATAACGTCGTCGTAATCGGGTAACACTTCAACAGGCGCGTCGATGGTAACTTGTTCCATTTCCTCGGGCGTGTACACTGGTCCGCTAAATACATCGGGAGTGTAGAACTTAACACCATTAGAAATAGCGCGAGCAAATAGCATATTTTTTGGGAACTTGTCGATGTTCTTGGTACCCGCTTTTTTTGCGTCATCGATTGTGAATGTGCTAATGCCAAGTGATTCTTTGCCTTGAAAGAACTCAATAGAACATATTTTTTCGCTATGATCTACAACGCGAAAGTCATACTTGCCACTTCCTTTAATTGATGACGCGATAAGACCTGCACCAATCGTTGGTTTGCCTTGGATGATGTGAATGCCACTCATACTTGCGAATGGGGGTATTCCAATTTCTTGACCTGCGATGATTTTCACCATTGCTTGTGCTGCACTTTTAATGTCAGTAAACATTCCGCTCTCGGCGAATGCTTTTCCGATAGACATTATATCGGTTGTGTTGATTTTTTGAATTTCCATTTTGGTTTAGTTTATGGTAAGAAAAAAATATAAATTAAAATAAATAAGATTAACGCGTACTTAATAGTATCGGGATTAATCGTTGGCCTGTCGTGGTCTTGTCCATAATACATCTTGAAACATTTTGGTGAGTTGATTAGTGTAAGCCGAATACAAACGATTGCGTATGCGTGATGTGCGACCGATTAAATCGTCGTAGTGTTTGTGTTTAGACATATAGACTAAACGACTATCACACTTTGTAATCATACGCATTATAGCGTCAAGTTTTGCGTGTTGCTTTCTCATTCTGAAATAGTTTGAAGTTCACGTTCTGCTTGTTCGTACGATAGGCGCGTTGCCGTTTCGTTGTCTTCAAAGCCGTTTTCTAGTTCAATGTTTTCTTGCTCGGTAGTGAGCGGATCGTTGGGGTAATTTTCCCGAAGCCAGTGGATGTATGCCATTTTTTTGAGTTTTAAAGCGCAGCGTGAATCGCTTTGCGTAACAAATATACAATAAATTATTATAACAATGCAATTAAAAGTTATCAACATCGAAATATCCTTCTTTTACCGCCGTCCTGTCTTTACGATACACGTTAAATCTTACGGCTTTGTAGCCTTTTTGCAACATATACGCGTGAACTGGTGTTAAAGTGATACATAAAGCGCGTGCCATCACCGTGACGGCTTCTTTGTCGTGGTTGTCGTCTACATACTTTTTTTGTGCTTCGGTCATTTGAATCGTTTTAAATCGTCAATTAATTTGTTTACACCCTCTTTGATTTGCCTGTTGTCATCGTCGCTGAACTCGATAGTCTTGCGCCCGTCCCATTCGTTCATTTTGTGGTAGAACTGGGTAACACCTGGCGCGTACTTCGGAAAGAATCGCGCGGCTTTTAATAGTTTAAATAATTGAAATTTATTCATTTTTGTTTAGTATTACTACGTTTTTTAAATAATTATATAAGATTTATGCTTGAATTAGTGTGTTATCTTGTATAAATACTTAATTGTTATTTGTTCATTTGCTAATTTTAAATGTATCATTTTTTAATAGTCTTGAATACCATTTTAAAAGAACTTCGGCATCTTCTAAATCTAATTCGGTTAAAAAGATTTCGTCGTTCTTTAGCAAAACGTATTGAATCGGTTGCGGCTGAAATAAGTCTATTTGCATAATTAATATTCCTCTTCAATGTCTTCGCCGTATAATTTTGTTACAAACAATATGATTGCAATCATAT
>JBAXQU010000151.1:0-2423 GCA_037131555.1 Bacteroidota bacterium
TCGGCAGAACCAAGGAATAAGGGAGTGCGCTGATGAAGTTCGCGGATATCTAATTCGAGAATGCGTTTGCTGCCATCGGTGGCTTTGCCGCCTGCCTGCTCCACAATAAAAGCTAAAGGATTGCACTCGTACAATAGGCGGAGCTTACCGTTTGGCGATTTGGAAGTGGTGGGGTAAATGTAGATGCCACCTGTAATAAGATTGCGGTGAATATCGGCCACACCGCTACCGATATAGCGGGAAGAGTAAGGACGGTTGGTAGAATCGTCTTCTTCCTGACAATATTTAATGTATTTTTTTACTCCGTCAGGAAAGTGAACATAGTTACCTTCGTTGATAGAATAGGTTTTGGCTGTTTTGGGTGTTTGCATGTTGGGGTGAGATAAACAGAACTCGCCAATGGATGGGTCGAGTGTAAATCCGTTTACTCCTTTGCCTGTGGTGTAAACAAGCATACATGACGAACCGTAAATAATATATCCGGCAGCTACCTGCTCGGTGCCGCGTTGAAAAAAGTCTTCTTTGGTACCGGGCCCGTGTAGGGAGGTTCTGCGATAGATAGAGAAAATGGTTCCTACAGAAACGTTGACATCAATATTGGAAGAGCCATCAAGAGGGTCGATAGCTACTACATATTTTGCATTTTTAGACATATCGTTTTCGACAAGAATAATGTCTTCGTTTTCTTCGGAAGCAATGGCGCAACACTCGCCACCAATACTTAAGGCAGCGATGAATTGCTCGTTGGCAAACACATCGAGTTTCTTTACGTTTTCGCCTTGAATATTAATTTCGCCTGCATCGCCCAATATGTCGGCCAAGCCGGCTTTGGTAACTTCGCGGTTTACAATTTTGGATGCAATACCGATATCTCTTAAAAGCCTGGATAATTCGCCTTTTGAGAAAGGGAAATCGGCTTGTTTTTCAATTATAAATTGTCCTAAAGTTTTTACTCTGCTCATTTTTGTTGTTCTATTTTTGAGGTGCAAATATCGTAAATATCTTTCATGTGGAGCAGATTAAATTGAAGAGTAAGAATTGAAAGAAATAAATACCTTTGCTTGATATTTTTGACTATGAAATTAGAGATAAGAAAAGGGGTAAGAGAGGACATTCCTGAGGCATTGCAGCTGGTTAAGGAGCTTGCTATTTATGAAAAAGCTCCGAACGAAGTTACGGTGACGGTGGAAGAAATGGAGCGTGACGGATTTGGAAAGGAGGCTGTGTTTACGTTTTATGTGGCCGAAACAGAAAAGGGAATTGTGGGAATGGCGCTGTATTACATTAAATATTCTACATGGAAAGGGAAGTGTGTGTTTCTGGAAGATATTATAGTGACGGAAGCGTATCGCAAATTGGGTATTGGTAAAAAGTTGTTTGATGAAGTGTTGAGAGATGCAAAACAATTAAATGTGCACAGACTGGAATGGCAGGTGCTGGAATGGAACGAACCGGCTATTAAGTTTTATGAAAAGATGAACGCGCATTTTGATAAAGAGTGGATAAATTGTAAAATGACATTTGAATAGGGAATTGGGCAATGCTGCAATTGCCTACTGCAAAATTGACGAATTGACGAATTAAAGAAAGATACAAATGAAAATATTTAAGTTTGGAGGAGCATCGGTTAAAGATGCGGAAGGGGTAAAAAATGTAGCGAATATTATTAATCGTTTTCCCAACGAAAACATTATTGTGGTGGTGTCGGCAATGGGAAAAGTTACCAATGCACTGGAGAGACTGGTGAATGCATATTATTTTAAAAAGGAAGATGCCAATATAGTTTTGGATGAAATAAAAAAATATCATCTGGATATTATTCATCAATTGTTCTCGGATACAAATCATGAGGTGTATGATGAAATCAATAATACTTTTGTAGAGCTGCACTGGGCAATAGAAGAAGAGCCTAGCACAAATTTCAATTACGAGTATGATAAGATAGTATGTATAGGAGAAATTATTTCAACCAAAATAGTAAATGCATACTTGTCAATGGCAGGCATACCTTCTGAATGGAGAGATGTAAGAGATTTTGTTCAGACAGATAATACTTACAGAGAAGGAAAAGTAAACTGGGAATTAACCCAGCGACTAGTGGATAAAAGTCTTATTCCATGCTTTGCTGGCAGGAAACATCGTATTGTGGTAACACAAGGATTTATAGGAGGCACATCTGAAAATTATACCACCACATTGGGAAGAGAAGGCAGTGATTACACTGCAGCCATTCTTGCTTTTACAACCAATGCAGAAAGTGTAACCATTTGGAAAGATGTTCCCGGTGTGTTGAATGCCGACCCGAAATATTTTGAGAACACACAAAAGCTGGAACATATCTCTTATCAGGATGCGATAGAGTTGGCGTATTATGGAGTGTCGGTAATACATCCGAAAACTATTAAGCCAATACAAAATAAATC
>JBAXQU010000152.1:0-2349 GCA_037131555.1 Bacteroidota bacterium
TCTTTGTCCTCTATGATTTGGTTAATTAATTGTAATTGAAATGTGTTCCCTAAGTAGTCAAAATTTTTATTCATATGTTCTGTGGTATCCCCTTGTATTATTAAATACTTACTTGCTCAAGTCAAATTCCAAATATTTGTAAGTTAATTTATTGTTTGAAAAAATGTCAGTTAACTCTCTTAAGACATCTTTCAAAAATGGTCTTACATCCACCGTATAACGAACTTTTGGCGGATACATTTTTCCGTCAAAAACTCTATGACAAATTGTCGTGTCTCCAACCTTAACAAAAAGGTTAAATATTTCTGAACCATCAGTAAATGATGTATTCATAATTGAAGCGTCATGCTCAATTGAATCTCTGTTATCCATCATATAGATAACCGTCTTCATTTTCAAATAATAGTGTAGCTCATCGCTCAAAGCTTTCATGAATTCATATAACTCTAATGAGTTCTTTGCTTTAGGGATATAACCTCTAACATTAAAGAATCTCTGTACAACAATGTTGTCGTTAAGAGTCAAAAGAAATTCCATTTTGGTGCTGTCCATCTCTTTCATAAGTTTAGTTTTTTTGTGTGTTTCGTTTTTCTTTTCTGATAAGTTTCATGAATGGTTTTAGGAAGTTTACCCAAGCTTCATCATTCTTAGGTAAGTAATTAAAAAGACCGTCTTCCATCATAAGTCTCATTAAGTTTTTATATCCTCTGTCAGTGGGGTCAATTGTATCGGTGAGTATTTGTTCAACTAGTTGTTTTCCTTCGTCAGTTATCAGAGGATTCTGAAGGTCAACTATTTTAGAGTTTATTGTGTAGAACTCTTCTCCAAGTATACCGCTTTTTGTCTTACCATTCAAAATATTTGATAAACTTTTCGTAGGTTTCTTTTGCGTGATATTTCGGGCAATATCCAATAATTCTTCAACTGTGCATGATTTCTCCTGCATTTGGGGGAATAACTTAACAAGAGTTTTTTCACCCAATCCTTCAATACCATCAATGTTATCTGATTTGTCTCCTGTAAAGATTTTACAAACGGTTACATTCTTATGAGGAATATCAACCTTGTTAATAGAAATCTTATCACCGTTTTTGAAATACTGTTTTTGAATTGGAGAATAAATTGTTACTCTTTCGGATATAAGTTGGGTGAGGTCTTTATCTGCTGAGAATATAATAATATTTTCGTCTATTGAGACTTTACAATAGTACGCAATTAGGTCATCGGCTTCATTATTATCCATTTCAACCTGTCGAACGAATACCTCCTCCAAATACGTCTTAACTCTTGCCTTTTGTTGCAAGTAAGATTCATATTTGTATTCGTTCATATCTTGTCTTCGGTTACCCTTGTATTGTGGGTATATACCTTTTCTGATGGATGAATTTGAATCACCATCCCAAAATACTACCACCTTATCGTGGTTATGCTCTTCAAGGAAACGACGTAGCGTGTTGATGAAGTGATACACTCCACCAACATGACTACCGTCTGTATAGAGTTCTTTTACACCGTGAAATCCAATTTTAAATAGGTTGTCTCCGTCAACCAATAGGGTCTTGCTCACATCTCTTTTTTAGAGGGTTACTAATCTTCTTTCTCTTCTTTTAAATCAAAATCACCATCCGTACCAATAATATCTTTCCAATATTCGGCATATTCTTTCTTGTATTTCTCAATAGAAGCTTTTTCTTCTGTTGATTCCTTACCAGCTAAGAATCCGTGTGGTGTTACTATAATTCTACCGTCATCAAAACCTAAACCATTGATGTGGTTCTTTAACACAGACACCTTACTTCTAACTGCGAACTTAATAGAACGCTTGTCTTTAGTTGCGGTAATCTTTGTTGTACCAGCACCTTTTTGGTTACCAAATAAGAATACCAATGATGAATTTAACCATACAGCGTTTCCACCTTTAGCCATAATCTTTGGTTGTCCAAATGGATTATCAGGTAATTCAACCCAAGGTTGATTGATGATAATCAAAGTATTTTCCCATTTAGAATCAGACTTTCTTGAACCCGAAATTCTTTGGTTAATACCCATACCAATTTTGTCTGATAATACAGAGGCATTGTGTTGTTTACCACCCTTGCCGTCAAAGGTCATCTTACATGGTACAGAACCCACTGAGTCCCATATAAAACATAAGCTTGGTGATTGTACTCCATCCTCATCTTCGTAGTCTAATTCACCCTTTGCTTGAGCATCTAACAATGAGTTGATGTAGTCTGTAATTTGTTCGATATAACTGAAGTTGTTATTGAAGATGAAAAATCCACCCCAATCCATTTCTCCTGTTTCTTCGTCAACAATTTCATCACATTGAAATCCCATTAGTTTTGC
>JBAXQU010000153.1:0-2323 GCA_037131555.1 Bacteroidota bacterium
GTAGTTGTAAAAGAAGTTGGAATTCTTGCCTTCTTCGAAATTTTGGTGTTTATGTTTATATTATTTATGGGCTTATTATATGCCTGGAAAAAAGGAGCGCTGAAATGGGTTTAAAAGATAAATTAGAATTTCCCGGACAAATACACGAAACTCCTGATGGAGGATTTGTACTAACTAAGTTAGATGACATTATTAATTGGGCTCGTTCCAATTCTGTTTGGCCGTTGGCATTTGGCACCAGTTGCTGTGCCATCGAAATGATGCATACTGTAAATGCAAAATACGACTGGTCGCGTTTTGGATTTGAAGTAATGCGTGCCACTCCTCGTCAAGCCGACTTAATTATTGTTTCTGGAACGATAGTAATGAAAATGGCACCTGTGCTTAAGAGATTATACGATCAGATGCCTGAACCAAAATATGTAATTGCAATGGGTGCCTGTACTATTTCAGGAGGCCCTTTTTTCTATAATACTTATTCCGTAGTAAAAGGTATCGACCATATTATTCCGGTTGATGTTTATGTTCCGGGGTGCCCTCCTCGTCCGGAGGCTTTGTTACACTCAATGATTACATTGCAGGAAAAGATAAAGAATGACGCGTATTACAGAAAACAAGTAGATAAAAAATAAATTGATTCGTGTGATAAGCACGTAAATGAAGAATGACTAAAGAAGAACTTAAAGATAGCTTTACCCAAATATTTCCGGCAGTCACTTTTGACGAAAGTGGAGAGTTTCTTACAGCTATTATTCCTTCAGAAGAATTGTTGCCAGTAATGAAAGTACTGCGCACAAAACCTGAACTTTATTTCGATTATCTTTTTTGCGAAACATGCGTTGACTGGAAAGACCATTTGATGATGGTGTATTTTTTAAATTCAAGAACCCACAATCATACACTTGTTGTAAAAGCAAAAATTACAGATACCATCAATCCACAAATAGAATCTGTATTTCATATCTGGCCTACTGCCGAATTGAACGAAGATGAAATATTTGATTTGTTCGGAGTGAAATTTTTGAATCACCCCAATCTACGTAGATTGTTTTTGGAAGAAGATTGGGTAGGATTTCCGTTAAGAAAAAATTATGTTGACGAACACATGATAGAATTATAAATGATACTAGGAGAAGAAGATTATATAACCGAAGAAGGCGAATTTGTTGTCAACATGGGGCCACAGCATCCGTCAACACATGGTGTGTTGCGTTTGAAAGTTTGGTTAGATGGAGAAACAATTAAAAAAGTAGAGCCTCATCTCGGATATATTCACCGTTCTATCGAAAAGATGAGCGAAAGTCTTTCTTATCGTCAGTATGGTTATTTAACCAGCCGTATGGATTATTTATCTGCACACATCAATAACCTAGCTTGTGCATTGGTTGTCGAAAAATCGTTGCAAGTTGAAGTTCCTGCTCGTGCTCAGGCTATACGCATTATCATAGGAGAATTAACTCGTATTGGTTCCCACTTATTATGGTTTGCTTCTGCCGGTCTCGACTTAGGTGGAGTAACTCCTTTCTTTTATGCATTCCGCGAACGTGAAGCCATTAATAGCATCATGGATGAGAATTGCGGAGCACGACTCACCCAAAACTTTATGGTTCCGGGTGGTATTGTATATGACGTTCGACCTGACTTTCAATCTCGAGTAAAGGAAGTGTTGAAACAGTTTAAGGATAATTTTCATGAATATAATGAGATATTAACCGGTAACGTTATTTTCCAAAATCGTTTGAAAGATGTGGGAATTCTTACTAAAGAAGATGCAATTGCATTTGGTTGTACAGGTCCTACAGCAAGAGCATCCGGCTTAAGCTGCGACATTCGTAAAATGTATCCTTATGATGGATATGAAAAACTTCAGTTTGATGAGGTGATATCTACCGGCTGTGATAGTTGGGCTAGATATGAAGTACGTATGGCTGAAATGTTGCAATCGGTGCGTATTATCGAACAGTTGATTGATAATATTCCTGAAGGAGACATTGTTGCAAAAACAAAAAATGTAATCAAATTACCAAAAGGAGAATTCTATCAACGCGTAGAAACAGCTCGTGGTGAATTGGGGGTTTACATTGTAAGTGATGGAGGCGCTTCTCCGTATCGTTGTAAATATCGTTCACCTAACTTTGCAAACTTGTCAGCAATACCGCATATTGCCAGAGGTTACAAAATCGGAGATTTGATTGCAATCATGGCTACCATCGATTTAATTATTCCGGATATTGATAGATAAATTAAAAAACTGAAACTTGAATATTTTACTCTCATATAGTTTTTCATCGCTTGCCACCTACTTTCACAATTGGTTGCAAAG
>JBAXQU010000154.1:0-2300 GCA_037131555.1 Bacteroidota bacterium
GGGTATAATTGAGCAAATAGGGGATATCCTGGCCCAGGTTTGATGCCTGAATCTCCTCTTTCCCAATATTGGTATAAGGCAAGGGGGATTTTTCACCTGCCCTGGCAGCCGATACCAAAACCTCCTCGGTCAACACACTGGCTGGTTCAAGAACGAGTTCAAGATCACTGGAATTGGTCAGTTTGATCTCCCTGCTAAAATTCTTATATCCCACAAAAGTTACTGCAATCGTATACTCCCCCTTTGAAAGGTTTGAAAATTTAAAATCACCTTTGATCCCCGCGGTAGTCCGGCTAAAGGTGTTCTTCAGCATCACGTTGGCACCACTCAGGGTCTCTCCCTGTGAATCCTTTACAATTCCGGTGAGCGAAAACTGCCCGAAAACGATGGCTGCGATTAACTGCAAAGCCATAAATAATCCTAATCGTTTCATTTAAATAATTTAAGTTTCGCATCAACGCTAAGCCGCGTTTAACGCAGCGTTCATTTTGATGATTTTTGTAATTGACTGATTATCATCAGCTATTTTATCCAATATTTGTTCCATATCTATTTCGAAAATGTCGGCTATTAATTTTAGAAGCTCTAACAGGTAGCCCCATATTTTCTCTACGATAGTTAACTCCAATGTCTCAACGCCGGCCTGTTTAAACAGTTCACCTAAACTTTCATACTCTAACAATCTCTTGGCCAGCGAAAGGATGTTGTACTGTAGCATACTGATCGTTGTGTCTGCTATCTGGGCGTCAAAATCCTGTGATTGGCTCTTACCAAGCCTTAAATAATTTTTGGTCTCCTTGAAGAAAACTTCGATACTCCAGCGGATACTGTAAATCCGATAAGCTTCTTCAAATTCAAGCTCGTTGTTCGTTGTCAGTAGGACGTTCCAATTGCCCCGATGAGTTGTCTTGCAAAAGAACAGACGTATATAATTCTCTTTATAGTTTACATCTACAAAACTATACCAGACATTAAGTTTTCTGGAACGTTTTGTTTTCTTATTTCGTTTCTGTTTTTCTATAAGCTCCTTTGCTGTATAGGATTGTCCCTTAAAATCGTACCTGGCCTTTCCCATTTTTGTCATGCCTAGCAAGTGACATTTAATTTTACGTTTTAGGATGAATGAGATCAATTCATCGCTTACAAACCAACTATCAACCAGCAGATAATTAAAACGAATACCTTTTGAAATTGCAGTACGAATCATCATCAATAAATTATCGGTTTTCTTTTCAAAGTACTCAGCCTTACGTATACTTCCAGCTGCATGAACGCTTCTTTTCTTTGAAAACCTCTCTTTTGCTTGCTTTGAAGTTAATCCATAAGGTTTCTTTTCGTTTTTTCCCTTTTCTCCATGCAAAGAGAAATCTATTCCGAAAAAACTCTTGCCATCGTGGTATCCAAGGAACAATCCTTTAAACCCAAGTTTACTACTGCTGGTAACATGAGACCAGATCCTGCCAATTAATTCAATGCTCCAACCTGTCTTGGGTAAATCGGTATCATCGGCAATCAGGCATTTATATCCGGTCGACTCCTCAGCAGTTGTTGCTATTCCGATCAATTGTAAGCTAATCTGGTAGTGTAATGCCCTCCAGTTGATCAGTTCATTGTTTTTAAAACGGTAAAAAACATCTTTACCTCCTTTGAACAGCTTCGACAAAATGCTTATGCTATAAGCTCTTACATTGGGAAGTTGAAACAGAGGAAAAAGCAGAAGCAGAGTCAAAATATTGCTTGACGAATACGTTGATCGATCACCATCCGATGATTTCAATTGCGTACTGTTAAGATTCAAAGAACGAATAATCCAGAGAACTGTCTGACAAACTTTTTCGCTTGAAGTGAAAAAGCCATTAATTTCAGAAATGTTTGTTGTATCTTTACTTCGTAGCATGGTTTTATTGTTTTGTTTGACAACATAATATTACTGATTTTCAGTAATATAAACAAATTTCCATGCTACTTTTTTATCATAAAACCTATCCTTTTTTTTGCCTAATTTCTAATGCGAAACTTCAGTAGATTACAATCATTATAATATAACGATTGTATGGCACCAAAGAGTTTGGATGAAACTTTAGATCGAATCATTTACAATTATTGTAGCTCTCACTTTTTGTATTTCAGTACGACCCTAGGATCAGGATTAATTAACCAGATTTCACCTTACCTCAAATCACCATATTTATCTCTGCAAGATACGAATTTAATCAACCACTTATTTCAGCCAGAATAATACAAATCAAAAAAAGGCACTCCAAAATAGATTTGCAGCACCCTCCAATATGGTTTAATAT
>JBAXQU010000155.1:0-2276 GCA_037131555.1 Bacteroidota bacterium
GTTATACTTGCTTACAATCTCTTGAAATGTTGTCGGCAAATATTTAATTGCAGTTTTATTTTGAGAATTAAAACTACTTACAGCTGACTCAATTTGTAATTTCAAAGAGTTGTCAGGCAGTTTTGGGCTTAAAGAAAGTAAGACTTGGTGTTGTTCTGTCCCAAAGCTGTTAAGGTGTTCAGTAAGTTGTTGTAATGAAAAGTGTTTGTGCAATTTCGTTTCAACTACTACTTTAAAACTTACTTGACTTAAATTGCCGTCTGGAACAGAGCCTTTTCCTTTTTGCTGTTGGTTAAATTGAATTCCCGCTTCAAGGTCATTATCGTCAAGTAGGTCGTTAAGAAAGCCTTTAAATTTATTTGGCGAGTCTTGATATAGTCTTGACAAAAGCAACAAGGTGTTATTTGTCGCCACGTTTTCTGGTTGCGAATATCTTTGAAAGTAATGTATTGAACTCATTTCGTATGTTTGTTAGGTGTCGGTCTTAGCCTTGCTTGTAACGACAGTTCGTCTAAAAACCTTCGTTTATTACAAAAATCCTGTCAAATATATATGAATTTAACGAATGGGTGAATTTTATTAATGAATGTTTTCGGAAAAATTTGCCTTGCGCATATTTAAGTATTTTGAGCCGAATAGCATAAAATATCTGTGAAATCAATAAAACTAGCATGCTCAAATACTTTTTAAATACTTCATGCCCTAATATATTCATCATACGTCTTAGATTGTATGCTATAAACATAAATCCTACATCGGCACTTGCCCTTGATTTGCCTTGTTTTGTAAGTATGTAATCAAAACCCCATTGTCGTTTAATAGTTCCGTAGGGATGCTCTACTATTGCTTGTCGTCGTTTATATGCGTGTTTGTTGTTTTCAACATTAATGCGGTTTTGTTCTATGTATTGTGCATACTCACTTCGCTCTATTACCCGCCCCCTTCCCCGTGTATTTTTAGTGCATCGATTTAACACCGGACAATTTTTGCAAGCTTTCGTTTTATAATGTTTAACTCTTATCTTGGTTCTGTACATTCCACCATCTTTCCCATAATAATTCCCATTGGATGTTAACGTTTGATGCTCAGGACAGGTATAGGTATCTTCTTCTTTGTTGTATATAAAATTTGAACCATTGTATTCGGGGTCAGGAGCACTTGATGATATTTCAGGAATAGCCACAATAGCTTCTATTCCTAATTCTTGAGCAATCTTCATCTCTGAGCCTGTATGATACCCCTTATCGAATAGGGCTGTAAAATCAGTGGTGTGTAATATGCTTTTTGCCCTTCTTACCATATTGCCCAATGCTTTACTATCGTTGTTATTTGTGACTTTGTAATCTATAGGTAAGTTGTATTTACTGTCATTGGTGGTTTGTACATTGTATGCTACTTCTGTAATATTGTTACGAGTTATCATTTGCCTACTTTCAGTATCTGATGTTGATACTTGAGCTTCGCCTGTTTCTTTTATTTGTTGCTCCAATTTATGATATTGTTCCTTTCTGCCCAGGTGTTTTTCTATAGAAGCCTCTATACTTTTTTTGTTTTCTCCTTCTGCTTGTTGTAAAGCATTATTATACTCTTCAAGTTTATTTTCTATGTAAGCAAGGTGTCTATCTATTTTTCCCTGATTGTAATTGTTCTTCTTGCTGTTTTGTGCTCGTAGTTTTGTGCTGTCGCCTGCTATTAGTTTCCCACCTATCAAATCAAAATGCTTTGCTATTTGAACCGTTGCCCTGAAAACTTTTTTTATCGATTTGGGATTGTCCATGCGGAAATTCGAAATAGTGTTGTGATCAGGTTGCAAACCTTTTAGAAGCCACATTACTTCAATGTTTCGCTTACTTTCTTTTTCCAAATCTCTCGAAGAACGAATCTTATTCAGATAACCATAGATATAAAGTTTTAGTAAGTCCGAGGGATGATATGCCGGACGACCATTTTCGATAAAGTCCATGTCGAATCCAAACGCTTTTAATGACAGGCTTTCTACAAAAAGGTCAATGACTCTTACTTCATTATCAATATCAATAGATTCTTCAAGTGAAACCGGGAAAAGGTGGGTTTGATGTCTATTGGTTCCTTGTATAAATTTCATAAAACAAAGATAGCAATAATATCAATGCTTTCCAAAGAAAATACGTGTTATTTTACTGAATGTTAACAGTTTATGAAACATTGTTAACAAGGGAGGTTTTTAGACAGTCTGACGGTCGGCGGTATGAAATCGTTGGGGATTGCGGGCTACTATCCTGTCCAGTTACACCGAA
>JBAXQU010000156.1:0-2257 GCA_037131555.1 Bacteroidota bacterium
TTTTTTTGGAGTACTCGAATCGCCCCACCAAGGCGATTCAGGGTAAGGAGAAAAAGACAAGGAAGAAAAGAAAGTAATTCTTCTCTTCTATTTTTCAGAATACTCAACTTATTTGATATGGTAAGTCATCAGTTCAACAAGTAAGTGCAACACTTCGATATAATAGAAGTGTATGAACTACAAACATTTTAACATTGAGGAACGTGAGAAAATACAAGAATTACTCTGGCAAAAGAGCTCTGTAAGAGCAATTGCCGGAGTCTTGGGTCGTAGTCCGTCTTCTGTATCAAGGGAGATTAAAAAGAATGTACCTCTGCAAAGAAAATATACTCCTCGTCTTTCTCATTCACGAGCATTAGTAAAAAGAAAATCGAGAGGAAGAAAACTCCGTCTTAAGAATCAATTCATACGTAGGTATGTATTCCAATATCTAAAGAAAGGATATTCTCCTGAGCAAATTGCAGGAAGACTACATTTAGAATATCCGGATCAAACAATCTCACATGAAGCAATTTACCAATACATATACAATCAAGTATTTAGAGAAGGTTGTGGAAATGTGAAGTCTGGATATCATGACCTTCGTCCATATTTAAAACGAAGACATAAACGTAGGTCGCAAAAAGGAATGCGCACCGTACAACGTATTTGGAGGCCTAAAGGGCCATCAATTGATGTTAGACCAAAGGAAGTTGAGAAGAGAAAAGTACTCGGTCATTGGGAAGGAGATTCTGTTGTATCAAGAAAGAGTAAGGTTGGTTTAAATACATTAGTGGAAAGAAAAACTGGACTTGTGTTCATTACTAAAATTGAAGACAGTACCGCAAAAGAAACAAAAGATGCTGTTGTGAAAAGATTGTCCGTACTTCCAAAAGAATTTAGAAAAACAATTACTACAGACAACGGACATGAAAACAATTTGTTTGATCAAGCTTCTCTTGAATTAGATATATTATGGTTTTTTGCTCATCCATATTCTTCTTGGGAGAGAGGAACGAATGAGAATACAAACGGGCTCATTCGCTGGTACTTTCCAAAAGGCACAGACTTTGCGACAATACCAGATGAAATGATTAAAGCTGTTGAGGATGCTTTAAACAATCGTCCGAGGAAGAGGTTGGGTTGGAGGACACCATTAGAAGCTTTTAATGAAGGTGTTGCACTTCAGGGTTGAATGTACGTCACAGCGTTTGTTTTAGGTACAGACATATGGCGGTTTAATTAATTAATAATTTCCGCCAAAAACTCATTTGGCGTTTTTCCTCTTAAACCGCAATGTTCAAGATTGTTGTAATACATATTCCACTCTTTCATTCTTTTTTGCAAGTCTCTAAATGATTTGAATTTGTTTTGTTCATAAAACTTTTCTTGATCTTCTCGATGACTTCTTTCGACCTTTCCATTTTGTGCAGGCTTTCCTGGATCAATTAAGTAGTGAACGATATTGTTTTCATTACAAAATATATCAAGTGCATGAATTGTCTTTACTGTCATATCACTTCTTTTTGTCATACTGGTGTAGTAGTTTGTAAATATGCTTCCATTGTCTGTTTTGATTGCTTTAATCTCATATTGAAATTTTTCAATCACTTCTTTTAAAAAGAGAATTGATCGGTCATTTGTTTGCTCTTCATATACAGCTAAATGTCTCCATCTGGAAGAACAGTCGATTGCTGTATATTGGTAATATCTACGCCCTACAATACGCCCTGGTACAAACTTAACATCAATCTCGACCAATTCTCCAGGCTTGAGGGTTGCTTTGATATATTTGTATTTAACTTTCTTCATTCGATACTTCTTAACCAAGCCTTCATTCTTTAATATCTTTCCAATTGTTCTTTCGTGAATCTTCACACCTTCTTTTTCAAGTTTCCACATCAATTTCAAAGCACATACCTTTTTCTCTTTTCTTAAATCTATCACTTTCTCTTTAATCTCAATTGGTGTTTCTTTAGGGTTAGTCTTCGGTCTTGTTGTCTTTGCCTCAAGTCCGTCTTCTCCATTTTTTTTGTAATTGGAAACCCAACGTTCAAGACTGCGTTTACCGTGGGGACAGACCCTTGCAAGATCTTTGAGTTTAATCTCTTTGCTGATTATGGGTAGTACCCACCTTAGACGTTCTTCTTTAATTGTTTTAGCCATATTTACGCTCATTCTCGGATTCTACCGAAAACCGCCATATGTGTGTACACATTACCAGCTAGATTCAATATTTTAGTGCAACACCAGTTTTCATTAATAATACCTCGCAAGG
>JBAXQU010000157.1:0-2216 GCA_037131555.1 Bacteroidota bacterium
AATGCTGAATTTCAGTCAAATATAGATATTTTCAAATTTTTGTCATGTACTTAGGCATAATTTATTAAAATATAAGTTGCAAAGGTAATCATTTTTGTAACTACTCAGCACCAATACAAATGTATCAATAGTTATTTGCCACGGCAAGGATTGCCAAGAAAGGATTTTGATTGTTCTTTTTGGCAGTTTGCGCGATAGAATGAATTTGACAGTAAGCGTTTGCGCCCTGTTGGGATTTAAACATACCGCTAACTTTTTGTTTTACTTTTAGATTTCTGACTGCCCTTTCGGAGGCATTGTTTTCGTACGGAACGTCAGGATCAAAAAGAAATTTGAATACATACTCTTTGTATTTTGTCAAACTCTTAATCAGGGCAATAATCTTTTGATGCAGATTATCAGTACATGATGTTAGTAAGTTTTGAAATTTATTTAAAATTGAATTGCGGTCGATATTCTCCCACGATTCTGTTTTTCTTTTGTGTATAGCCTCCCTTATTAGCTTTGCTAATTCAGACGACCACGTTTGTTTGGTATCCAACTCTGTCAAAAAAGTCAACTCCCTTAAAATGTGAGCTAAGCATATTTGGTGGTCAACAACATTCATATTAAAATACGATCTGTGACGGTCTGTAACCAATATTGACCTCGATAATCCATTTTTAAACTGACTGTCTATAGCCAACTTACCACGTGACTTGTTGCTATGGATATAGGTCAGTTTATCTGTTTGCCACGCCCACATCCAGTGCAATTCACCATTGATATTTTCACCCGTTTCATCAGCTCCAACCACGCTTGATTGTTCTACTCTGTTGCGAATCTCGTTGTATGCTCCTAACGATTTATCGGAAACATCTTTTAGTATATTGTCGATTGTACCTTGACTTAAAGTTATGCCAAAACAATCACGTAACACCTCTGTCAGCCGTTTGTACGGAATACACTGAATGCAACTTAAATAAGTCACCAGTGCTCGGATATTAGTGCCATAAGAAACTCTTGAACGAACTTCTTTTGGAAAATCCGTTTGGCAGCAATGACCACAACTGCATTGTTTGCCTATTAACTGATGCTCCGTTACAATAGGAAGTATGGGCATTGGCACATCAAATACTTGCCGTACCTCAACTACCGAACCTTGAATTGCGGAAAGATCATTTCCGCAACGGGTGCAAAAGTATGGTTTATGTTCTATAATGGAATCCGGCTCGCTTGCCATTTCCAATGTTGTACCTTTATGTCCAGTTTGACCGCCGTTAGACTTCCCAGATTTTTCTCTCAACGAACGAGTTGCAAGCAGCTTCTTAGACTTCTCTGCCTGTGCTGCAAGTGAATCCTTTGATGGAGGAATACTGCTATTGTGGCTATCTTTTGGAGTTTCGTAAACCGCTAAACGATCTTTTAAAACCCCATTCTCTTTTTTAAGAACAACTATTTCTTCTTGAGCTGATTCTAGCTGTTTTGATAATCCATCAATCTTTCCGTTGATGGATTTTAATACCAAAGCTATGTCCAATACTTGCTCTTTCACCCATCGAAGATACTCTTTTTCAATGGAATATCAAAATATATTACATCGTTTATTTGAACTCTTTTACACCAGAAAACCTAAAATATTCTGTATCATCAATTTAGGGGTGCTGAGTAGTTACAATAATTAAAGTACTTAGTAGTATCTTGGTTTAAAGTTATTTAATATGAAAGAACGGACTTACACATTACGAGGTAAGTCCGTTTTCATATAAACCTTATCAATATCGTTCTAAACCAACACTATTTCCCCAACAACTATCACACCAAACGAAACTATCTGCATCCAATTCAGTTTTTCTTTAAAGAATAAAAAGCCAAAGGAAACGGTGAGGAGAGGAACTAATACTCCACTTATGGAAGAAATAAACGGATTGGTATATTTCAACCCCATTAAGGACGTAAATACAGCCAGCAAAATAACAGCAGCCATTAATGGAAAACGCACATAGCTCTGAATAGTTGGTTTTTGTTTCTTTTGTTTTGCAAGTATCAGGTATAGTGCCGTTGTTACTATTAAAACGAAAAATTCCTGTGTGAGCATGATGGAGAGCGGCTTGAAGTTAGCCAATGCTTTCCATTGTATAAGCGTATTTGCCGAAAAACACAAAGTCATACCGGCAAGTAACAGATGTTGACTAAGCAATATCGGTTCAAGTTTTATCTTCCTTCGTTCATCCCAG
>JBAXQU010000158.1:0-2178 GCA_037131555.1 Bacteroidota bacterium
TTTATCACCTCTCCAAAAGAGAGGGGGAGATGCGTGACGATTGGGATAAGTTTTATTTATACATATATATATATGTACTATATTTGCTTAGTGGAAAAAACTCCGAACTTAATCAGTCGTTCGTTTGCAGGTGATAATACGCCTGCAAAGGCATCGTATCTGCAAATTTTGAAGAGTAAGTTAGGAACACCAACAAGGGCGGAAATGCAGTTTATTGACCAGCATGGAGTTTTTGTGGATAATGGAGATTTCGGACAAATTGAGCATAGTATTTCGGTTTAAAGTGAGCAGTGTAATTCGGAGTAAATTGAGCACCCAGTTTCGGAGCAAATTGAGCACCGGTTAAGAGTCCAGAAAAAGTTACGATAGTTGACATAATTTTTACCTTGTTGGAATAAATTTCCACAACAAAAGTAATCATTATGGCAAATAAAACTATCGATATGAATAAAATTCGTCAAGTGCTAAGGATGCACACCCAAGGCAAAAGCAAGTTGTTAATCAGTCAACAGGCAGGTGTAGCACGTAATACAGTATCAAAATACATTCAACAGTTTCATCGTTTGCGGATGACAAGCGCAGAAATGAGTTTGTTAAACGACCATGATTTAAATAAACTATTTAGTATAGAAGTTCCTTTGATTCCAACACAAAGGGAAAAAGACCTTCAGCTTTTCTTACCAAAAGTAGAACGAGAAATAAAGCGCACAGGAGTTACGTTACAAATGATGTGGGAGCTTTACAGAAGCCAATATCCATCTGGTTACGCAAAGACACAATTTTATCACCATTATAATAAATGGGTCAAGAAAACATCTCCATTAATGCACATGATACATAAAGCAGGTGATAAAATGTATGTTGATTTTGCCGGTGAAAAACTGTATACAGTTGATAAAGAAACAGGAGAATTGCTTCCAGCAGAAGTGTTTGTGGCGATACTAGGAGCAAGCCAACTAACATATGTTGAAGCCACATCTAGCCAAAAGAAAGAAGATTTTATCATCGCTTGTGAAAACGCACTCCATTATTACCAAGGAGTACCGTCAGCAATCGTGCCGGACAATTTAAAGTCAGCAGTAACAAAAAGCAGTAAGTACGAACCAACACTTAATGAAACTTTTGCAGACTTTGCAGAACATTACCAAACTGCTTTATTGCCTGCACGAGCTTATCGCCCCCGAGATAAATCTTTAGTAGAAGGAGCTGTAAAGATTATATATAATCGAATCTATACAGCTATTCATAACAAAACATTTTTCTCTTTAGAAGAGCTAAATCATGCCATCTGGCAGGAATTGGAACTACACAATAACCGGCTGATGAAAGGCAGAAGCTTTTCACGAAAGCAGCAGTTTGATGAAGTGGAGAAAACTTCATTAATGCCACTTCCACTGTTTCGTTACGAATTTAAGAAGCAGCAGATTTTAACCGTAATGAAAAACGGACACATCTGCCTAAGCATAGATAAGCATTATTACAGCGTTCCTTATAAATATATCAGCAAAAAAGTAAAGGTGATTTATTCGCCAACAAAGGTTGAAATTTACTATCGTTTTGAAATAATTGCTTCTCACGACCGAATCAAAAGTCCATATAATTATACAACGGTTACTGACCATTTAGCCTCTGCTCATAAGTTTGTCAGCGAATGGACACCTGAAAAGTTTATTACCTGGGCTGAAGCCATTCACCCCGATGTAAAACTGTTTATTAACCACATTCTCGAAAGGAAAAAACATCCCGAACAAAGTTATAAATCATGTGTAGGCGTATTGAGTTTTGAAAAGAAAGTAGGAAAAGAAAGACTTATCGGTGCTTGTCAAAGAGCATTGGACTATGGAATATACAATTACAAAATTATTCAGAACATACTTGACAAAAAAATGGACCAGTTCAGTAACGTAGAAAAAGAGGAACTGCTTACGATCCCTATTCACGAAAACATAAGAGGGGAAGATTATTACCAATAAAAATCAATAATTACTAATAACATAAAAGAAAAAAATGAACAAAGAAACAATTGAAAAAATGAAGGTTATGAAACTGTCAGGGATGGTTCGAGCCTTTACAACAAGTTTGGAAAATGAACTTTTGAACAAGTACACACCTGATGAGATGGTGAACTTTTTAATCCAATCAGAATGGGATGACAGGCAGAATCGAAATATTCATCGC
>JBAXQU010000159.1:0-2158 GCA_037131555.1 Bacteroidota bacterium
GTAATCAAAAATTTCTGAATCAAATTTCCTCCGCTGTAAAACACTCGGTCGTCATTTGCATTTAGCAAATAAGATAGGTGGCATTCAAATCCGTTTTGCCGCAAATAGTCGAAATACTGTTCGAACCGATATCGCTGGCTGGGCGAGCGGTCAGGACGATGAGCTGCTATAAATAATATTTTAGGCATATAGTAATGCGCAAAGATATAAAGAAGCAAATAACTTGAACTTTTATTTAGTGGCGTTAATTTATCTTTGGTAAACCATGAAACTATATTGAGAAATCTATGCGAATATTAAAGACATCTACCTAGTAAATTTCCTTTTTCTAGGAAACATCGCATATCAAAAAAAACACTTCCGTCCATTCCCTGCATTATGTTCAAATATTTAAGCATCATTGATTTTAAAAGTATTGTTCGATATTCGTAAGTAAAACAATACTTCTATTTGAATATAAAAATAGTAACTTTGTTGCTAAAAATAGCAATGTATTCTGCCCTTTGAGTAAAGGTCAAAGTACAGGAAATCAAAACAAAAATGAGAACAATTGACTTTCTTTTTAAGCGTAATATGCCACGATGGGTAATCTTCTTTATCGATATAGGGATTTGTTTGTTTTCTCTAATCTTAGCCTATTTAGTGCGATTCAACTTTTCTATCCCACGAATTGAGATTGACGCTTTCCCTTTAGTTTTTTCTTTGGTTTTATTAGTCAGGGCACTAAGCTTTTATTTAACAAAAACTTATCAAGGAATTGTTAAGTACACTAGCTCGAAGGATGCACAACGGATTTTCATCGTTGTGAGCATTGGCAGCATCTTCTATGTTTTGGTAAATGGACTGTTCTATTATTTCATCAACAGGAAATTCCCTATCCCTTTTTCCATTATCATCATCGATTATATGGCAACGACTTTCCTAATGATAAGTTTACGTGTAACTTTCAAAGCTCTGTACTTGGAACTTACCAATCCAAATAAAGAAAAAAGAAGTGTTATTATCTTCGGAGCTGGCGAATCTGGAATTATTACAAAACGAACTCTTGATCGTGATGCAGGAACCAAATACAAAGTACTCGCATTCATTGATGATAACGAAAAAAAACAAGGAAAGAAACTAGAAAATGTCGCCATTTTTGGAATAGACAAACTAGATAATTTGTTGCGATCAAATGATGTGTCAAACCTGATAATTTCAGTCCAAAACCTTTCACCATTGCGTAAACAAAAAATAGTCGAGATTTGTTTACAATACAATACTAAAGTCTTGAATGTACCTCCAGTTACCAACTGGATAAATGGAGAATTAAGTTTTAAGCAAATTAAAAAAGTTCAGATAGAAGAGTTATTGGAAAGGGACCCTATACAACTCGACAATGAAGACATCCAGCATGATCTTACAAATAAAGTGATACTCGTTACAGGTGCAGCAGGAAGTATTGGAAGTGAGATTGTGAGGCAATTAGTGAGGTTCAATCCCAAACTAATTGTGCTTCTCGACCAAGCTGAATCACCATTGTACGATATGGAAATGGAAATGCAAGATCGATTCAAACATCAAGTATATGAAGTGGTGATGGGAGACATTCGAAATAAAGATCGTATGGAGAATCTTTTCAGCACATTCCAACCAAATATAGTTTTTCATTCGGCCGCCTACAAACATGTTCCGATGATGGAAAACAATCCTTCTGAATCCATCAATACTAACGTGCTTGGTACAAAGATAATTGCGGACCTTTCAATTGAATATAAAGTCGAAAAATTCGTGATGGTGTCAACAGACAAGGCAGTGAATCCTACCAATGTAATGGGTGCAAGTAAACGAATCGCAGAAATCTACACGCAATCATTAAACAAAAAATCAACAACCAAGTTCATTACAACTCGGTTCGGAAACGTACTTGGTTCGAGTGGGTCGGTAATCCCTCGTTTTCGACATCAATTAGAAAATGGAGGTCCCATCACAATCACACATCCTGATATAACTCGTTACTTCATGACGATACCTGAAGCATGTCAATTGGTTTTGGAAGCAGGGGCAATTGGAAAAGGAGGAGAAATATTTATTTTTGATATGGGCGAGTCGGTAAAGATTTACGACCTGGCGGTGAAAATGATTAAGCTATCGGGACTGGTGCTGGACAAGGATATTC
>JBAXQU010000160.1:0-1897 GCA_037131555.1 Bacteroidota bacterium
ATTTTGTTAGTTGTTGGGGGGCTTTACGAAATACGAATGGTACGAATTTACGAATTAGGGTTTAGAATTTACTACTTAGCATTTAGAATTTATAATTTGTGCTTTTCTGCCTTTGCGTCATTGTGGCAACTTTAACTTCCAACATTCTACTTTCAATCCTTAAACTTTTTAAAAAATAGTTAATAATGTAAACTATTAACAATTTCAACTACCTTTGAGCCGAAATGAAAACCATTGAAAAAGAAATGTTGGAAGCTATGCCTTTGGGAAAGTTAATGGCTTCAATAACCAAAGGCTATTACGGTGCCTTAAGCAAACGTGCTGAACATTTGGGCATTGATAGGCATTTTTCTACTTTGGTGGCTATTGATGTTACCAAAGAGAAATGCACCCAACAGTATTTGTCGGATAAATTACAGATTGATAAAGTGACCATGGTGAGGAATTTGGATTATTTGGTTACCAAGAAATTGATAAGGCGCATTGTGAACGTGAATGATAGGCGCGAACACCTTATAGAACTTACCGAGAAGGCGAAACGGATTATGCCTGCTGTGCGCGAGGAGATAGAAAGGATGAACAAAATAGCCTTGAAAGGGTTTAATAAAATGGAGTCGAAGGTTTTCAGAGAACAAATAGAACGAGTGATACACAATTTGGAGAATTTGCCTGTGAAAGAAGTGAGCATAAAAATAAAAAAGTAGCGAAGGATGAAACTAAAAAGCATTATTATAGTTTTGGTTGTTATAGGAGTGTTGGCAGGCCTTAAGATGGCTTTCTTCCCCTCCCCTGTCGACCAATCGAACCAACCACAACCCATGAAAGGCATGGCTTCGCCTGTATCAGTTTATGTAATTAAAGCTGAGAAACTGGAGAACACACTTACTGCTTCGGGTACCATAGTGGCCAACGAAGAAGTAGAATTAAAACCCGAAATAGCTGGTAAAATAGTGTCTCTACCGCTGAAAGAAGGAACAGACATTAGTCAGGGACAATTATTGGTAAAGATAAATGATGCAGATTTTCAAGCTCAATACCGCAAACTGCAATTGCAATACGAGTTGGCAGACAAAAATCTGAAACGTCAGGCAGAACTTTTAAAGATTAACGGAATTAGTCAAGCTGACTTCGATGCTTCGCAAAATGCTGTGAATACCATTAAAGCCGACATGGACTATGTGCAGGCACAAATATCTAAAACCGAAATACACTCGCCTTTCAACGGAATGATTGGTTTGAAAAATGTAAGCGAAGGAGCTTATGTAAGCATAGGTACAGTAGTAGCTACTGCCATGCAGATAGACCCCGTAAAGATTGACTTTTCAGTAGCGGAACAATATGCTCCGTTTATAAAAAAAGGAGTGAAAGTAGAATTTAATATTGATGGAATAAAAGAAAAAATTACCGGTGAAATATATGCTATCGAAACCAAAATAGATGTTAACACCCGCACCTTTCTGGTTCGCGCCATTTGCCCGAACAAAAGCAAAGCCATATTCCCTGGTGCGTTTGCTCATATTAATGTACTGCTAAAAGATATTGAAGATGCTGTGATGATACCTACCGAAGCTGTAATTCCAGAGTTGAGAGGTAAGAAAGTATTTGTGGTAAAAAATGGAAAAGCCAAACCAATGCCAATAGAAACAGGTATTAGAGGCAGTGCAAAGGTGCAAATATTAAAAGGTTTGCAAATAGGCGACTCGGTAATAACCACCGGCATCATGCAGCTCAGACCTGATGCTATGGTAAAGGTGATAAACGGGAAAAAATAAGTAAAGTCTACTCAACAAAAACTAAATTCTTAAAATCAATAAATGAATATATCATCCACAAGCATTAACAGACCGGTACTGGCCATTGTAATGTCGGTGATAATTATTTTATTTGGCTCCATAGG
>JBAXQU010000161.1:0-1841 GCA_037131555.1 Bacteroidota bacterium
TGAATGGCTCTTAAACGGTCGTCTTCTGTCCAGCAGTATTTTTCTTGTTTACCTTTCTTTACTAAATAAAGAGGAGGTGTGGCAATATATATGTATCCGTGTTCAATCATTTCTTTCATGTGACGGAAGAAGAAGGTTAGAATTAAAGTGGTAATGTGGCTACCGTCTACATCGGCATCACACATGATAACGATTTTGTGGTAACGAAGTTTTTCGATGTTTAATGCACGGTCGTCTTCGGAAGTGCCTCTGAACACACCAAGAGCGGTAAACATGTTTTTAATCTCTTCGTTGTCGTAGATTTTATATTCCATTGCTTTTTCTACGTTCAATATTTTCCCGCGAAGCGGAAGAATAGCTTGATACGCACGGTTACGACCCTGTTTGGCTGTACCACCTGCGGAATCTCCCTCCACTAAGTACAATTCGCACAGAGCCGGGTCGGATTCGGAACAGTCGGAAAGCTTGCCAGGAAGACCAGAGCCGGTAAGAACGCTTTTGCGTTGAACCATTTCTCTTGCTTTACGAGCAGCATGACGGGCTGTAGCAGCCAATATAACTTTATCTACAATGGTACGAGCTTGTTTTGGATGTTCTTCGAGGTAGTTGTTCAGCATTTCGCTAACAGCTATATCTACTGCACCCATTACTTCGTTGTTACCCAATTTGGTTTTGGTTTGACCTTCGAATTGTGGTTCCTGAACTTTAACCGAAATAACAGCGGTTAATCCTTCGCGGAAGTCGTCACCGGAGATTTCGATTTTTACTTTTTGTAATAATCCCGATTTATCGGCATAGGCTTTTAATGTACGAGTAAGACCTCTGCGGAAACCGGCAAGGTGAGTTCCTCCTTCGTGAGTATTGATATTGTTTACATACGAATGGATATTTTCGGCAAAGGATGAGTTGTAAACCATGGCTACTTCCACTGGAATACCATTTTTGTCGCCTTCCATGTATATTACTTCTTCGATAAGCGGTTCGCGGGTGCTATCGAGGTAAGCAACGAATTCTTTTAATCCTCCTTCGGAATAAAATACTTCCGAACGATCGTTACCTGCTTCGTCTTTTTCGCGAACATCGGTAAGGGTAATGCGGATTCCTTTGTTCAAAAAAGAAAGTTCGCGCAAACGTGCCGAAATGATATCGTAATGATAAACGGTGGTGTTGAATATGGAAGCATCGGGCAAAAAGGTAACTACTGTACCTCTGTTTTCGGTAGGGCCAACTTCTTTAACAGGATATAATGGTTTACCTATTTCGTATTCCTGAATATATTCTTTTCCGTTACGAAAAACATTTACGGTTAAATGTGTGGAAAGAGCATTAACGCAACTTACCCCCACTCCGTGCAATCCTCCGGATACTTTATAGGAATCTTTATCGAATTTACCACCGGCATGAAGCACGGTCATAACCACCTCCAGGGCCGATTTTTTTTCTTTAGCGTGATAATCGGTAGGTATGCCTCGGCCATCATCTTTTACGGTGATGGAATTGTTTTCGTTTATGGTAACAAATATGTTTTTACAGTGACCGGCCAACGCCTCATCAATGGAGTTATCTACTACCTCATAAACGAGGTGATGTAATCCTTTTTGTCCGGTATCTCCGATATACATAGAAGGGCGCTTGCGCACAGCCTCCAAACCCTCTAAAACCTGAATACTATCTGCCGAGTATTCGTCATCATGTTTCTTTTCTTTTTCGCTCACTTTTCGTTTTATTTTACTGGTTAAGTTTTACCCTTTTTTTTAGGGCTAGCAAAAGTAATATTTATATTGATATTATTGATGATTTGAATCAATAATAAAGGTTAATTTTATTAACATTTTATGAAG
>JBAXQU010000162.1:0-1839 GCA_037131555.1 Bacteroidota bacterium
GCATAAAACTTAGGATTACTCAATTCATAATCCCTCGTTAACAGTTTCAAATGGTCAACATTTATCATCACAGGTTTAAAACTATCCCTAAACTTCCTCGTCATCTCAGGTGATACCTCATGCACCGTGTCGCTGCTTCCCTGTTTCTGCGTAAACACATCTATCTTCCCTTGCAAACTAGTCAACATCGCAGCCGTAATCGTGTTTGGCGTCAAATCACCAATATTATCACTCATCAGTTTATGCGCTTCCTGTGCAAGTTTTGCACATTGGCTATCCGAAACATCATTATAATCCGTTGGTTCCACATGAAGTTGGCTCGCCAAGCTCGTTTTATTTAAGTTAGTAAACTTCACATATGCCTTACCCGACATATTACTTGCCATTTTAGCAAGTTCCTTCTTAGCTGTTAATTTCTCTGCGCTAAATCCACTGTTGTCAGCATGTGCAGCCGTGGCCGCATCGCTGTTTTTTTGAACATTAATATTAAATAATGCCACTTCGTCAATATAATCTTGGTTACCTGTGTATGCCGTAGCACTTGCCACCAGTTCAGCTTTCAAAGCTACAAACATGGTCATCTGGGCTTGTTGTCTGTTATTCATTTTTTCTAGTTTTTTTTAAAGTAAATTATTGTTTTTAAATCTTGTTTTTAAAATTTATTTTGTTATCGGCAACAAATGTCGAACTCAATAAAAGTCCCAAAAATGATTTTTATCAGTTTTTGTAAAATAATTCAAAAATCAAGATTCACACCTCCTATTTCACTAACAAAAAATTCACCCCCTCTTTTTCTTCACTTTTCTTCAATTCATACTTGCATCCATCCATTTATTACATCCAACTTTTCCCACATAACATCCAACTTTTGCCTCATGACATCCAACTTTTGCCTCATAACATCCAACTTCTGCCTCGTGACACCCAACTTTTACCTCGTAACATCTAACTTTTGCCTCATAACATCCAACTTCTGCCTCATGACATCCAACTTTTACATCGTAACATTCAACTTTTACTTCATGACATCCAACTTTTACCTCATAACAACCAACTTTTCCCTCATAACATCAAACTTATCACCATCAACACCCATCGTTTACAGCCAAACATCCACAATTATAATCACTTCACACATTCCCCCTCTCATATCCCTCACATATATTATAGTACAAAACCAAAAAAGCCCCTCTCGGGGCCCCTTTTTTCTCTCACATTTCAATCCTTCTTCTATTCGTACATTCGTTTTAATTCGTATTTCGTAAAGTTAATCCTAAATCCTAAATCCTTCCTCCCTCAATTCGTTCAATTCGTATTTCGTAAAGTCCCTCTATTCGTATATTCGTACCATTCGTATTTCGTAAAGTCAACCCAAATCTGTCAATCTGAAATCTAACTCTCCACCACATCCTTCTCCACCACCAGATTATCAATAATGAAATCCTGGCGTTCCGGTGTGTTTTTGCCCATATAGTACGACAGCAGGTCTACTATCGTGCGGTCTTTACCAATAATAACAGGGTCTTTGCGAATATCTTTACCAATAAATAATTTAAACTCATCAGGCGAAATCTCCCCAAGTCCTTTAAATCGGGTTATCTCGGGCTTAGTGCCAAGTTTCAGGATAGCCGCTCTGCGCTCGTCTTCGCTGTAGCAATAAATGGTTTCTTTTTTATTCCTCACCCTGAAAAGCGGAGTTTGCAGAATGTACACATGTCCGTTTTTCACCAAATCGGGGAAAAACTGAAGGAAAAAAGTCATCAACAGCAATCGGATGTGCATGCCGTCCACATCGGCATCGGTAGCCACCACAATATTGTTGTAGCGCAGGTTTTCAAT
>JBAXQU010000163.1:0-1718 GCA_037131555.1 Bacteroidota bacterium
ACTCCTATTAATCTCAGATTCACGGCTTTCAATCTTTTTTACCAACGAGTAGCTGTGAATTCTAAAAACTCACCTCTTAATAAGGTAATAGACAAAACAGAGCATTTAACATTAAATAATTCTCAACGATCATTCTCCTTTGAGTTCATAAACGTACTAAGTTCACTTCATTCAAAAACGCTTTACAACTGGAAACTGGAAGGCTTTGATAAAGAATGGTCAGCTTCAACCAAAGAGCACAAAGCGGTTTATACCAATGTTCCGGCGGGAGATTATAAGTTTATTATTAAAGCCACCAATATTGAAAATCAACGCGAGTCGGTAACCAGATATATTGACCTTACAATAAATCCTCCATTTTGGGCATCTTCAGTTGCATTATTCATCTATTTCATTCTGATAATAGCTTTGGGATATTTTATAATCAGGTTCTGGAAGAATCGAATTGAAGTGAAACATTCCGAAGAAAGAATCCGGTTCTTTGTGAATATGGCTCACGATGTTCGCACTCCGATAACTTTGGTAAAAGCGCCTTTAAATGAAATTGAGCATGAAAATCTGACTGATAATGGACGTTCAGCTCTATCGCTGGCTCAGCGAAATCTGGATAAGCTTTTTAATCTGATAACTCAATTACTCGATTTCCAGCGTGTTGAGAGTGATGCCATGCAACTGAACGTAGAAGAAACTGCTCTAAACGAATTCATGACCAATGCAATTGGCAATTTTAGTCAGTTAGCTAAAGAAAAAAATATCGAATTAGATATTATTCTGCCACCCGATGAATTTAATGTATGGATAGACCGCAAAAAACTCACACTTTGTTTGGAAAATTTGCTCTCTAATGCCATAAAATATACCGCCACTGCTGGAAAGATTCAGGCTCGGGTTAGCACAAATGAGTCATTACTATTTATAGAAATTGCTGACGATGGTATTGGAATTCCGCTAAAAAATCAGAAGAATCTTTTCGAACGTTTTTTCAGAGCCGAAAATGCAATTAATTCAAATGAAACAGGAAGTGGCATTGGGTTAATGCTTACAAAGAAACTGGTATTAATGCAGAAAGGGAAAATTTCCTTTAAAAGTATTGAACGACTGGGAACAACATTTACACTCGAAATACCTTGTTCGAAAGATGCTTTTAAACCCACTGAATTAATACAAAAAAATGATTTTTCAAATAATATAATTGAAGAGGAAGACATCGAAGAGTCTATATCTCTTAAGAAAATTAAGATTCTTTTGGTAGAAGATAATAATGAAATTCGAGATTATTTATCAAAACAACTACGAAGAGAATATAGAGTTGAAGAGGCTCCGGATGGCAACAAGGCACTTGAATTAGCAAAAAAAACAGCACCTGACTTTATTCTTTCCGATATTATGATGCCGGGAATTGATGGATTTGAACTTTGTTCCATCCTGAAAAGAAATATCGAAACCTGCCACATCCCTATACTTTTACTTTCTTCGCTCTCCGACAGAGCTGATATTGTGAAAGGATTGAGCGTAGGAGCTGATGATTATATTACAAAGCCTTTTGACATGGCAATTCTTGAAATGAAGATAAAGTCGATTGTTAACAACCGAATTCTCTTCAAAAAGAAATTTATCGACAAGTCAGCTATTGAAGATGAATTTGGAACGATTAATCCACTAGATAAGCAATTCTTAGAACGTGTAATAATCTACGTTGAAGAAAATCTAATAAACGA
>JBAXQU010000164.1:0-1662 GCA_037131555.1 Bacteroidota bacterium
TATTCACCCCCTACAAATATAGGGCATTAATTTGGGAAAGAGAATGCAAAGGATTGAGGTTGTTTTTAATCGAGGTGTCTATTACCGATCGCAGGATTGCAAAAGATTCGGCACCGGTGAAAGACTTGAACTGGCCGGATATTTTTTGCTTTACTTTGACATTTCGGATAGCTCGTTCTGAACCATTGTTGTCCGGAGGGACCTGATGATAGTACAAGAATGTAAAGATATGTTGTCGATATTTAACTAAACGATTTTGAAGGCTTATTGCTATTGGATATTTTTTGTTGATGGGTTGTTGTAGTAATTTGTCAAGTCGTTCTTCAAATTGCGTTCTTTGAATTAGTGTTTTGTTGTAATCCTGTGGAAGAAGTGTTTTTTTAAAGGCCATGGTTTCAACCAGAAGTTGTTTGAAATCAGTTGCCCATGGAAGTTTGTAACAATCGCTGATATGATTGCATTCGCGCAGCAAATGAGCCAAACAGATTTGATGGGCGACAGCGGCAACTTTAAAGTAACATCTCCAGCAATCATGTACAAGAACAGAAAAAGCGAACCCATT
Source organism: Bacteroidota bacterium (assembly GCA_037131555.1). Classification (GTDB taxonomy): domain Bacteria; phylum Bacteroidota; class Bacteroidia; order 2-12-FULL-35-15; family 2-12-FULL-35-15; genus 2-12-FULL-35-15. Next base: position 563 of record JBAXQU010000164.1, read on the forward strand.
GGGGAAATGTTGATAAAGAGTTTGTGCTCCTCTGTTGAGCGAAGCAATGATGAATGTAAACAGCTTTCCCTGAAGTGTCCAGAACCATCCTTTTTGCCCGTTGATTCTCATTCCGGTCTCATCTCCACCATTAACATCAGCGGTCTCTGCACGTTGACGGATGAGTTCATAAGCGGGAATGGCTTTTTTTGCAACCCGGTTGGTAGTATTCACCAATGTGCCTTCACTGATGGGGATATTAAACACATACCTGAACATTTCGGACAATCGTTGAAAGGGAACAAACTGCCGGGCACTCATATAGGCTACAAGACTTTCAATGTTTTCTCCGTAACTGATACCGGGAGTGATGCCGGGAGGAAAGTCCGCGACCACAGTATTTCCGCATGTGCATGTTCTTTGAAATGCCTGATGTTCGATGTAAATCGGCTGTATCACCGGAAGAACAACTTCCTGACGACTTTCAACCAACACGGCATGAACAAGGCTTATATCACGGCCACAACAGGTGCAAAATTGAGGAATATGTTCAATAACTTCATCCGGTTTGTCAACCATTTCAAGGGTAGTGCCTTCGTGTCCCGGTTGGCCGCCTGGTTTTTTACCACTGGATTCCCTCAGGCTTCGTGTCTTTGGTGCCCGGGAATAATCATGACTGGGAGGAATAGAACTATTGCGGCTGTTTTTGGGGTTTTCGTATCGGGAAAGCCGTTCTTCAAGAGAAGCAACTTTGGATAAAAGCGTTATGATAATTTCTTTGAATTGCTGATTTTCCTTACGAAGTTCTTCGACTTCTTTTCGAAGTTCATTGTTCTCTTTTTTAAGACGTTCTACCTCTTGGAGTGGATTCACAACAACACTTTTGTTTGTTGCAAAGAAACGTCAGAAAATCATGAAAACAACAATAAAATCAACCATCTTATGAATACCAATCAACACAAATTGTTAACATCGCACAGATTTCAGATATAAACACAATTATTAACCCCAAATTGTTAACAACCCATATTTTTTGATGGGGTGAATAGTAACGATTATTTGTAACTATTCACCCCCTACAAATATAGGGCATTAATTTGGGAAAGAGAATGCAAAGGATT
>JBAXQU010000165.1:0-1584 GCA_037131555.1 Bacteroidota bacterium
TACGCACACGGAACAATGGAGTTTCCAACACAAATACATGGCCTTTCTTTACCAAATCTGGAAAAAATTGTAAAAAGAAAGTGAGAATCAACAAACGTATGTGCATCCCATCCACATCGGCATCGGTAGCAATCACAATTTGATTGTAACGCAAACCTTCTAAACCTTCTTCGATATTTAAAGCATGTTGCAATAAATTAAACTCCTCATTTTCGTAAACCACTTTTTTGGTCAAGCCAAAAGCATTCAAGGGCTTACCTCTTAAACTAAATACCGCTTGGGTATCTACATTGCGCGATTTAGTAATGCTTCCACTGGCAGAATCACCCTCGGTAATAAACAAAGTGCTTCCTTGTTGTAAGGAAATAAACATTTCTTTATTCTTAGTAGGCAAATCGTCGTTCAAGTGCACGCGACAATCTCTTAATTTTTTATTGTGCAGGTTGGCTTTTTTAGCACGCTCATTGGCTAATTTTTTGATGCCTGCCAATTCTTTACGCTCATGTTCGTTTTGCTCGATGCGTTTTTTCAATGCTTCGGCAGTAGCTGGATTACGGTGTAAGAAATTATCTAATTCCTTGGCTAAAAATTCTGTCACAAAGTTCTTCATGCTTGGGCCACCCTCTGCCACATTTTGTGAACCTAATTTGGTTTTAGTTTGACTTTCGAAGACAGGTTCTTGCACACGCACAGATACTGCTGCCACAATACTGGTTCTAATGTCAGAGGCTTCGTAATCCTTTTTATAATAATCGCGGATTACTTTTACATAGGCTTCTCTAAATGCTTGTTGATGCGTCCCTCCTTGTGTGGTGTATTGTCCATTGACAAAAGAAAAAATATCTTCTCCGTAATCGTTATTATGAGACAAAGCCACTTCAATATCCTCTCCTTTTAAATGAATGATGGGATAACGAAGTTCATCTGGATTGGTTTTTCTTTCCAATAAATCCAATAATCCATTCTTACTTACATACTTCTTTTCATTGAAAAGAATACTCAATCCAGCATTCAAATAACAATAATTCCAAAGTTGACCATCTATGTACTCATGAATAAAATGGAAATTTTTAAACATGGAACTATCGGGTGTAAACACCACGAGTGTACCATTGGCTTCGGTAGTTTTTGTTTCCTTGGTTTCTTGAATCAATTGTCCTTTTTTAAAGCTGGCCGATCTTTGTTTCCCTTCTCTAAATGCAGTCACTAAAAAATCTTCACTTAGTGCATTCACGGCCTTGGTACCTACTCCATTTAAACCCACCGATTTTTGGAAGGCCTTGCTATCGTATTTGGCACCCGTATTAATTTTGCTTACTACATCTACAATTTTTCCAAGAGGAATACCACGACCATAATCTCTAATCGTGACTGTTTTGTCTTGAATGGAAATTTCTACTTGTTTGCCATAGCCCATGGTATGTTCATCGATACAATTGTCAATGACTTCTTTCATCAGTACATATATACCATCATCGGGTGCCGAACCATCCCCTAATTTTCCAATGTACATCCCAGGTCTTAAACGTATGTGTTCTTTCCAATCTAGGGATCTAATCGAGTCTTCGTTGTATTCTACCGGTA
>JBAXQU010000166.1:0-1568 GCA_037131555.1 Bacteroidota bacterium
GTAACTAATCATAGTGAGAATCTGGAATAATCCAGAGTTATAAACCTTGTATGAACAGCTATTCTCTGGATTTATAAAAAAACAAGTGTTGTTAACAATTTGGGGGTTATAATCACTTGATATTGTTAATATTTTGGCTTTATAATATTTGGCTGTTAATTAAAATAGAGAGATATTTGCATTGAAAAATATCTCGATTTGGAACAAAGTCAACTCATAGAAAAATTACTACACCGCATTGATAAGTTGGAAGCAGAAGTCTTAGAACTGCGGAAAGAGAATGCCTATTTACGGTCAGAATTGGAAAAATACAAACATCCGAAAAATAGCAGCAATAGCCATGTTCCTCCTTCGAAAGATGAAAATAGAGCACTCCGCAATCAAAGTTTACGTGAAAAGAGTGGTAAGAATGTTGGAGGACAATTAGGACATGAAGGAAAAACCTTAATGATGGTAAATAATCCGGATGATATACAAAAAGAAATACCCGAGTATTGCTCACATTGTGGAAAAGATTTACTAGAAATTGAAGGGGTTTTTGTGGAACGAAAACAACTTATAGATATCCCGATTATTAAGCCAATTTATAAGGAGTACCGGATATATAGCAAAACATGTTGTTGTGGGCACACTACCGTAAGTAAATTTCCTCAAGGCATGAAAGCTCCCATACAATATGGCGCTAGTGTAGAAGCAATGGTAAGTTATCTTCATAGTCGTCAATATCTACCTTTTCAACGCATGGAAGAATTTATGAATGATGTGCTTGGATTACCTATAAGTGAAGGTGGTTTACATTGTTTATTAGGACGATTTACAGATAAGGCTCGTTATATATACCAAGAAATTAAAAATAGAATAGAAAGATCCGAATCTATTGGGACGGACGAAACCGGAGCAAAAGTGAATGGGAAAAAGCATTGGTATTGGACTTGGCAAACCGAAGACTTGACATACATTTACCATTCACTAAACAGGGGTATTAAAACCATTCATGAGGTATTCGAAAACGGACTCCCCAATAGTGTACTGCAACACGACCGTTGGGCAAGTCATTACCATTGTTTGGCAAAAGGACATCAGTTATGCTCTTCACATCTTTTGAGAGATCTAAACTATATTGAAGAGTTATACGGAAATGAATGGGCAAGTAATATGAAGACGGTATTAAAGCAAGGCATTGAGTTAAAAAAACAACTCCTCCCGAATCAATATACTCAACCTTTTGAACCTAAAATACAAATTGAAAGTGACCTTGATAAACTATTGAATCAACAAATTGATTTATCTTTTAAAAAAGCAATAACATTCCAGAAATACTTAAACAAACACCGTTATAGTATTCTGTTGTATTTATATTATCCAAAAGTTCCACCAGATAATAATGGATCCGAAAGAAGTATACGGAATGTGAAAGTAAAACAAAAAATTTCAGGGCAATTCAAATCCAATAAGGGTGCAGAAATATATGCCATTAACAGGTCCGTTATTGACACAATCATAAAGTCAAAGCAGAATGTTTTAAACGGATTGATTTCAATTGCAAATTATCACTGTGATTAGTCACG
>JBAXQU010000167.1:0-1555 GCA_037131555.1 Bacteroidota bacterium
GCACTTTGACAAGTGCATGTTCCAAATTCTAAAACATCACCAACTAAATTATAATTTCCAATAATATTATAGAGAGTCTCTAATGTACAAGAATCTGTGTTTGGGTTTGTATTAATCATTTTATCGTTTTACATAAACACCACCGATGTATCCACCATGAGTAATGTTAAATTTATAGTTATACTTTTCAATCCATTCTACAAATGCCAATCTTTCATGTTGGTCATATTCTGGTTCACCACCGTGCCAGTCATCAAATCTGATGAATACTTCAGACCATTCACACTTAGTTAAAAATTCTAAAGCTGATACTGCTGGTTCATAGATATCAACATCCAAATTGCAAACTGCAATTTTGTCAATACCATAATCAGATGGTTCTGTTAATTTGTGAACATCAGATATAATCATTTTAATGTTATTATGTCCCGCAAATCTCGCTCTAACTTCATCAATTGATTTTGGTACATTGTGATTATCAACGTATAATGGATTGTCTAATGCAAATGCTCTTTCAATCCAATCACTATCACTTGGAACATTTTTAGTTGTTTGTTCTAATCCTTGAAAATGGTCAATCGTAAAAATTGTTTTATCAGGAAATGACGAAGACAAAATTTTTGTACTTCCTCCTGTGAAAGTTCCAAATTCAATAACATCGCCAACTAAATCATAATTGTTGATTTTTATAATACTTTGGATGTGAGCTATATCACATGTTTTATTGTTAGGATTTGTATTAATCATTTTTAATCGGCATTAATTTACCGCCCTCAATCCAATCACAAGGAATTGTATTCCAATATGATTCGTAGATATCTTTTGCTTCAGGACCTCTTGGACCAAACCAACGAGATGGAGCAACGATTTTTTTGTTTAGTTTTTTATTTAAGAAAACTCCCCACCATGAGAATGTGGAGTTTGATATGATATGATTCTGACATAATCCCATTAACCATAACTCTCTGTAGTCTTCAGGTTCGTTAACAAAAACTACTGAAGGGAAGTGTAAATTCTCTCTTACAAAGTCATGGTCGTCACTGAATACAAATACTGTAGAATGTTCACCAATTACTTTTAAAGCCTCTTGAATGTATTCTATGGTGATTGTTGGGTGTATTTCAGGGAACTGAAGATACTCACTCCTTCTAACGTGAAGTGATAATGTATTTGGTTGATATAGTTGAGGATACTTTTGCATGAACTCTTGAACAAGTTCTGCAGGTGGTTGAAACATTTCTCTAATCTTATCTTCATATCCAAACCAATTTTTTGTTGATTGGAAGTATCCGTGAAATGCAGTATCTCCTTCGGCGGGGTTAACCTCTGAATATTCAAAAGGTCCTTCGTTTACTGTGGTGGTATCTTCAACTCTTTCAACAAACTTCAAATTTCTGAAAACATTGTCGATATAGTTTTCGGCTCCTCTACCTTGACCTGGAGTCCATGAATGTGGAAGGAATACAGTTTCTCTGTTGTGTTTCCAACCTTGGGCAAGTGCATGTGCGGCTTCAAATAGTTGATTACCAAGTCCACCCATTAAGTTTGCGGTAAT
>JBAXQU010000168.1:0-1489 GCA_037131555.1 Bacteroidota bacterium
ATGTCTTTTGGTTTGTAGAGAATAAAAGAGTTTTCTAAATATTGTTTTACAATACGAGCGGGGGGAAGTATGGCGGTTTGAATACGAAGAGCGTATTCTATACTGTCTAATATTTCGCGTTGTTTTTCTTCTACAACTGTTTTTTGAGTTTCAATGATTTGTTTTTGTTCTTTAAGCGTTTTATTTGTTTGTTTTCGCAAGTAATTACTCCTAATTATGAAGAATATTAATACCAAAAACAATAGAGTACTTAACAGAAAATAAATAATGATTTGACGAGAATCGCTAAGTTCTGAATCTTTGCTGTTAAGCAACTCCATTCGTTTTTCGTTTTCAGTCTTAAGTTTTGCTATTTGTTCTTGTTTTTTCACTGCATCAAATTTCGAATTCAAATCAGCTATCTGACTGAATAAAGCGGAATTTAGTTCTTTGTTATCCGAGTTGATAATATCGGTCAATACTTGATACTCCGCATTCTTAATTTCATATTCAATATTGGTTAAGGTATTATAAACATATAGGAAAGGCATGTGGTTGAAATTAGCAAGTTCCCAACTCAATGGCTCACCATCCTGTCCTTCATAGTTTTCGGTTATCAGGTTCAACCCCTCATTGATGATGGCTCTGTTTTGTTCTTGAACCAAACTTAGCAAACTATCTTTATACGCAAGAATGATGGACTTCAACTTAAATGCAGAATTACTGTCTTTATTTATTTTCAATTCATCACCTATCAGTATGCGAGTAGACATGTCTACATTATTGGTGTTTCTGATGCGAATGGATGATAACGTATCGGCAACAGATTGAGGTATCTCATCGGTGATGGATAATAAATATGATTGTAAGCTTTTGATATGATGAATGGTTGAATCGGTAATAGTTTTTAACTTATTTGTTTTTGAAACGATGAGTGACGATTGCTGATTGTCAATATTAGCAACCGATGTATACAATTGTTTGTTGCGCAGGGAAGCCGATTTAAGAGCTTCCTCAGTATTCACTCCTTGCATCAAAACACTTTGAATACTTATCTTACCACTACTTGAATTAGTAAGTGTACCAATAGAAAGCGTAAAAAAATACATGACTAAGAATATGGCATGTGTCCTATTAATGTTGGATTTGCTTGATTTTGCTAAATGATAGATAGCATAGGGAATAACAATGGTAACAATAAGAAAATTATTGAGAAGATACATTGGCCCCGAACCTGGCCAATGTTGAATCTTAAATATAAAGCCAATAGCAAAAAGGAAGAGAAAGAAAGCTTGTATAACAATTGCTGTTTTCGATTTCCAAGACGATAAATGTTTCCAACGTTCCACTGAATAAAGAGGAATGTAAAAGCAGGCAAATATAAAACTCCCTAGTACGAGCATAATTGATGCTCCCGGAAAATGACTTACCTTGAAATACTCGCCAACGATGATAAAAATGATGGCTATCCAAGAAATGATTAGAAATGCTTTTGATGGCTTTTGATTAT
>JBAXQU010000169.1:0-1447 GCA_037131555.1 Bacteroidota bacterium
CAATTAAATAAAGCCATTTTTTGATTTGTTCCCATACTTTGACTCACCCTGTCGCATCTGCGATGCTCTGCCCCTCTCTTCACGAAGAGAGGGGAAAAGTCCGCCTGCGGACGCGGGGTGAGTAGTTTTAAAAAATACGACTATAAATATTCCATCTACTTAATTATCCTTTCCTGGAAGGAAAAACGATGAAAGCCATAAACAAACCGATACTGAACCTTCAAACGAATAAAAATGAATAGATTAACCCGTTGTGCGATTAAGATGCAAGAGCATACTTAAGTTTATTCAAGGGTTTATTGTTTAAAAAGTTAAAATATTGAAGCACTGTCACTGCTGTAATTTTTGATAAAATGCGGACTGAAATGCCCAGGTTTGATTTTGCATAGTTCCGCTTGAGCATAAATTGATCGCATAGTTGAGAGAATAGAGTTTCGATTCGTTTTCTTGACTTTCTAAAAATGTAAGCAAAAGGTTCTTTGTCTTTTTGATTGCTTCTTTTGGGTGTTTCCAATCTGATATTACACGATGAAAACAAGTCCAACTGGTGTTCTTTTGACAAATAACCTTTGTCTCCGATGAGCCTGCAATTGCTTAATTTAGAGTGTTTAATGTCGGTCAGGTAGTAAACATCGTGAACGCTTGCTTTACTCATGTCCATGCTTGCAAACACACCACGAACCGAAGTTACCAGGTGCAATTTGTAGCCGTAATAATAGGCCTTGCTAACAGCAGAATAACCTTTATCAGGTGCTGATTCAAAGTTCTCACGGCAGATCTTGCTCCGTTTCTCCCGGGCTATTTGACAAACCGGAACAGGAATAGAATCAACGATGTAAGTATCTTCTCCTTGGTTTAGAATGTTTGATAAACCTTGATTAAGAGTTGCAATCCATGGATAAAGTCGCTTATGTCTGCGATTAAAATTGGAACGGTCAATCAGGTTTGGAAAATCGTTGGTATAATCTGATTTAAGTTTACCAAAGAAGTAACTTTCCGAGTCAATGCCGATCGATTCCGCAGTCAGAGATAATGCAATTATTTGACAATCTGACATTTTTGGAATTCTTGGGTAGCTTTGGAAGTTGTCAAACTCATTGATTTGATCAGAAAAGAACGATTTGGTTAAACCAATAAACTTGTCGAAATTTGCCTTCAGGTTGTGCATAAGTAGAATAATGAATTGGAGTTTATTTTCTACTAATATATTGAATATCAATATAATGCACAACTTTTTTGACAATATTTTATTAATTATTTTCAATCGCACAACAGGTTAAGGTATTAATTTATAAACCTAAAGTTCTTTTTGAAATTCACCACAACCGAAATTTATTCCACTGAACTATCTTTTAATACTATTGGCAAATCCATTCTTTGCTTTGTAATTCTCCTGTTTCATTTTAATAAACGCTGCTTTATCGCTTTTCATAATTTCAATTTCAGG
>JBAXQU010000170.1:0-1444 GCA_037131555.1 Bacteroidota bacterium
ACTTACAGATAGCGGTCAACAAATCAAGGTAGGAGCACCGGTATGTTTGCTGTTTGTGTCGTCCTAAGAAAACGTTACAGGTTTTGATACAAAAATAATTAATTTATCTCAGTTCAAAAGGTTAACCTTTTGAACTGAGATTTTTTTATAGGTTTTTACACTAATTTTATCTTGAGAGTGCATTTGTATTGGGGTAAGTAATGCACAAGACATATGCGGTCTAAATTGGTTATATGACCTTATACTCTGACCTACAATTACTCCCATTGATTTGTTATCCACTTTGTACTCTTCTAATAAAAATTCATTTTTCAATATACCATTTACTCTTTCAGCAACAGCATTTGCATATGGATCATACGATTCGGTCATGCTTACCTTAATATTATACTTTTTAAGTAATTTTTGATACTCATCGCAGCAATACTGTATTCCACGATCAGAATGATGTATAAGAGCTTTATCTTGATATATTCTGTTTTTCAATGCTGTTTTGAGTGCTCGAACAGCCCCCTGGGCACTTAAGTTATCCGACAAATCATATCCTACAATTTTCTTTGAATAGGCATCTGTTATTAAAGCCAGGTAACAATGATTCCCTCTTGTCCCGATATAGGTAATGTCTGACACCCATACTTGTTCCGGTCGAATAATATCAAGTTTATCCACAAGGTTTTTATGTTTGCGAAAACGATGGTGTGAGTTCGTTGTCACATGATATGCCTTACGTGGTTTTATATCCAAATGGTTGGCACGCATTATTTTAAACAACTTGTCTCGACCAATATCATAATCATTCCCTTGACTAGATAGCATGTAGTGAAGTTTACGAGTACCTATACGGGGCATACGTGAACGGATTGCTATTACTTTTTCCAAAACATGATTAGCCAACACACGTTTTGATTCACCAACCGTCTTATTACGATAATAGTATTGTCGATTATTCCCTGACAATCCACAAGCAAAACTTATTGACCTTTCTCTTTTGCTCGTGTACTGGTCGATTGTCCGGGTAACGATTTTTTTCTTATCGGTATCTTAAACTCCTTTTCTGCAATATCGACCATCATATTGAAAAATATTGCCTTCTCCTGGGCAATGTCAACTGCCTTTTCTAACGAGGCTTTTTGTTGTTCTAGCAACTTAACTTTTTGCTCTAACTCCAAAATCCGCTGTTCCGGGGTTTTTATCATGGCTTGTTGGATTTGGTATTCTCGGTCAAAAGTACCATATTTTCTTATCCAACCCAAAACTGTCGCATGAGATTGTATCCCATAATTACGAAGAGAACCTTTGATACTTAATTCTCCGCTCTCTACCTCACGAACTACTTGCATTTTGAAGGATAAATTATAATCCTTTTGAGTTCGTTTTACATACAAAATTTCTTGTTTAACTTCCATAACGTTTTTTTTGTGTAACGCTATTTCAGGACAAGACA
>JBAXQU010000171.1:0-1383 GCA_037131555.1 Bacteroidota bacterium
TAAAAAATCACAATACAAGAATTATGGCACGTTACACAGGCCCCAAAACCAAAATCTGTCGCATTTTCGGCGAACCTATTTTAGGAAACGCAAAATGGTTAGGCAAAAACAGCAACCCTCCAGGCCAGCACGGCGCACAACGCAAGCGCAAGCAATTAGGAGAGTACGCTTTACAGTTAAGAGAAAAACAAAAAGCTAAGTACACTTATGGTGTATTAGAGAGACAATTCCGTAAAACATTTGAAGAAGCATCTCGTATTAAAGGTGTAACAGGTGAAAACTTGATCAAATTATTGGAGTCTCGTTTAGACAATACCATTTTTAGAATGGGTTTAGCAGCAAGCCGTCCCGAAGCACGTCAATTAGTTGCGCACAAACACATTACCGTTAATGGTGATGTTACCAATGTGCCTTCTTATACTTGTCGCCCAGGTGATGTAATTGCTTACCGTCCAAAAAGTGCACACAACAGTTCTATCGTTAGCAAACAACGTGGAAGAAACACTAAGTTTAGCTGGGTAGATTGGAATGAAACTACCAACACTGGTACTTTTATTACCATGCCTGAGCGTGAAGCAGTTCCAGAAAATATCAAAGAGCAACTTATTGTCGAATTGTATTCTAAATAGTAGCACTTAACAACATTTCTTCTTAAGAAGAATCAAACAAAAAAAAGTATTAACATGGCAATATTAAGTTTTCAAAAACCTGACAAAATTGTTTTACAAAAAGCAAACGACTTTGAAGGACAATTCGAATTCCGTCCATTAGAGCCAGGATTCGGTTTAACATTAGGAAACGCTTTAAGAAGAGTTTTATTAAGCTCTTTGGAAGGTTTTGCAATTGTAGGTATAAAAATTGAAGGAGTAGACCACGAGTTTGCTACTTTAAAAGGAATCACAGAAGACGTTACTGAATTAATCTTAAACTTAAAGCAAGTTCGTTTTAAGCGTAAGGCAGATCAAGAAGTTTCTTCTGAAAAAATTACTTTGTCTATTAAAGGCAGCAGCGAATTTAATGCAGGTCATATTGGTGATGCTTCTCAGCAGTTCCAAGTAATGAATCCTGAATTGGTTATTTGTACAATGGATTCAACTTCTAAATTAGAAATTGAATTAACCATTAGCAAAGGCCGCGGTTACATTCCTGCTGAAGAAAATAAATTAAAAGATATGCCATTTGGTTATATCGCTATCGATTCTATTCACACGCCAATCAAGAACGTTAAGTACGCTATTGAAAACTATCGTGTGGAGCAAAGAACTGATTATGAAAAATTAATTTTAGATGTTGCTACCGATGGTACCATTCATCCTGAAGATGCTGTTAAGCAAGCTTCTAGAATTTTAATTCAACATTTGATGATCATCACCGATGAGAACA
>JBAXQU010000172.1:0-1369 GCA_037131555.1 Bacteroidota bacterium
CAATTTGTTTTCCAAACACTGCGCTGTTCTCGTGATTAAGTAACCATTCTTTTCTCCACATACCTCCTGAATATCCAACAAGTTCTCCTGTATTCCCAATTACTCTATGACACGGAACAATTATAGATACCTGATTTTTTGCATTGGCATTTCCTACAGCTCGGTTGGCGTTAGCATCACCTATTTGTTTAGCAATATCGAGGTATGATTTTGTTTTGCCGTAAGGGATTTTGATTAGTTTACTCCAAACCTTTTTTTGAAACTCTGTTCCCTCTGGATTAAGTTTCAATTCGAATTGCCTCCGTGTACTTGCAAAATATTCGTCTAATTGCTGAATACAATCCGTTATTACCTTTGAAGATTCTTTTTTATTGAAATTATCACTTGCCAAGAGGGAAGGGCTTTTGTCAATATTTTCTTCAATAAAAAAAACAGAAATGATACCTTCATCATTACCTGTAATTTCTATTTTCCCTATTGGAGAATTATAATACGCTTTATGGATGTCCATTATATGCTCACCCCTCCAAGTGGGAGGGGTGTTGAGCGGAATATATTAGAAACAATATTTGTTCTCAGAAATCAATTTAGCAACAACCGTTCTGCGAGCTTCTATCGAATTAAAAGCATCCACTTTAGTGAAACGCTTTAATCCTGATATCATCATGCGTTGTTCATCTCCGGCAGCAAAATAATTGATTGACTCCTTTCCTGATTTATATATTTTATCAGAAGCATCGTTGATATAAACACGCATCATTGCGATTTGCTCCTTGCATGCTTCTTCTCCTCGAATGCTCACTAGTTTTTCCACACGAAGCAAGACAGATTCGCTTACATACAATTCAATCATCATGTCGGCAACACTCATTAGCACTTCTTGTTCTTTGGCCAGTTGCTGCATGAGCTTTTGTACCGCAGAACCTGCAACCATCAACACTGCTTTTTTGAAATTACTAACGTATCCTTTTTCTTTTGCAAAAAGGGTGTCTTCAACACTTTCGAAAGAAGGGATACTCATTAATTCGGCTGCTACTTTTTGTGCAGGACCCATTAAATCAAGTTCACCTTTCATGGCGCGCTTCAACATCATGTCTACAATTAGCATGCGGTTGATTTCGTTGGTGCCTTCAAAAATCCTATTGATACGTGCATCGCGATAGGCCCTGTCCATAGGAGCTTCGGCACTGTATCCCATTCCACCGTATATCTGAACACCTTCGTCCACCACATAATTCAAAGTTTCGGAACCATGAACTTTAACAATGGCTGCTTCTACGGCAAATTGTTCAAACCCTTTCAATTTGGCTTTGGCCTCGGGCATTCCTCCTGCAATAAGACCTTTGATGGCATCTTCAATATTCTGACT
>JBAXQU010000173.1:0-1302 GCA_037131555.1 Bacteroidota bacterium
AAGTTGATTGACAGACAATCGGTTTTGATGGAACTGTTGGATCAAAATGATGCTTGGGAATTGGATAATAAATTAGAAAAAGCAATGGATGCGTTGCGTTGCCCTGATCCTGAAACTTCTGTAAAAATTCTTTCAGGAGGTGAACGCAGGCGAGTTGCTTTATGTCGTTTGTTATTAAGCAATCCTGATATTTTATTATTGGATGAGCCAACGAATCACTTAGATGCTGAGAGCGTTGATTGGCTCGAGCAATATTTGAAAAACTTCCCCGGAACAGTTATAGCCGTTACCCACGATAGATATTTCTTAGATAATGTTGCAGGTTGGATTTTAGAATTAGATAGAGGCGAAGGCATTCCATGGAAAGGAAATTACAGTAGTTGGTTAGAGCAAAAATCTGCCCGATTGAAACAAGAAGAAAAGCAAGACAGCAAACGTGCAAAAGCGTTAGACCGAGAGTTGGAGTGGGTTAGAATGGGAGCAAAAGGTCGTCATGCAAAACAAAAAGCTCGTTTACAAGCTTACGATAAAATGGTAAATGAGGAACAGAAAGATAAAGAGCAAACCATGGAACTCTTTATCCCTGCTGGACCACGTTTAGGTGATGTGGTGATCGAAGCAAAAGATGTAAGCAAATCTTATGGCGATAAATTATTGTATGAAAATTTAAATTTCTCATTGCCAAAAGGTGGAATCGTTGGTATTATTGGTCCGAATGGAGTTGGTAAAACAACATTGTTCCGAATGATGATGGGACTCGAAACTCCTGATAGCGGAGAGTTTAAAGTTGGTGAAACAGTAAAGATCGCATATGTTGATCAGAGTCATAAAGATTTGTTGCCTGATAAATCTGTATTTGAAGTAATCAGTGGTGGAACAGAAACCATGATTGTTGGCGACAAACAAATGAATGCCCGTGCATATATTTCTAAATTTAATTTTAGTGGGAACGATCAAAGTAAAAAAGTTGGAGTGCTATCAGGTGGTGAAAGAAATCGAGTGCATTTGGCAATGACTTTAAAAGAAGGCGGAAACGTTTTGTTACTGGATGAGCCAACAAATGATATTGATGTGAACACACTTCGTTCATTGGAAGAAGCTATCGAAAATTTTGCAGGTTGTGTTGTGGTAATTAGTCACGATAGGTGGTTTATTGATAGGATTGCAACACATATTTTATCATTTGAAGGAAACTCACAAGTGTATTTCTTTGAAGGAAACTATAGCGAATACGAAGAAAATAAAAAGCAACGAATGGGTGATGTTCAACCTCATCGCGTGCGATTTAAAAATATTCATTAA
>JBAXQU010000174.1:0-1233 GCA_037131555.1 Bacteroidota bacterium
ATCTCGGGTATCTTTATCTCCATTATATTAGCTTACTATATTTTTGTGTCCTGCGAGAATTAACCAATGGAAGATGGGACTGAAACCGACACCAGAACCAAATGAAAAAAGGGACTGAAAGTAAGAAAAAAGGAAGGCAAAAAAGTCAAGCAATAAGCGATAATAAAGGAACAAGAGTTATGAAAATCATCATGGAAGATGCCCATATAGAAACAATCGAAGAGTTGCGTGCCTTTGTGCAAAATGCACAAAAAATGGTACTACGAATAGAAAGTATCGAAGAAAAATACAGTTGCATTGAAGAAACCGTGGAACGGTTTCATTACTATCATTTGCTTAAAAAAGATAAGCACGTGGTACTACGATATCTCAAGCAATTAACAGGGTACAAACGGACTCAACTATTCAGACTTATCGATAGAGCGCTTACAAGTAAACTAACCAAAAAGCCATACGAGCGAAAGTCAGAATACCATCGGATATACACACCATGCGACATCAAACTCTTAGAAAAAACAGATGAGCTACACTATCGATTAAACACAGGAGCAACCCATGAAATACTAAGAAGAGAATATGAAATATTCCATAAAGAAGAATACAAACAGATAGCACAAATATCAGTTTCACATATCAGCAATTTACGGGAAAGCAGTACCTACAAAGCAAAATATTTAAAACACACACAAGCAACACAACGGGCAATAGGAGAGACGACAAAACCAGAAACGAATAATAGCCCAGGTTCAATACGGATCGATACAGTAAGCCAAAAGGACATGTATTACATCAATGCAATAGATGAGATAACCCAATGGGAAATCATCATTAGCGTACCAAGAATCAGTGAACAATTTTTAAAACCAGCTCTAGAGCTGATACTATCCCAGTTTCCTTTTACCATATTCAACTTCCATTCAGACCGTGGAAGTGAATTTATCAATCAAGTCGTGGCAAGTCTACTAAACAAACTATTAATTCACCGGCTCTATGCAAGAAAGTATGGGTAGCACCATAAAAGGAAAACGGTATACTGAAGGATATGGAACAAACGACAGAACTATTTCAAACAGCTATAGGATTAGTTAGACCGTTGTATGTTAAAGACATCCAATTTACCGTAGAAAAGAAACGACTAGACATATACGTAGATTTCATAAAAGGTTCAAAGTTTAGCCATACCGAAATAAGCGAAAAAGGAGAGGAGAAGATAAACGAGTATGGAGCCTATGA
>JBAXQU010000175.1:0-1146 GCA_037131555.1 Bacteroidota bacterium
ACATAAAATCTACCACAAAGATCTTTCCTTGTTTGTCAAAAAGCCGAACTGTATCGCCCAGCTGATTAACCAGACGGATGTTTTTAGTGATATGCCAGATACTATCTTCTGTTTCCTTTCCTTTTACAATTTTGGTAACAACTGTATCCAGTAAATATTTGCGGGGCATATCGATTGCTCGGTCGCTCTTGTATTTTAAAGCTAAGTAACATAGTATCGGTATCAGTAACGCTACTACTAAACCTAGTAAGGCTTTTTTGTTCATGCTGCAAAAATAAGATAATAAAAAAGCCACCACAGATTTTGTGATGGCTTTGATTATGATTTTAGAAAAAATTAATCGGTTGTTCTTGGTGCATCCAGTTTTAAACCTTCCTTCTTCGCTTCTTTTGGTTCTTTTGCTTCTTTTACTTCCTCATGTGTTTCTTTTGCTTCAACTTTAATAGTGCTTTGCTCTTTAAAATGAGGATCGTAAGTATTGCGTAGGTTTCTGAAAGAATTTCCGTCGATTAAGAAAGCCGTAATAAACCAGAAAAATATACAAAGAGGCACACAAACAGTCATGATTAAATTCTTAACCTCGTGTTTCAAGTGCATGAAATAACCTACGATATAGAAAGCCTTCGCCAACATTAGTATAACGATGGTTCCTTTGATTAAAAGGCGCGTTCCTGCCGCTTCAATACCCATCATATAAAATCCTAAAGCCAATTCGATGATTGTAAGAACGGATAAGATGATGGTTACTTTAGTGACTTCTTTTCTCACTTCAGCGCTATGATCTTCGTGTGTTGCAGTATGTGACATAATAATTTGCTTAAATAGTTGTTGGTTGAAATTAGATCAGGTAGAAACAAGTAAATACAAATACCCAAACCAGATCTACAAAGTGCCAGTACAAACCAGCTTTCTCGATCATTAAATAGTGTCCGCGTTTTTCAAACTGATCGGTCAAAGTCATGATCAACATAATAATATTGATAACAACTCCAGACAATACGTGGAAACCGTGGAAACCTGTGATGGTAAAGAAATAGTTGGTGAAATTAGTTGATGAGGCAGAACCATCTGCATTCAAGAACGGGTTCATCCCCCACCAAGCACCTTCGCTATGTAGGTGGTTCCACTCCCAAGCCTGACAGCTTA
>JBAXQU010000176.1:0-1138 GCA_037131555.1 Bacteroidota bacterium
AGAAATTCCTCGACACAACAGCAACAGTTGACAAAGCCGATGTGGTAAGTTACCTTTGGAACGGCACACCAATTATTGAATTCAAATTCACGGAAGCAGCCAATGTGTTTGTGGGCAATTTCATTGCTTGCAAATGTGACGTGGATTTGGGTAACTTGAATGATTCAAGTTGGGCAGCTCGTAATTTCCTTACCCGATGCCTGGGAATGAAGAAAACGGCTCTGGATCGGAAAGAAACTGTATCGTACCTGCAAAAAGACACTGATAATTATCTTTATTTGGTGGCTAAAATTACCTACCTAGCCAATGAAGTAATCACTGAACAGCAAGGCAATTTGACCCTATTTGGACACGCACCAAACACGACTCACAGCCATTTAATTGCGACTCTCAATACTTCCTTGATATATGTCCTCAAACAATTCGGACTACCCAACACCACAGAAGTTTTGAATTATCAAGTATGGGTATCGTCTACCAGTAATGGTGAGGCCGGGACTTTATGTAATGCCTATACTTATTTGGTCGATTCAACACCTTACCGGGATACAGCTAGTTTTCTTTTCCTCAATGCCTTTGGAACGCTTGAAACGTTCACGGCCACCGGATTGAAAACCACCGAAAAAACTGCTGAGTATAATTTGGGCAATATCGACAACCACTACAGAAAGCTAACACAAGATTTTAAGAGCGAACAAACCTGCAACAGCGGCTTCTTATCGGAAAACGAAATGGAATGGGCTGACGACCTTGTAAGAAGCTATACAGTGGCATTGGTAAGTAGCAATTGCATTGCTCAGATAACCCTCACTAAAGTGAACAAAACGGATACTGAAGCCAATGTTTTACAGTCATTTACATTCAGCTATCAGGTTGCAAAAAACAAGAACTTCATGTTTATGAGTAAACATGTGGGCATTTTTGATGCAGTATTTGATAAAACTTTTCAATAATGATACACATAAATACTGTCCGTAAGATATTACAGGATAGCAAAACACCATTTTCCTGTAAAGTGTGGAAAAAGAACGGTGAGATATTGGCATACAATGATGTGGTATGTAGTTCAAGCAATTTTGCCCGAAATACGGCAAACCTGCTTTTTACCGAAAGCCGACAAATGCGAAGAATACGCATT
>JBAXQU010000177.1:0-1066 GCA_037131555.1 Bacteroidota bacterium
TTAATTCAAAGTGGAAAAGCTGTTGGAATTTTGCCAACTCATAAAGATGCTCCGCGTGTAATTATTTCAAATTCGATGTTGGTTCCTAAATGGGCAACATGGGAAACTTTTCATGAGCTCGATAAAAAAGGGCTGATGATGTACGGACAAATGACTGCAGGAAGTTGGATATATATTGGCTCGCAAGGAATTGTTCAAGGAACTTACGAAACTTTTGCCGAAGCAGCACGTCAGCATTTTAATGGATCGTTAAAAGGAACGCTAACTGTAACCGCAGGACTTGGTGGAATGGGAGGAGCTCAACCACTTTCGGTAACTATGTGTGATGGTGTTTGCCTTGCTGCCGAAATGGTGGAATGGAGAATTAAAAAAAGAATAGAAACACGTTACCTCGATATGATGTCGAGAGATATTGACCAGGCAATTGATATGGCTTTAAAAGCAAAAGCTGAAGGCAGAAGATTATCAATTGGTGTATTATGTAATGCGGTTGATTTATTAAAAAGATTGATTGAAAGAAATATTGTTCCCGATCTTTTAACCGACCAAACATCTGCACACGATCCTTTGAATGGCTACTATCCGGAAGGATTGGCAGAAGAAGTTTCAGATCACATGCGCAAAACCGAACCTGAAAAATATACCAACCTTGCGCTCGACACCATTGCTCATCATATTCAGTTAATGTTGGAATTACAAAAACGAGGAGCCATCACTTTTGATTACGGAAATAATATTCGCGGACAAGCAAAAGACAAACGCGGTGTGATGAATGCTTTTGATTTTCCGGGTTTTGTTCCTGCATATATTCGTCCGCTTTTTTGCGAAGGAAAAGGACCATTTCGTTGGGTAGCTTTGAGCGGTGATCCTGAAGATATTTATACAACCGACCGTGTGATGAAAGAATTATTTCCTGAAAATAAATCGTTGCATCGCTGGCTGGATATGGCAAACGAAAGAATTGCATTTCAGGGATTGCCGGCACGTATTTGCTGGATTGGACAAGGCGATAGAGAAAAAGCAGGATTGGCATTTAACGAATTAGTGAGAACAGGAAAAGTAAAAG
>JBAXQU010000178.1:0-1051 GCA_037131555.1 Bacteroidota bacterium
TATTCTATCGTTATCTTCAACCTCGCATTCACTCCCGTATTCACCTCTTTCACTATCTCCACATCAGGATGTCCAGGCACTACCACATGCACATGGTATTTATCAGGGTCTACCTTCACAAACTTCGCCACACTATCCTTCGTTTCTAATTTTATCGCCACACCTGTTGCGCTTTGTATCGTCACCGTTCCATCTATTGGAGTATTCAATCCCGCAAGTTTCAATTCCACTTCCAAGCTCGCACTTCCCGGAGGCGATACAATATTTTTCACATCCTTAAACGTAAATTCCTTCAACAATTCATCATTACCTTCAAGTGCCACCACAGCATCATCATGTATATTCATCAAATCATCATACACACCATTATTCGCTGTATTCTTTTCCCCCGTTGCATTTCCCGTTTGCATCGTACCTTTAAAATCCAAATACTTCGAAGCAAAAGCCCCTGTATCTCCCGTTACTTGTGCCACAAAACCTGCTGGCATACCTCCACCAGTCAATGCAGTCACATTCGCTGCCACCGCCAAATACGCATTCATCTTCGTATTCAGCCCTGCCACATGTTCCCAATTTTCATCACTCGCTTTAGCATACTCATTTTGTCCTGCCGCTATATATTGCCCATGGCGCTCTGCAAACGGAAAGCCATCGTTAATATACGTTTTCAAAGCTCTAAAGTCCTTTGTACATTGGTCTGCCAGCGGTATCAGTTTCACTCGCTGTATCTCGTGTGCTGCCGTTCGTTGGTCATCATCCAACATATTTTTGGCATCTGTTAATCTTGTGTTCAGTGTCGTCAAAAAAGTCGGCACATACTTGGTTGGTTTCAATGCTGCAAATAAAGCCAAGTTCGAAGCCTTTGCTAAACTTGTGTAAATCGAAGCTGCTATAGAATACAACTCCTGTTGAGTGCATTTGTACTTGATAGGGATAATTACTACTGTCATGATTTCTAAATTTTTTTTAAGTTTGAAAAGAAAAATTATTAATTATTAAAAAGAACTGCGACACAAAAATAAATAATTTTTTTAAAATCCAAATTTTATTT
>JBAXQU010000179.1:0-1032 GCA_037131555.1 Bacteroidota bacterium
TAGGAAAACGTGTTGATTATTCTGGTCGTTCTGTTATTGTGGTAGGTCCAAACTTGAAATTACACGAGTGTGGAATTCCCAAAAACATGGCTGCCGAATTATTCAAGCCATTTATTATTCGTAAATTATTAGAACGTGGTATCGTAAAAACTGTAAAATCAGCTAAGAAATTAGTAGATAGAAAAGAAGCAGTTATTTGGGATATTCTCGAAAATATTTTAAAAGGACATCCGGTTCTTTTGAATCGTGCCCCTACTCTTCACCGTTTAGGTATTCAAGCGTTCCAACCAAAACTTGTAGAAGGAAAAGCAATTCAATTGCACCCATTAACTTGTACTGGATTTAACGCGGATTTTGACGGTGACCAGATGGCTGTTCACGTACCACTTGGAAATGCAGCAATTCTTGAAGCACAAATGCTGATGCTTGCTCCGCATAATATTTTAAATCCTGCAAACGGAGCGCCTATTGCCGTTCCTTCTCAGGACATGGTTCTTGGTTTATATTATATGACCAAAGGACGTAAAGCTACAAAGGAATTGCCAGTTTTAGGTGAAGGCTTAAGATTCTATTCTTCTGAAGAAGGTATCATTGCGTTTAACGAAGGAAAAGTAAATCTTCATGCAAACGTTAAATGTAAAGTTAAAGTAATTGAGAATGGTGAATTAGTAAGTAAAATGATCGACACTACTATGGGTCGTGTTATTTTTAACGAAAAAGTTCCTGTTGAATATGGTTATATTAACGAACTATTAACGAAGAAAAACTTACGTGATATCATTGGAAGTATCATCAAATCTTGCGGTATGGATAGTGCTGCGAAGTTCCTTGATGAGATAAAAGATTTAGGTTACCATTATGCATTTAAAGGAGGACTTTCGTTCAACCTTTCTTATGTAATGATACCTGAAGAAAAAGAAAAATTTGTTAAAGAAGCAAGAGCTGAAGTTGATGAAATCTGGAGTAATTATAACAACGGTTTCATCACAAACAATGAGCGTTACAATCAGGTAATTGATATCTGGACACGTA
>JBAXQU010000180.1:0-1012 GCA_037131555.1 Bacteroidota bacterium
GGAGCGAATGGTGCAAGAGTTCGTTTAGCACCACAAAAATATTGGACTGTGAATCATCCAACACAACTTTCAAAAGTGTTAGATACTTTAGAAGCTGTGCAAAAAGAATTTAACACAGCGAACAAAGAAAAGCAAGTATCAATAGCCGACTTAATTGTATTAGGTGGTGCAGCAGCGATAGAAAAAGCAGCTAAAGACGGAGGACATGCTATCACAGTGCCATTTACAGCAGGCAGAACAGACGCAACCGAAGCGCAAACTGATGTAGAATCCTTTGGAATATTAGAACCTTTTGCAGATGGCTTCCGTAATTATGTAAAAAAACATACCGTTGTTTCTACCGAAGAAATGCTCATTGATAAAGCGCAATTATTAACACTTACGGCTCCCGAATTAACGGTGTTAGTGGGAGGTATGCGTGTATTGAATACCAATTTTGATGGATCGTCACATGGGGTATTCACCCATCAGCCAGGCGTATTAAGCAATGACTTTTTTGCAAACTTAATAGACATTACTACTACTTGGTCAGCAAGTTCACATTCACAACAAACCTTTGAAGGACGTGATCGTGCAACAGGAAACGTAAAATGGACAGGAACTAGAGTAGATCTTATTTTTGGTTCTAATTCTGAATTGCGTGCCTTAGCTGAAGTGTATGCTAGTGATGATGCCAAAGCTAAATTTGTACACGATTTTGTTGCTGCTTGGAATAAAGTCATGAATTTAGATCGTTTTGATTTGGCTTAAAAATTTGTTGGCTTTAGCGTCGATATAGTATTTACCTTTGAATTCACATGAAGAAAGGGATAGTCATATTATTGTTACTCATTTATAGTGTTTCTACAATTGGGGCTACTATCAATATGCATTATTGTATGAATCAATTTGCAGGTTGGTCTTTGACGAGCGAGAAAAAAGAAAAGTGTGCAAAATGTGGTATGAGGAATACAGGATGTTGCAAAGACGAAAAAAAGCAAATCAAGTTAACATTAGATCAACAAAAGTCTTC